>WFUE01000164.1 GCA_015485125.1 Lysobacterales bacterium | reverse complement strand
TGCATGTGCCGCGCGGTATCCTGGAAGGGGCCTGCAACTGGAACTACGGTGAAACCGAACCGGTGCTGGCCGCTGGACGCGAGCGGAATATCGTGGTGATCTGCCGTTCCGGCAACCGCAGCGCCCTGGCAGCAAAGACCATGCAGGACATGGGCTTTACCCGCGTGCGCTCGCTGAAAACCGGCATACGCGGCTGGAACGATGCCGACCAGCCGCTGATCGACAGCCACGGCCAGCGGGTGGATGCCGACGCGCTGGATGAAGAACTCAACGCACCGGTACCGCCGGAAAAACTGGAGCCGGCAGGGTAAAATCGCCCTTTTTCCCGGAGCGCCGGCATGGACGAGGACGATATCGACTTCAGCGAGGCGGTGGGACCGGTGCAGCCGGTGAAGCAACCGGCGCGTGACCGGCACCGTTTCAAGCCGCCACCGGTGCCGGTTCAGCATATCCAGGATGAGCGCGCGGTACTGGATGAACTGCTCAAGCCGGTGCCAGGCGAAGAATGGCTGGAAACCGGCGAGGAAGTGCGTTACTTGCGCCCAGGCCTGCGCAAGCAGATACTCAAGCGTCTGCGCCGGGGTGATTACCGCATCGAAGACACCATCGACCTGCATCATCTGAACGTGGAAGGAGCACGCCAGACGCTGCAATCCTACATGGACTGGGTACGGCGGGAAGGCCTGCAATGCGTGAAGATCATCCACGGCAAGGGCTTGCGCTCACGCGGCCATGGCCCGGTGCTGAAAAACCTCACCGCCCGTTTTCTGCGCAAGCAGGCCGATGTGCTGGCCTTTGTCAGCCCGGTGGAGCGGGAAGGCGGTACCGGCGCGGTGCTGGTGCTGGTTCAAAATCGATAAGCCGGGAGTCATTGACCATGAAATCGTATATGCTGGTCCTTTCTCTGACAGGAATGCTGCTGATGTTTCCCTTTGCCTCGCGGGCGGAAGCCCTGCAAGCGGGTGATCCGGCCCCGGCCTTCGATCTGCTGGACCAGCACGGCAAGCGGCATGCGCTGGCCGATTATCAGGGCCAGTGGCTGGTGCTGTATTTCTACCCGAAGGACGACACGCCCGGCTGTACCAAGGAGGCTTGCCACTTCCGCGACCAGTATGAACATCTGCTGGAGAAAAAGGCCGCCGTGGTGGGTGTGAGCCTGGATGATGTGCAATCCCACAAGGCCTTCATGGAAAAGTACAACCTGCCGTTCCCCCTGCTGGCCGACCCCGGTGGCAAGGTGGCTCTGACCTATGGTTCCCTGTACAAGCTCGGCCCCCTGCGCTTTGCCCGCCGGCACAGCTTCATCATTGATCCGCAGGGCCGGCTGGCGAAAATCTACCGGGAAGTGAAACCGGCGGGTCACGCGCAGGAAGTGCTGGACGACCTGGATCATTTGCAGGCACAATCGGCAATCACGGATTGAACCATTCTCCCTGGCTGCACTCTATAGTGGGACTTTGCCCTGACCTGAACCCATGAAATCCAACTGGCTGGCCACATTGCTGATTCTGTTGCTGAGCGTCCAGTGGGTGGACGCGCACATGGATGCCTATGCCAAGCATCCGGCCCAGCCGGACATTCTCCTGTCCGCGGATGAGGCGCTGGAGCAATCCGGCACCACCGCCCATGACGACCCGGTACACCATTGCTGTCACTGTCATGGCCTGAATACCCTGTTTACTCCCGCAGCAGCACCAGAAACGGGGCTGCTGGCAGATACTGCCAAGCTCTTTCCTGCCGCGGGTGAACCGGTAACCTTGCGCGTTTCCCCACCGGAACACCGCCCTCCCATCGCCTGAATTCATTGCAAAAACGCACAGGGCCATCCTGCGGGATGGCCATGGATGGATGCGGCCTGGCCGCAAGCGAAACTCAATGAAACGAGGCGACAATGAAAATCAACTACACATTCCTGGTCGGCTGGCTGTGGCTGCTGCCGCTGGCGGCCGCACAGGCGGAAAATATCGAACCCTGGTTGAAGCAACTGGAACAGCGGGTCGCGCAGCACCCGGCCATGCAGGCGGCCCTGCAGGCGCGTGAAGCCGGCCAGTGGCAGGCCCGTGCCCTGGAACAGCCGCTGTACAATCCTGAACTGGAAACGGCTTTCGACCGGGAAGGCCCCAACAACAACTACTCCATCGGCATCAACCAGACCATCGACCTGTGGAACAAGCGCGGCCTGCGCAAGGAACAGGCCAAACTGCTGCAATCAGCCAGCCGCTGGTACTGGCAGCAGGCCTTGCAGGCCCGTACCGTGGAAGTGCTGCAGGCTTTACTCGACTGGCAACTGGCGCAAAAGGCCTGGCAACTGGCCCGGCAGCAGGAGTCGCAGACTTCGGAACTGCTGAAACTGGTGGACCAGCGCCAGCAGGCCGGTGACCTGGGCGAGATCGACGCCGAACTGGCCTATCTGGACCTGTCACAAAGGCTACAGCAAACAGCTGCCGCAGAGGTAGCGGTGCTGGAGGCGGAAAAACAAGTGCAATCCCTGCTGCCGGGCTGGAAAGCGGAAGAGGGCGGCGTTCCGGCCGATTTCTGGAACTGGCTGGCTTCCCGCATGGATCAGCCGCTGAAAACCCTGCTGGAAAAGCACCCGCAACTGGCGGCGCTGCGCGCCGAGCGTGACCTGCAACAGCAGGCCGCCGAACTGGCGGAAAAGGAACGCCGCCCCGATCCCACCCTGGGCATTGCCGCCGGGCAGGTAGACGGGGATTCCAGCCTGGGCCTGAACCTTTCCATCCCATTGAATGTACGCAACACCTTTGTGGCCGAAGTGCGCGAAGCGGAAACCCGTGCCCAGGAAGCGGATGCCCAGTGGCAGGCCGCCTGGCGCGAACGGGAATACCGTCTGCAGGCCCTGCAGCAGATGTTGCAGGTGCTGGCCGGCAAGCAACAGCACTGGCAGCAACTGATGGCGGGCAGGCTGGAACGCTCGGCCCGCCTGCTGGAAAAACAGTGGCGCAATGGCGATTTGAGCACGGCGGAATACCTGCTGGCGCTGGACAAGCGCATCGAAGCCCAGCTGGCCGGGCTGGAGCTGGAACGCCACTATCGTTCCACCCAGTTGCAATGGCTGCTGGAAAGCGCCCGCCTGCCTGTTGAACAACGAATTTCGGAGTAATGAAGATGAACAAGACCTATCACAACCTGACCCTGTTCGGCGCCGCCTGCCTGCTGTTGAGCCTGCCGGCCTGGGCCGGCCCGGACCACGACCATGATGCCAATGAAACCGGCCACAAGCCTGCTGCCAGCGAGGCGGCGCATACACACTCGGCTGGCGAAGACCATGGGCAAGGCGAGGATCATGAGAAGGAAGGCGAACATGCCCATGATGAGGAAGGTGGTCATGGCGAAGAAGGTGGTCACGCCCATGGTGGTGAAGGCCATGACGAGGATAATGTCGTAAAGCTGGATGCCACCCAGCAGCAGCTGGGCGGTATCCGGGTCAGTGCTTTGCAGCCGGCCCGCATTCGTTACAGCCTCTACGCGCCGGGCGAGGTGCAGGCCAATGGCTATACCAGCACGGTGGTCTCTCCTCGGGTGGACTCCGTGGTGCTCAGCCGGCATGTGGCCCTGGGCGATCATGTCAAGGCCGGCCAGCCGCTGGTCACCCTGTTCAGCGAAACCGTGGCCGAGGCCCAGGCTGCCTGGCTGGTGGCCGATGCCGAATGGCAACGGGTGAAAAAACTGGGCCGCAAGGCTGTGGGCGAGAAGCGCTGGGTGAGTGCCAGGGCCGATCATCAGGCCGCTGTGGGCCGCTTGCAGGCCTACGGGGTCAGCAGCGAGCGATTGCCGGCCATCCGCTCCGGCAAGGCGGAACTGGGCGCATACACCCTGCGCGCCGACCGGGCCGGCACCGTGCTCAATGACGATTTTCGTCAGGGCCAGCGCGTGGCCGCCGGCGAACCCTTGATGCAACTGGCGGAAGAAGATGAACTGTGGGTGGAAGCCCGTCTGCCGGCGGCGGAAGCCATCCGCCTGCCTGTCGGCACGCCTGCGGTGGTACAGGCCGGCGACCTGCAACAGGAAGCCCGCGTCATTCAGCAGGCGCATACCATCGACGAACAAACCCGTACCCGTGTGGTGCGTCTGGGGTTGAAAAATGCGGGTCACCGGCTGCATCCGGGGCTGTTCGTGGATGTGCATTTTGAACTGGACACCGGCAAGCCGGTGCTGGCCGTGGGCGAAGGCGCACTCATGCGCAGCCCGGATGGTGACTGGGTGGTATTCGTGCAGCAGGCCGACGGCAGTTTCAAGCCGCAGGAAGTGGAACTGGGCCGCGCACTGGGCCCGTGGCGTGAAATCCATGGTGTACGACCGGGTACGGCCATCGTGCAGCAGGGGGCCTTTTTTGTGGCCTCCGAATTGGCCAAGAGCGGTTTCGACCCGCACAACCACTGAGGGCTGAACCATGTTGAACCGAATCATCGACTGGGCGGTATCCAACCGCCTGCTGGTGTTGATCGGGCTGATCAGCCTGATTTTCACAGCAACCATGGTTATTCCCAGGCTGAATCTGGATGCCTTTCCGGATGTGACCAATGTACAGGTACAGATCAATACCGAGGCTCCGGGCCTGGCCGCCGAGGAGGTGGAACAGTTGATTACCTTCCCGGTGGAGGCGGTGATGTATGCCCTGCCGGATGTGGAGGAAGTACGTTCCATCTCCAAAACCGGCCTTTCGGTCATTACCGTGGTGTTCAAGGAAGGCACGGATATCTACTTTGCCCGCCAACTGGTGTTTGAACGGCTGCAGGCGGCCAAGGAGCTGATACCCGAAGGCGTGGGTACGCCGGGAATGGGCCCGAATACCTCGGGTCTCGGGCAGGTGTTCCAGTATCTGCTGGTCGCGGACCCGGACGCCGGTTATGACGCCATGGCCCTGCGCAGCCTGAACGACTGGGTGGTAAAACTCTTGCTCATGCCGGTGGATGGCGTCACCGATGTGCTCTCCTTTGGTGGCGAGGTACGCCAGTATCAGGTCAACCTCGATCCGTCTCGTCTGCTGGCCTATGAGCTGACCGAACAGGATGTGCTGGAAGCGCTGGAGTACAACAACAGCAACGCCGGTGGCTGGTACATGAACCGTGGCCAGGAGCAGCTCATCATCCGTGGTGTGGGCTGGCTGAGCCATGGAGACAAGGGGCTGGAAGAAATCCGTCAGGTCCCGCTGAAAACCGTGGACGGCACCGTGGTTACCGTGGGTGATGTGGCACGGGTGGAACTGGGTGCGGAAATCCGTCAGGGCGCGGTTACCATGACCCGCAAAAAGGCCAACGGCGAGGTAGAGGCGCTGGGTGAAGTGGTCTCCGGTATCGTGCTCAAGCGCATGGGAGCCAATACCAAGGCTACCATCGACGGCATTCACCAGCGGGCGGAGCTGATTGCCCAGGCTCTGCCCGAGGGTGTGCGTTTCGAACCCTTCTACGACCAGGCCGACCTCATCACCAAGGCAGTGCAGACCGTGGTGGACGCCCTGTTGCTGGCCTTTGTTTTCATCGTGGTCATTCTTGCCCTGTTCCTGATGAACCTGCGTGCCACCCTGCTGGTGCTGATTTCCATTCCCATATCCATCGGTATCGCGCTGATGATCATGGCCTGGCAGGGGCTTTCCGCCAACCTCATGTCCCTGGGCGGGCTGGCGGTGGCCATCGGCATGCTGGTGGACGGTTCCGTGGTGATGGTGGAAAACATGTTCAAGCACCTTTCACGGCCGGACCCGCGCCATGACCCGCATCAGGAAGGATTGGTGCCCGACGCCGACAAGGATCCGTACGATGTGACGCATGACAGTCATGGCATCGGCCTGCGCCTGAAGGAAGCCGGCAAGGAAGTGGCCCGGCCCATCTTCTTTGCCGCCAGCATCATTCTGGTGGTATTCCTGCCATTGTTCAGCTTTGAAGGAGTGGAAGCCAAGCTGTTCCAGCCCATGGCCATCAGCATCATGCTGGCCATTGTCTCCGCCGTGCTGGTGGCGCTGGTGATCGTGCCGGCACTGGCCAGCTACCTGTTCCAGCGCGGTGTTCAGGAGCGGGAAAGCCCGCTGTTGAAACCGCTGGACCGTGCCTATCGGGCTGGCTTGCGCTGGGCCATGACCCATAGCAAGGCCGTGGTGGCCATCGCGCTGGTTGGGGTGATCAGTGCCGGCTGGCTGCTGCCGCGACTGGGGACGGAATTTGTGCCGGAACTGGAAGAAGGCACTATCAACCTGCGGGTGACACTGGCGCCTTCCACCAGCCTGGATACCGCCTTGCAGGTGTCGCCGAAGCTGGAAGCCATGCTGATGGAATTTCCGGAAGTGACCTATGCCCTGAGCCGTATCGGGCGGGCGGAAATCGGCGGTGACCCGGAGCCGGTGAACAATATCGAGATCTTCATCGGCCTCAAACCGGTTTCGGAGTGGACTTCCGCCTCCAACCGCTACGAATTGCAGGAGAAAATGCAGGAAAAACTGGAACGCCATCCCGGCCTGCTGTTCAACTTCTCCCAGCCCATCGCCACACGGGTGGATGAATTGCTTTCCGGTGTGCGTGCCCAGTTGGCCATCAAGCTGTTCGGCCCAGATCTCGGCACGTTGATGGAAAAGGGTCAGGCCATCGAGCAGGTGGTAAAAGCCGTGCCCGGTGCCCGTGATGTGGCCATGGAGCAGATCGAGGGGGAAGCCCAACTGGTGATCCGGCCCAAGCGGCAGCAACTTTCTCGCTACGGTCTGTCCGTGGGAGATGCCATGACGCTGGTACGGGATGGCCTGGGTGGTGCCGAAGCCGGGCAGATCATCAATGGTAACGAACGCTATGATGTGTATGTGCGGCTGGACAAGCGTTTCCGCAACAGCCCGGAGGCCATCGCCGACCTGCGCCTGCAATCGCCCACCGGTGCCTGGGTACGGCTGGGAGATGTGGCGGATATCGCCATTGAATCCGGCCCGCCGCAGATCCGCCGCGATGACGTGCAGCGCCGGGTGGTGATTCAGGCCAATGTGCAGGGGCGCGACATGGGCAGCGTGGTGGCCGAGATCTACCAGAAAATCCGCGAGCAGGTGGATCTGCCGCCCGGCTACTCGGTGGATATCGGCGGCCAGTTCGAGAACCAGCGGCGGGCGCAAAAACGGTTGAGCATGGTGGTACCGTTGTCGCTGGCACTGATTGCCCTGCTGCTCTATTTCGCCTTCCAGTCAGTGGGGCAGGCCCTGCTCATTCTGGTCAATGTGCCGTTGGCGGTCATCGGTGGTGTGTTCTCGCTGTATCTTTCCGGCCAGTACCTCTCGGTACCCAGCTCCATCGGCTTTATCACCCTGTTTGGCGTGGCGGTGCTCAATGGCGTGGTGATGGTGGAATCCATCAATCAGCGCATCGCCGGTGGGCTTTCGCTGCAAGAAGCCGTTTTCAACGGTGCCGTTTCGCGTCTGCGGCCGGTACTGATGACCGCGCTGACTTCGGCACTGGGCCTGATTCCCATGTTGATGAGCAAGGGCGTGGGTGCGGAAATCCAGAAACCATTGGCTTCCGTTATTGTCGGAGGGTTGATCACCGCAACATTTCTGACCCTGTTTGTACTGCCGGCCTTGTTCGCCTTCTTCTCCAAAGGCAAACTGGCCATGATGCAACCTCATGCACAGGAGAAAAACCCATGAACATGAAAGTGATTGAAACCACCGACAAACCCGTGGACCAGGCCGTCAAGGACCTGTGTGACGCCATCACCGAACGCAAGTTCGGTGTGCTGCACATCCACAATCTGTACGAAACCCTGAACAAGAAAGGCGTGCCCTTCCAGCAGCAATGCCAGGTGCTGGAGGTCTGCAACCCCCTGCAGGCCGCCAAGGTGCTGGAAGACGACATGGACATGAACATGGCCCTGCCATGCCGGGTCTCCGTCTACGAAAAAGGCGGCAAGACCCATATCGGCATGATCAGCCCCAAGGCCATGCTCGCCACCCTGTCGGATTCCAAGGCCCTGCAGGATGTGGCCGAGCATGTGGAGGAGGTGTTGACCGAAGCCATCAAAGCCGCTTCCTGAAGGGGCTTGTTTTCCGCATCTCTGCGTTGCGAGAACCCTGCCCGTCCGGTCACGTACTGTAAAGTACGCTCCCGGCCGGGCAGAACCTCGCGCCTTGATCTGCGAAAAAACACCGCCTTCAGGCTTTGGGCGGCTTGTTTTCCGCCATGCTGCGTTGAAGCCGGTTCGTTCGTCGGTCACGTACTTTGATGTACGCTCCCTCCTCTCTCACCAGCTTCGCCTTGCCTGACGAAAAACCGCTCGCTCAAAACTTGTGCTTGTAACCGGCTGTCGTAGGGCGG
>WFUE01000163.1 GCA_015485125.1 Lysobacterales bacterium | reverse complement strand
GTTTGGCAGCACAGTCATCCTGACAGGGCTGCTACTGTCTATGTTCACGGTGAAGGAAACCCGTGCCTGGATAGAAAAAAATCCGGCCAATACAGTCCATACCGGATTCTGGACCCTGTTCATCCGGGGTAGCTGGACGGATCGGAGGCTGATGGCATTGAGCCAGGCCGGGCTGGTGGAGAAGTTTGCCGATGCACTGATCTGGATCTTCCTGCCGGTTTTTCTGGTCAGTCGCGGGCTGGATTTGGTGAAAGCCAGTAGTGTAATCGCGGTCTATGGCCTGGTCTGGGGTGCCAGCCAGCTGGTAACCGGCCCATGGTCCGACCGGATCGGGCGCAAGCCGCTGATTACTGGTGGTTTATTGTTATGCGCGCTCGGGCTTGTGCTGATGCCTTTCTCCCAGGGAGAAGGGTTATGGAGCCTGGAGGCGGCATTGGTCGGCTGGGGCATGGCCATGCTCTACCCGACTCTGGGTTCTGCCGTGGCCGATTTCAGCCCGGCCGAGCAACGCAGCAGTCTTTTGGGCATCTATCGTTTCTGGCGGGATTTCGGCTATGCACTGGCGGCACTGGCCATGGGACTGCTGGCTCAGGCCAGCCAGAATCTGGAGTCGCCTTTCTATCTGGCCGCACTGGCATTGCTGCTCTCCGCCGTAGTGGTGCAGATTCATGTACCCGGAAGAAACCAGTCCGGTGCTTTGAAGGCAGAGCAGGTAACAGAAGACCCGCTCTGATGCCGGTGCGTCGAACATCCAGGCTGGAAATGCCTACGTCCTCAACCCGATGGCTTGCGCTGAAGGCGAGGAACAAGAAACAACAGGCGCTTCAGTACTTGCACTGATAGTAGATCAGCAAGGGATTGGCCGGGTCGATGGCCTGGCCCAGGCAGATCACACCCTGCTTGTGCAGGGGGATCTGGTCACGATGGAGGAAGAAAGGCTCCTCACCATCCTGCTGCAACCAGGTGCCATTGGTGCTGGAGTCGGTCAGTACGAAGCTGCGCTTGCGGAATTCGATACTGGCATGGTTGCGGGAGACCCATTCGCTTTCCACCACCAGGTTGTTGCGCGCGTCCCGCCCCATGCTGAAGCCATAGGTCTTCTCATCCAGCTGAATGACATTGCCGCCGAAACGCAGGGAAAGCTGGATGCTGGAAAACAGATCCGGATTGCCCAGCGTCTTGGAAACAGTGGTGATGCTGGAAGGGTCCTCCTGCCAGAGAATCTCCAGCTGCTCCAGCAACTCGGACTTGCCGGCCACCTTGCTCTTGCCCAGGCTGCGAGTACGCGCATTGGTGAGCGGAGATACATGACGCATGGTATCGGAGTTGGTGATGATCTGTTCGCATTTGGCGCTGCTGACCATGCGCGCGGCCACATTGACGGCATCACCGTACACATCCCCATCCTCTTCCAGGACCTGCCCGAAATGGAAACCCACCTTGATACCCATGTCATGCTGACGCATGAAGTTATCTTCAGAGATCTGCTTCTGCATCTCCACGGCGGCCAGTACGGCTCGATCGGCGCTGGGCAGCACCGACATGACTTCATCACCGATGGTCTTCACCACCCGGCCCTGGTATTTCTCCGTGACCCGGGTCATCAGGCTGATGGCAGCCGCAACCAGTTCCCGGGCCTTGACATCCCCATACTGTTCGAACAGCTGAGTGCTGCGGCATACGTCGGCAAACAGTATGGCCAGGCTGGTCTGATTGTTTTCGCTCACCGTTGACCTCGATCCGGGATGTCCCTGTTAAAACCTGCCCACATCATACTGGATTGCAAGCCGCTCGTCAGCCGTGGGCAGGCTCTGTAGAATGTCGGATTTCTCCACCATTCCCAGACGGATGAAACGCAGCGAACTGCATCCGGAAATCGTACAGCACTGGCTGGCACAGCACCGGCACGAACCCCAGTGGGCCGTGCTGGATGCGCTCTATCGGCAAAGCACGCAATGGCCACAAGCGCGGCAGCTTGCACCCGACTTCCGCTCTCCCCATCATCTGCAGCAAGTGCTGGAGGCGCTGTGCCTGCTGAATGTGGACCCGGAAACCTGGGTCACCGCCCTGTTATATCACGCGGAACAGACCGGCACCATCCTCCCGGAGATACTGCAAAAGCAAATACCGGCAGGCAGTCACACACAACTGCAAGAGCTGAAAAAGCTGGACCGTTTCCAGCCGCAGGGCGCGCTTTCCCTGGAACAGGACTCCGTGGAAGGCCTGCGCCGGTTGTTACTGGCACTGATCCGGGATATTCGCGTGGTACTGATCGTGCTGAGCGAACAATTGGTCCGCATGCGCGCCTTGCTCAAGGGGCCGGAAGATCTGCTCCGTGCCCACGCCCAGCTGACCCGGCATATTCACGCCCCGCTGGCCAACCGTCTGGGCATCTGGCAGCTGAAATGGGAACTGGAGGATCTGGCCTTCCGCGCCCTGGAGCCGGAGACCTACAAGCACATTGCCCGCATGCTGGACGAGAAACGCAAACATCGTGAGTCCTTTATCCAGCAGGTTAAAAATGAACTGCAACAGTTGCTGGAACGCCATGGCATCCACGGCGTCGTACAGGGCCGCCCCAAGCATATCTACAGCATCTGGAAAAAGATGCAGCAAAAGAATTTGAGTTTCGAGCAGCTCTATGATGTACGCGCGGTTCGCATTCTGGTCAATAGTGTCGCCGATTGCTACACCGTGCTGGGTCTGGTCCATGGCCAGTGGCAACCCATTCCGGGCGAGTTCGACGACTACATCGCCATGCCCAAGGCCAACAACTATCAGTCCCTGCACACGGCGGTGGTCGGCCCAGGCGGAAGGGCCTTCGAGATTCAGATCCGCACCCATGAAATGCACGAACATGCCGAAAAGGGGGTGGCGGCCCATTGGCGTTACAAAGAGGGAAATGCGGAAGACCCGATCCTTCAGAAGAAAATCAACTGGATGCGCGCTCTTCTTGAGAAAAAAGACGAGGTTTCGGACCAAGCCCTGCTGCAAGCATTTCAACAGGAGCAGGATGAAAACCGTGTGTATGTGCTCACCCCCAAGGGCAAGGTCATCGATCTGTCCGCCGGTTCCACGGTGCTGGATTTCGCCTATCACATCCATACCGAAATTGGCCATCGCTGCATCGGCGCCAAGGTCAATGGCCGTATCGTGCCCCTGACCACGGTACTGGAAACCGGCCAGCAGGTGGAAATTCTTACCCGCAAGGAGCCACGCCCCAGCCGCGACTGGCTGGTACCGTCACTGGGCTATCTGAAAAACGCCAAGGCCCGCTCCAAGGTACGACAATGGTTCAAGCAGATGGACCGGGAGCAAAACCTCAAGGCCGGCGAGGAAATGCTGCAACAGGTGAGCAAGACGTTGCATCTGGATCATGAAACACAGCAGGCCCTGGTACAGGCCTTCAATTTCCATGACAGCGAGGATCTGGCCATTGCTCTGGGCCAGGGAGAAATCACCATTGAGCAAGTAGCACGGAAAGCAGAAAAACTGCAACAGCCGCAGCGTGAAAAACTGATTACCAATGCCGGGCGGCGCAGCGCGCGCAAAAAGCCCAAAGACAGCATTCACATCCGTGGTGTGGGCAATCTGCTGACGAAAAAGGCCCAGTGCTGCAACCCCCTGCCCGGCGATGACATCATCGGCTGGATCACCCGCGGGCAAGGGGTCAGCATCCACAAGAAATCCTGCTCCAACATGCGGCATGCACTGGAAAACGGCGACCCCCGGTTGATTGAGGTCGAATGGGGAGGAGAAGAAGAACAACAGCATGAAGTGGAAATGCTGGTACAGGCCTATGACCGCAAGGGCCTGCTCAAGGATCTTTCCACCGTGCTCAACAACATGCAGGTCTTCGTGGAGGCCGTGCATAGTGAAAAGGATGATGCCAGTGGCGAGATTCGCTTTCTCTTCACTCTGAGCCTTGCCAATCTGGAGCAACTGGCCCTGCTTCACTCACGCCTGGCAGCGCTGCCCAATATCATCAAGGTAGAACGCACCCGTTGAAAATGTGCATTTCGTCCCCATCATTGCGATCTCGCATTGCCAATGTCAATCGCATGACTACAATGCAAGCCCTTTCCCTTTCAGTCTGAACGTTCGAGGTAGACCCCATGAGCACCTTCACAACTGCGCAACAACTGGTGGCCGACGCACGCAGCCGCATTCAGGAAATCAGCCCGGAAGAGATGGCTGGCAAGCTGGATGCCCACCCCACCATCATCGATGTGCGCGAACCCCACGAGTATGTCGCCGGCCACATACCTGGAGCCGTTTGCATTCCCCGCGGCGTACTGGAATTTCAGGTAGACGCGCACCCTGCCGTCAATGGCGAACAGGACCCCGCGCTGGTCGACAAGCATCAACCGCTGTACATCTATTGCCTGACCGGTGGCCGTGCAGCGCTGGCCGCCGACTCCTTGCAAAAGATGGGTTATACCAATGTCACTTCCATCGCTGGAGGCTGGAAGGCCTGGGAAGAGAAGAAGCTGCCCAAGGCATAAAAAAACCCCGGCCTGTGCCGGGGCAATCGGGAGCATCCTGCTCCATTACCGATCAGACCCGAGCTGGAGCGACCAACGGCCGCTCCAGCTCCATGCGCTCAGTAGAAAGATGGCACCAGCTCACTGTTGGCTGTCACACCATCAAAGGCAATGCTCCAGCGATTGATGTAGCCGGTATCCTGACGGGCATTATCCGTGACCCGCAGTTTCCAGACACCTTGTGAATCCACACCCGTGGCATTGACCGAATAGGTGGCGATCACATTGTCGGCGGAATCATTGCTGCTGACATCCTTCAGCACCGCAGTGGTTCCATTGGGTGCCACCAGCACCACCTTCAGATCACCACGCCAGGTATGGCGGATATCCACCGAAACACTGACTGTTCCCGAATCACCACTGCGCGGTACATCGATGGGGCTTTCAATACCCGTGGCATTGTTATCGGGAATGGAGTAGTTACTCGCATTCTCGAACGGCCCACTCTGGTTGGCACCCCCACCGCCTCCGGTATTCTCGGTATAGCTCACCGTCATGCTCACATTGGTGAAGCTGGCATAGGGATTGATCATGATATGCCAGGTGCCCGCCTGTGGCGTGGCCACGGTCACATCCTCGTTGCTGCCGCTCTTGTAGCCGCGGGCATCATAAGAGGAAGTCGTCGGCGCCGCGCCAAACTTCATGTAGACATCGGCATCACCATTATTGCCCGTGGTCACCACCCGCAGGTTTGTGGCATTGGCCGGTACCTGAATGGTGTAATACAGCGGATTGCCCTTGGTGGCCGACAGGCCATTGCGGGTTTCACCGTTGTTCAGTTCATTGGTGGTTCCACCACCGCCACCACCGCCGGTGGATTCCGTATAGGAGGCCGTCAGGGTGACATTGCTGAAGGCGGCATAGGCACGCAGCATGATGTAATAGGTACCGGCTGTCGGCGTGGCAATGGTGACATTCTCGTTGCTACCATTGGTATACCCACGAGCATCGTAGGTGGTAGTGGTTGGTGCAGCACCGGCACGCACATAGACATCGGCATCGCCGTTGTTGCCACTGACCACCACATTCAAGTCGGTGGCACCGGCCGGTACTTCGATGGTAAACATCTGCTCGGCATTCTTGGCCAGGCTCAAGCCGGATACCGGCACACCATTGCTCAGTACGGTCGGGCCAGCGTTACCGCCGCCGCCTCCACCACCGCCATTACCCTGAGCAGCCTGAAGTGCGGCCTGGGCATCGACGATACCAGCACCACAGAGGCTGGTATCACACTGGTGCCAGCTGACAGTGGGGAAGGCGCGAGCCGTGGATTTGAGCATGGTTTCCACCTGGTCCGGTGTCAGGTTGGGATTCACGCTGTACATCAGACCGGCCAGACCCGCCACATGCGGTGTGGCCATGCTGGTGCCTTGCAGCCAGCCATAACTGTCGGCACCCGGGCCCTGGGTACCCGCATTGTAGGTGGAAAGGATCATGTTGGAGTTGACTCCGCCGCCTTCCTGGCAATCCGCTGCGGCCTGCGGCACATCCACGCCATTCTTCGGTGTGCAAATCTCTCCGCCCGGTGCGGCCACATCCACGTTGCTGCCATAATTGGAATAGTAGGCGCGCATGCCGTACTTGTTGGTGGCCGCCACAGTAATCACGCCAGCACAGTTACCCGGCGGATAATTGGCCGTATTGTTATCGTTGCCTGCTGCAACCACGATCGTTGTACCCTGGCCACGAGCATCATTGATGGCATTCTGATAGGTGGAAGTACAGGTTCCGGGGCTGCTGCTGCCCAGGCTCATGTTGATGACATCGGCAGGATTGGCGTTGGCCGGTACGCCCGGTACGCTCAGGCCGGCGGCCCAGCGAATGCCGTCGGCAATATCGGAGAGGGAACCACCGCACTTGCCCAGCACCCGTACCGGCACGATACCCACATTCCAGTTGACACCGGTCACGCCAGTACCATTGTTGCCCATGGCACCGACGGTGCCAGCCACATGGGTGCCGTGCCAGGAGCTGTTCTGATCCTGCGCGGGGCTGCCTGTACCGCACTCGCCGGCCAGCGTCCAGTCACCGGGATCGCGCGCATCATTGTCACGGCCATTGCCATCATTGCCGACGAAACTGTCGGAAATCATGTCATAGCCGGGCAGGATATTGCCGTTGAGATCAGCGTGTGGGCGATAACCGGTGTCCAACACAGCTACCACGGCATTGCTGCTGCCGGTGGAGATATCCCAGGCCGCCGGCAGATTCATGCCACCGGTCGGGTCGGAATAATGCCATTGCTCGTTGTAGCGGGTATCGTTGGGTACCGCGCGGATCTGCAGGAACACGTCAGGCTCGGCATATTCCACATCGGGCAGTTGCTCGATCTTGCGCACCAGTGCCTTGACCTGATCCACCGGCATCATGCGATCCAGCCAGTAGACTTCCGCATTGCCACTCATCAGGCGGCCAAACTCGATTTTGGCGCCAGCAGCCTTGCTCAGCAGCTCGGCCCGTTGCAAGCGACCCTGTGCCTGTGCGGCCTTGTTCAGGTTGTGCAGTGGCTGACGAAACTTGACGATCAGACTATAGGTTTCGTCTTTGTAGCTGAATTGCTTGTTGAGAATGCGGGCCTGGCTGGGGGATGTATATCCGGCCTGTTCGCCGGTGACCCACATCTGGCCTTCTTCCGCGGATGCCGGGCCGACAAAGCCCAGCGTCAATGCCGCCGTCAACAAGGCTGTTGAACAGCGGAGCTTGGTGTTGCGCTGATTCATAGTGACTCCCAAATCGTGGCGGGAGGCCGTGGGAGTGGCGACAAGGCGCCTTCCCGGCCTTCCCTGCCTGATGATTGTATGGTTGAACAAACATGTGCCTGTTTTTGTTGTTGCACATGACAGGTTCCTGGCGGAACCGGGCCGACTATAACGCAACCATACGCTCGCGTGTGTATCCGTTTGTATCAGCGCGTAATTTGTATACTCTGTTGTTTTTTGTCAAAAAACCAGGGATGCCATCTTTCTGCGAAAGGTATTGACCAAGGCACGATCCTCGATCAGATCAAAAGCTGCAAGCAACCCTTCACGCGCTTGCTTGCGCAGATCTTCATCCCCTTTTTCCAGTACCTTGAGATAGGTTTCCAAGCCTTCCTGCCAACGTTGTTGCGACAACAATGCGGCCGCAAGCCGCAGATGCAGCGCGCAATCGTCCGGATGGGCTTGTAGTTGCTGGATAAGCTGGTTTATATCCCCACCGTTCTGCAACAGTTTCAGGCGGGTACTCAATGTCTGAACGCTTTCATCCATGCGCTGATCCACCGGCAGGCTTTTCAAGATATCTTCCGCTTCTTCCAGCCTTCCCAGGGCCATGAGCACCTGTAGCAGCACCCGTTGCGCGCGAAGATATTC
>WFUE01000162.1 GCA_015485125.1 Lysobacterales bacterium | reverse complement strand
TGGCTGTACTGGCCGGCCGCAGCGCGGTGCCGGTGGATGAGGATGATCTGGGCGTGATGAGTCAGGCCGTACCGGCTGTGGAGCAGCCGGCGGGCGATGTGCCACAGGCTGCTGAAACCCCGGCACCGGCACAGCCTGCTGCCGATGCCGCCAGTGATGTACCGGCGGCGGTGGAAATGGCGCCTGCTGGCAAGGATGCAGATGCGGCTGCGCAGGCAGCGGAGAAGGTGGAGCAGCCTGCGGCAGAGGCCACGCCCGAAAAACTGCCGCCTGCCGAGGACGGCAACAAGCCGCCCAGGCAGTAAGCGGGGTAAGCAACAAGTTCAAGCCGAAGTGGTGGAATTGGTAGACACGCTATCTTGAGGGGGTAGTGGCGCAAGCCGTGCCGGTTCGAGTCCGGCCTTCGGCACCATGTATCAGCGGGGAGCCAAGGCTCCCCGTTTTCTGTCCGGCCCGGGTATGGAAAAGACTGGGCAGGGCATGGCAGAAAACGCAGGGTGTCTTGCCGTGGATCACGCAAGAGGAAAAAATCTTCTGATCGTGGCGGTTTCTCTTCTGCATCCACGCGATAAAGCCGTGTATAATTCCGCAACCATCCCAAGGGGGATAGACGGGGCACATTCATGCTGAGTGAATACTTTCCGATTTTACTGTTCATCATGGTCTCCAGCGCCATTGGTGTGGCACTCATCGTCGTAGGCGCCATTCTGGGGCCGCGCAAGCCGGATGCGGAGAAGGGCTCTCCTTACGAATGCGGGTTCGAGGCCTTCGAGGATGCGCGCATGCAGTTCGATATCCGTTTCTATCTGGTGGCCATCCTGTTCATCGTCTTCGATCTGGAAATCGCCTTTCTCTTTCCCTGGGCCGTGGTGCTGCGGGAAGATGTGGTCGGCATTCCCGGTTTTGTGGCCATGATGATCTTTCTGGCCGTGCTGGTGATCGGTTTTGCGTTTGAGTGGAAGAAGGGGGCGCTGGAATGGGAATGATGACCGTAGAGGAAATTCTCCATCCGGATGGTCAGCAGGAGCTGGTGGAGCGGGGTTTTGTCACCACTTCGCTGGACTGGCTGATCAACTGGGCCCGTACCGGCTCCATGTGGCCGATGACCTTCGGGCTGGCCTGTTGTGCGGTGGAAATGATGGAAGCGGGTTCCTCCCGCTATGATCTGGATCGTTTCGGTATTGTGTTCCGTCCCAGTCCGCGCCAGTCGGATGTGATGATCGTTGCCGGTACCTTGACCAACAAGATGGCCCCCGCGCTGCGCAAGGTCTATGACCAGATGCCCGACCCCAAGTGGGTGATTTCCATGGGTTCCTGCGCCAATGGCGGTGGCTATTATCACTACTCCTATTCCGTGGTGCGGGGGTGCGACCGCATCGTGCCGGTGGATGTCTATGTGCCGGGTTGCCCACCCACGCCGGATGCCCTGATGTACGGCATTCTGCAGTTGCAGAAGAAGATCCGCCGCACCAACACCATCAAGCGAGCCTGAGATGAGACTGTCGCTGACTGAATTGCAACAGCGCCTGGAAGCGGCCTTCGAGGCCCAGCAGGTGCATGTGGAGCGTGCCTATGGCGAGTTGACCATGACCGTGCCGGTGGAATACTGGCTGGAAGTGGCGCGAGGCCTGCGGGATCGGGAAGAACTGGCCTTCGAGCAGCTCATCGACCTGTGCGGGGTGGATTATCTCGGATATGGCGAGGCGGAATGGGCGGTGGAGGACGTGACCTCCGAGGGCTTCAGCCGGGCCGTGGAGGGCGAGGCCGTGGGCCGCTTCGACTGGGCGCATCGGCCGGAGGCGGATGTGGACCAGCGTTTTGCGGTGGTGGCCCATCTGACTTCCATTCAGCACAATGTGCGTTTGCGCATTCGCACCTTTGCCCAGCCCAACGGGTTGCCGCTGGTGCCTTCCCTGGTGGGTATCTGGAATTCCGCCAACTGGTTCGAGCGGGAAGCCTTCGATCTGTACGGTATCGCCTTCGAGGGGCACCCGGACCTGCGTCGCATCCTCACCGATTATGGCTTTGTCGGCCATCCGATGCGCAAGGACTTTCCGCTCATCGGCAATGTGGAAGTGCGCTACGACGAGGCGCTGGGGCGGGTGGTCTACCAGCCGGTAAGCATCGAGCCCCGGGTGGGTGTGGCCAAGACCGTGCGGGAAGACAGCCGCTATCTGCGCCCGGCACAGGAGAGCAAGCATGGCTGAGATTCGCAACTACACCATGAACTTCGGGCCGCAGCACCCGGCGGCCCACGGCGTGCTGCGCCTGATTCTGGAAATGGACGGCGAGGTGGTGGAGCGGGCCGACCCGCATATCGGCCTGTTGCATCGGGGCACCGAGAAGCTGGCGGAAAGCAAGCCCTACAACCAGAGCATCGGCTACATGGACCGGCTCGACTATGTGTCCATGATGTGCAACGAGCACGCCTATGTGCGCGCCATCGAAAAGATGCTGGGCATCGAAGCGCCGCCACGGGCCCAGTACATCCGCACCTTGTTCGACGAGATCACCCGCATTCTCAATCACCTGATGTGGATCGGCACTCACGGCCTGGATCTGGGCGCCATGACCATGTTCCTCTATGCCTTCCGCGAGCGGGAACAGTTGATGGACTGCTACGAGGCGGTATCCGGTGCGCGCATGCATGCCACCTACTACCGCCCCGGTGGTGTTTACCGCGACCTGCCGGACAGCATGCCGAAATACAAGGAAAGCCCCTGGCGCAAGGGTGAGGCGCTGAAAGATTCCAATGCCTGGCGCGAGGGCTCCCTGCTGGATTTCATCGAAGCCTTTGCCGAGGATTTTCCCTCCAGGGTGGATGAATACGAAACCCTGCTGACCGACAACCGCATCTGGAAGCAGCGTACCGTGGGCATTGGCGTGGTCAGCCCGGAACGCGCCCTGCAACTGGGCTTCACCGGCCCCATGCTGCGCGGTTCCGGCATTGCCTGGGATCTGCGCAAGAAGCAGCCCTATGCGGCCTATGATCAGGTGGAGTTCGATATTCCCGTGGGCGCCAACGGCGACTGTTACGACCGTTATCTGGTGCGGGTGGAAGAGATGCGCCAGTCCGCCCGCATCATCCGCCAATGCGTGCGGTGGCTGAAGGCCAATCCCGGGCCGGTGATGGTGGACGACCACAAGGTGGCGCCGCCCAAGCGGGAGAAGATGAAGGAAGGGATGGAAGAGCTGATCCATCACTTCAAGCTGTTTACCGAGGGGTATGTGCTGCCGGAAGGCGAGGTGTACAGCGCCGTGGAAGCGCCCAAGGGCGAGTTCGGCGTCTATCTGGTCTCCGACGGTTCCAACAAGCCCTTCCGCCTCAAGCTGCGCGCGCCGGGTTTTGCCCACCTGGCTTCCATGAACGAGATGGCCAAGGGCCACATGCTGGCCGATGTGGTGGCCATCATTGGTACCCAGGACATCGTATTCGGGGAAATCGACCGCTGATGACTGATCAAGCCGCAACGGGCCTGCTCAAGCCCGAAACCCAGGCCGCCATCGATGCCTGGCTGAAGAAATATCCACCCGAGCAGAAACGCTCGGCGGTCATTGCCGCACTGAGTGCCGCCCAGCAACAAAACGGCGGCTGGCTCAGTACCGAGTTGATGGATGCGGTGGCCGACTATCTCGAACTGCCCAAGGTGTGGGTCTACGAGGTGGCCAATTTCTACTCCATGCTGGACACCCACCCTACCGGGCGGCACAAGGTATCCATCTGCAACAATATTTCCTGCATGTTGCGCGGCGCGGATGAAATCGTGGCTCATGTGGAGAAAAAACTCGGCATTCGTCGTGGCGAGACCACCGAGGACGGCCGGATCACCCTGGTGATGGAAGAAGAATGCCTGGCCGCCTGCTGCGGCGCGCCCATGATGGTGGTGGACGGTCATTATCACGAGCATCTCACCCCCGAGAAGGTGGACGAGATCCTGGACGCGCTGGAGTAAGCCATGGCCAATCAGATCTGTTACACCACCCTGCATCTGGACCAGCCCTGGAGCATGGAAGCCTATCGCTCCATCGGCGGTTACGAGGCCTGGGAGAAGATTCTGGCGGAAAAGACACCACCGGAGGACATCATCGAGACGGTCAAGGCTTCCGGTCTGCGTGGCCGGGGTGGCGCCGGTTTTCCCACGGGGTTGAAGTGGAGCTTCATGCCGAAAGATGCCGGCGTGCAGAAATACCTGGTCTGCAATTCCGACGAATCGGAACCGGGTACCTGCAAGGACCGCGACATTCTGCGCTTCAACCCGCACGCACTGGTGGAGGGCATGGCCATTGCCTGTTACGCCATGGGAGCCACCGTGGGTTACAACTACATGCGCGGCGAGTTTCATCACGAACCCTTCGAGCGCTTCGAACAGGCGCTGAAGGAGGCCTACGAGGCCGGCCTGCTGGGCAAGAACATCCGGGGCACGGGTATCGACGTGGATCTCTACGGCAGCCTGGGCGCGGGTGCCTATATCTGCGGCGAGGAAACCGCCCTGCTGGAATCGCTGGAGGGCAAGAAGGGCCAGCCGCGCTTCAAGCCGCCGTTCCCGGCCAATTTTGGCCTCTACGGCAAGCCCACCACCATCAACAACACCGAATCCCTGGCTTCGGTGCCGGCCATTCTGCGCAAGGGCGCGCAATGGTTTCTGGAACTGGGTCAGCCCAATGCCGGCGGGGAGAAGATCTTCTCGGTGTCCGGCCATGTGGAAAAACCGGGCAATTTCGAAATCCCGCTGGGCACGCCCTTCAAGGAGCTACTGGCCATGGCCGGCGGTGTCTGGAAGGGGCGGGAGCTGAAGGCGGTGATTCCCGGCGGCTCCTCCATGCCGGTCTTGCCCGCCTCCATCATGATGGAATTGAACATGGACTATGACAGCCTGAAGAACGCCGGCTCCGGCCTGGGTTCCGGCGCGGTCATCGTCATGGATGAAAGCACCTGCATGGTGCGGGCGCTGACCCGTCTTTCCCGTTTCTACCACATGGAATCCTGTGGCCAGTGCACCCCTTGCCGGGAAGGCACCGGCTGGCTGCATCGCATGTTGCAGCGCATTGTCGATGGTCATGGGCGCATGGAAGACCTGGAAATGCTGGAGAAGGCCGCCGGCCAGATCGAAGGCCACACCATCTGTGCCTTCGGAGAAGCAGCGGCCTGGCCGGTGCAGGGCATGTTGCGCCATTTCAAACATGAATTCGAATACTACATCCAGCATGGACGTTCCATGGTGGATGAGGGCAACAGCGGAGTAGCGGCATGAGCGCCAGCGAACAACCGGACAATGGCATCACCATCGAGATCGATGGTGTGAGCTATCCCGCCCGCAAGGGGCAGATGCTCATCGAAGTGGCCGATGCCAACGGCATTGCCATTCCCCGATTCTGTTACCACGAAAAACTCAGCGTGGCGGCCAACTGCCGCATGTGCCTGGTGGAAGTGGAGAAGGCGCCCAAGCCGTTGCCGGCCTGTGCCACGCCGGTGAATGACGGCATGGTGGTGCGGACCCGTTCGCCACTGGCGCGTCGCGCCCAGCAGAATGTGATGGAGTTTCTGCTCATCAACCATCCGCTGGACTGCCCTATCTGCGACCAGGGCGGCGAGTGCGAGCTGCAGGACGTTTCCATGGGCTATGGCCGCTCCGACTCCCGTTACGGCGACAGCAAAAGGGCGGTGCCGGACCGCGATGTGGGGCCGCTGGTGGCCACCATCATGACCCGTTGCATCCATTGCACCCGTTGCGTGCGTTTTCTGGATGAAATCGCCGGCACCCATGAAATGGGCGGCATCGGCCGGGGTGACCGTACTGAAATCGGCACCTTCATCCAGCGTTCCATTGACAGTGAACTGTCCGGCAACATCATCGACATCTGCCCGGTGGGGGCGTTGACCAACAAGCCCTTCCAGTACAGTGCCCGTGCCTGGGAGATGCGTGCCCGCGAAAGCGTGGGCCTGCACGACGGGCTGCAATCGCGCCTGTACTACCACGTGAAAAACGGGCGTATCAAGCGCGCCGTGCCGCGCCATGACGAAGCCGTCAACGAGAACTGGCTGGCCGACCGCGATCGCTACAGTCACTTCGGTCTCGAGAGCGAAGACCGCCTGACCCAACCCATGATACGCAAGAACGGCAAGCTGGAACCGGTCAGCTGGGAGGAGGGCTTGCAACAGGCCGCCGCCTGGCTCAAGGATCACCAGAACCGGCTGGCTGGTGCCATTCATCCTTCAGCCAGTTGCGAAGAGCAATTCCTGTTTCATCGTATGCTGGACGCGCTGGGCGGGCAGGAAGACTTCCGCCTCAATCTTCAGGATGCCAGTGACCGGCAACCACCAAGGTTGTTCGATGTGGCAGTGGAACAAGTCGAGCAGCAAGCGCGCATTCTGGTACTGGGCTGCAATCCGCGGGAGGAAATGCCGCTGCTGAACCACCGTGTGCGCAAGGCCGCGCGCCGTGGCGCGCAAATCGGCCTGCTGGATGTATGCGCGCATGCACTGAATTATGACGCGCAGGTACAGACGGTGGCGGATCTGCCCGCTGCCGTGGCGGCCTGTTCAGCGGCGTTGGGTGAACCGGTTGCGGGCACCACCTTGGCGCTGGATGCGGCCCTGAAAGACTTGCTGGCCGGAGAGGAAAAACCGCTGGTGATCGCCGGCGAGGGCGTACGCAACCATCCCCACAGTGGCTGGATGATTCGCCAGCTGCGCCAGCTGGCCGATGCCGGACGCATTCATCTGAACCTGCTGCCGGAAGGCGGCAATGCCCTGGGTGCCATGCTGGCGCGAGGAGGCGTGGTGAGCAATCTGCCGGCCTTGTTGCAAGACGCGGAGAAAGGCTGGGTGCTCTATCAGGTGGAGCCGGAGCATGACCTGCTGCTGGCCGCCCACTTGCAAGCCCGGCTGGAAGAAGGCGCCGGGCTGCTGGCGCTGGGCAGCTACCTGAGCCCCTGGATGGCGGCACATGCCGAAGTGGTCCTGCCGCTGGCCCATGGCGCGGAACAGGCCGGGCTCTATGTGAACGTGGATGGCTTGCAGACGGAAGTGACGGCGGCGGTGGCCCCACCGGGGCAGGCGCAGGCCGGCTGGCGGGTGTTGCGTGCCCTGGGCGGCACACTGGCGCTGGCCGGATTCGATTTCCACGAGTTGGCGGATGCCCGTGCCGCCTTTGAACAGGCCGCCGGCAGCCAGGCCGCACTCGCAGGCGAGGTCACAGCACTGCCGGCCAGCCCGGCAGGCGTGCAATGGCTGGCGAGAACACCGATCTATCACGGGGATGCCACATTGCGCCGGGCCACGCCCCTGCAACAGACCCGCCTGGCGGAAGAGGCCGCGCAACTGCGCATGCATCCGGAAACAGCCGCGGCCCTGTCGCTGGCTTCGGCCAGTGCCGTCAGGCTGGCGGGTGGTGAACTGTCGCTCTGTCTGGATGAGAACATGGCACCCGGCGTGGTCTGCCTGCCGCGGGGTCTGGCACAGACGGCGGGCCTGAGTCTCGAAGCCGAAGGCGTGCAAGTGGAGGCGGTGCAATGAGCAATTTTCTCGGTTTGCCGGAACAGCTCTGGCTGGTGATCTGGACCCTGATCAAGATCGTGGCCATCGTGCTGCCCTTGATCATCGCTGTGGCTTACTACACCCTGGCCGAGCGGCGGGTGATCGGTTTCATGCAGGTGCGCCTGGGCCCCAACCGGGTGGGCTGGTACGGCCTGACCCAGCCCTTTGCCGACACTTTCAAGCTGCTGTTCAAGGAAATCATCCTGCCCACGCGCTCGAACAAGTTTCTTTTTCTGCTGGCGCCAGTGCTGGTTATCGGCCCGGCCTTCGCCGCCTGGGCGGTGGTGCCCTTTCAGGATGGCATGGTGCTGGCCAATATCGACGCCGGCCTGCTCTATATTCTGGCCATGACCTCGCTGGGGGTCTACGGCATCATCATCGGCGGCTGGGCTTCCAACTCCAAATACGCCCTGCTGGGCGGGCTGCGTTCGGCGGCCCAGACCATCTCCTACGAGCTGGCCATGGGCTTTGCCCTGGTCTGTGTGCTGGTGGCCACCGGCAGTCTGAACCTGACCAACATCGTGCACGCACAGGACGGCGGTGTGTGGAACTGGCTGTGGTTGCCTCTGTTGCCGGTGATGCCGGTGTATTTCATCTCCGGGCTGGCGGAAACCAACCGCGCGCCCTTCGATGTGGCCGAGGGTGAGGCGGAAATCGTCGCCGGTTTCCATGTGGAGTACTCCGGCGCGGCCTTCGCGGTATTCTTCCTGGCCGAATACGCCAACATGATCCTGATTTCCCTGCTGACCGCGCTGATGTTCTTTGGCGGTTGGCTGTCTCCCTTCGAAGGGCTGCCCGCTGTGGGCGATACCGTACTGGCGGCCCCTTCCGCCTTCTGGCTGCTGGCCAAGACGGTGGTATTCATGTTCATGTTCCTGTGGGTGCGGGCCACCTTCCCCCGCTACCGCTATGACCAGATCATGCGGCTGGGCTGGAAGGTATTTATTCCCATTACGCTGGTCTGGCTGGTGGTGGTGTCCGCGCTGGTGGTCTTTGACCTGGCCTGGTGGATGGCCTGAGGAGGCGTCGAGATGAGTTTGAACGCATTATTGGGTGGCCTGCTGTTGACGGAATTGCGTCAGGGGCTGGGCGTGACCTGGAAGTATTTCTTCCATCGCAAGTTCACCGTGCGCTATCCGGAAGAGAAGACACCGTTGTCTCCGCGCTTTCGCGGCCTGCATGCCCTGCGTCGTTACGAGAACGGCGAGGAGCGCTGCATTGCCTGCAAGCTGTGCGAGGCGGTGTGCCCGGCGCTGGCCATCACCATTGAATCCGAGCGGCGCGAGGACGGCTCCCGCCGGACCACCCGCTACGAGATCGACCTGTTCAAGTGTATCTACTGTGGTTTCTGCGAGGAATCCTGCCCGGTGGATTCCATCGTCGAGACTTCGGTGTGTGAATATCACTTTGAAAACCGCAAGGACAGCGTGGTGACCAAACCCCAGTTGCTGGCACTGGGAGATCTGCTCGAGCAGGACATCGCCGCCGCCAAGGCCGCCGATGCGCCCTATCGCTAACGAGGAATGAGCATGGCATTGTCTGACTGGCTGTTCTATTTCTATTCCGCTGTGCTGATCGGCTCGGCCACGGCGGTGGTCACGGCGAGAAACCAGGTGTATTCCGCCCTGTTTCTGGTGTTGACCTTCTTCACTGCCTCGGCCTTGTGGATTCTGTTGCAGGTGGAGTTTCTCGCCATTGCCCTGATCGTGGTCTACATCGGCGCGGTGATGGTGCTGTTTCTGTTCGTGGTGATGATGCTGGACGGGCATATTCAGGCTGTGCGTCGCCGGTTTTCGCCCTATGTGCCGGTGAGCTTGGCAGTGCTGGGCCTGTTGGCGCTGGAAGTGCTGGGCCTGTTTGCCAACCAGCGCTTCAGCCCGGCGCAGACGCCGGTGCCGCCGGATCGTCCCGCCGACTACAGCAACATCCATGAACTGGGCCTGCGACTGTTTACCGAATATCTGTTTCAGTTCGAGGTGGCCGGTGTCATCCTGCTGATTGCCGTGGTGGCCGCGCTGGTGCTGACTCACCGGCCCAAGCGCGATCCCAAGCGCATTGACCCGGCCCGGCAGATCGCTGCCCAGGCGCAGGGGCGTGTGCGTCTGGTTTCCATGCCGGCAGAGACCGACCCGGATCAACAGGAGGACGCATCATGATTTCCCTGGGGCATTACCTGGCGCTGGGCGGCATGCTGTTCGTGCTCAGCCTGGCCGGCATCGTGCTGAACCGGCGCAATGTGTTGCTGATGCTGATGTCGGTGGAGTTGATGCTGTTGGCGGTGAACATGAATTTCGTCGCCTTCTCCCGCTACCTGGGCAATGTGGACGGGCAGGTGTTCGTGTTTTTTGTCCTGACGGTGGCGGCGGCCGAGGCGGCCATCGGCCTGGCCATTCTGGTGGTGCTGTTCCGCAAGCGGCACAGCATCGATGTGGATGAACTGGACGAGTTGAAGGGGTAGGCCATGACAGCCTTGTATCTGAGCATCGTGTTGGCGCCCCTGTTCGGGGCCGTGATCGCCGGCCTGTTCCGCAACTGGATCGGGCGCGGTGGCGCTCACTGGGTGACCATCGTCTCGGTGGCCGTTTCCGCCGGTCTGTCGTTGTACGCGCTTTATGGTCATGTGGTGCTGGACTGGCCGGTGTACAACGAAAATCTGTACACCTGGCTGGTGGCCGGCAACTACGGGTTCCATATCGGTTTTCTGGTGGATCATCTCACCGTGCTGATGATGAGCGTGGTGACCTTCGTCTCGCTGATGGTGCACATCTACACCATTGGTTATATGCATGACGACCCCGGTTACCAGCGTTTCTTCAGCTATATCTCCCTGTTCACCTTCTCCATGCTGGTGCTGGTGATGGCCAACAACTTCCTGCAATTATTCGTCGGCTGGGAGGCCGTGGGTCTGGTGTCTTACCTGCTCATCGGTTTCTGGTTCAAGCGGGAGACGGCGGTGACGGCCAACATGAAGGCCTTTCTGGTCAACCGGGTGGGAGATTTCGGTTTTCTGCTGGGCATTGCCGGAGTGCTGATGGTTTTCGGCAGCCTGGACTATGCCACCGTGTTCGCGGCGGCACCGGCGCACGCAACGGAAACCGTGACATGGGTGGGTAGTCAGCCCTGGTCGGTGATGACCATTCTCTGCCTGTTGCTGTTCGTGGGGGCCATGGGCAAGTCGGCACAGGTGCCGCTGCATGTCTGGCTGCCGGATTCCATGGAAGGTCCCACGCCCATTTCTGCCCTGATCCATGCCGCCACCATGGTGACGGCCGGTATCTTCATGGTGGCACGCATGTCACCGCTGTACGAGCTGTCGGAGACGGCGCTGAGTTTTATTCTGGTCATCGGAGCCATCACGGCCTTGTTCATGGGCCTGGTGGGGTTGGTGCAGAACGACATCAAGCGGGTGGTGGCCTATTCCACCCTGTCACAACTGGGCTACATGACGGTGGCGCTGGGGGCTTCCGCCTATTCCGCCGCCATTTTCCACCTGATGACCCATGCTTTCTTCAAGGCGCTGCTGTTTCTGGCGGCAGGCTCGGTGATTATCGCCATGCACCACGAGCAGGACATGCGCAAGATGGGTGGCTTGCGCAAGTACATGCCGTGGACGTTCCTGACCGCGTGGGTGGGTACCCTGGCCTTGACCGGCATGCCCGGCTTTTCCGGCTTTTTCTCCAAGGATGCCATCATCGAGGCGGTGCACCACGCCGACCGGGCCGGCAGTGATTTCGCCTACTGGTCGGTACTGCTGGGCGTGCTGATTACCGCCCTTTACAGTTTCCGCATGATCTACCTGACCTTCCACGGGCAGGAACGCATGGACGAGAAAACCCGCTCGCATCTGCATGAAAGCCCCTGGGTGGTCACCCTGCCGCTGGTGGTGCTGGCCATTCCCTCGGTGGTGATCGGCTGGCTGACCTTCGAACCCATCCTGTTCGGGGATTTCTTCGACGGGGTGATCTTCGTGCAACCGGCCCACGATGTGCTGGCACGCATGGGGGAGGATGTGCATGGCGGCCTGTCCTTCGTGTTGCATGGCCTGACTGGCGCACCGTTCTATCTGGCGCTGACCGGTTTTGCCGTGGCCAGCTGGGTCTACCTGAAACAGCCGGAACTGGCCGAGCGCATGGCCCGCCTGTTTGCGCCGTTGGTGTCCTTGCTGGAGCGCAAGTACTTCATGGATGACCTGTACATGAAAGTACTGGCCGGTCTGGGCCGCGTCAGTGGAACCGCGTTGTGGAAGGCGGGGGACCAGACGGTCATCGATGGCCTGCTGGTGAATGGTTCCGCGAAAACGGTGGGCTTCATGGCGGGCGTGCTGCGCCACCTGCAAACCGGCCGTATCTATCATTATGTTTTCGCCATGCTGGCGGGTGTGGTGGTGTTGGCCGCCCATTTCCTGTTCTGATCCGGGGTACGCATGAACAATTGGCCTTTGTTGAGTTTGCTGATCTGGCTGCCCATGGTGGGCGGCATGGTGGTGATGTTCCTGCGCGAGGAGCGGCAGGCACTGGCCCGCTGGGTGTCGCTGCTGGTGACGCTGGTGGTCTTCCTGCTCAGCCTGCAACTGTGGCTGGGTTTTGATAACCAGTCATCCGCCATGCAGTTTGTGGAACAGGCCCAGTGGGTACCCGCGATCCATGCCCGGTATCATCTGGGCATAGACGGCATCGCCTTGCCGCTGATTTTGATGACCACGCTGGTGATGGTGCTGGTGGTGCTGGCCGGTTGGCATGTCAGCCAGCGTATCGAGCAGTTCATGGCGGCCTTCCTGTTGCTGGAAGGGTTCATGATCGGCGTGTTCTGCGCACTGGATGCCCTGCTGTTCTATGTGTTCTTCGAGGGCATGCTCATCCCCATGTTCCTGATTATCGGTATCTGGGGTGGGCCCAATCGCGTTTATGCCACGCTGAAGTTCTTCCTCTACACCTTCTTCGGCTCCGTGTTCATGCTCATCGGGCTGATCTATCTGTATCTGAAGACCGGATCCTGGGCACTGGCGGACTGGTATGCCCAGCCCTTGAGCCTGAATGAGCAGATCTGGCTGTTTTTGGGTTTTCTGCTGGCATTCGCGGTGAAGATTCCCATGTGGCCGGTACATACCTGGCTGCCGGACGCCCATGTGGAGGCCCCCACGGCCGGTTCGGTGGTGCTGGCGGCGGTGATGTTGAAAATAGGCGGCTTCGGTTTCATCCGTTTCAGCCTGCCGGTGACCCCGGATGCCTCGCAGGAGCTGGCCTGGCTGATGATTGCCCTGTCACTGGTTGCCGTGGTCTATGTGGGCCTGGTGGCGCTGGTGCAGGCGGACATGAAAAAACTGATCGCCTATTCCTCCATTTCGCACATGGGTTTTGTCACCCTGGGCTTGTTCGTGTTGCTGGGCGCGTTGGCCGATCCCGCCCGCCAGGATGCCATCAAGCTGGCCATGGATGGCGCCGTGGTACAGATGATTTCCCATGGTTTTGTCTCCGCGGCCATGTTCCTGGGCGTGGGCGTGCTCTATGACCGCATGCACACCCGCATGATCAAGGACTATGGTGGCGTGGCCCAGGTCATGCCCTGGTTTACCCTGTTTGCCGTGTTTTTCGCCATGGCCAACTCCGGCCTGCCGGGCACCTCCGGTTTCGTGGGTGAGTTCATGGTGATTCTGGCCAGTTTTCAGGCCGGTTTCTGGTTGGCTTTTCTGGCAGCCACCACCCTGATTCTGGGCGCGGCCTATACCCTGTGGATGGTCAAGCGGGTGATGTTTGGCGAGATTCACAATCCGGAAGTGAAAAAGCTGGAGGATATCGGCAGCCGGGAAGCGGCCATGCTCACGGTACTGGCCGTGCTGGTGCTGGCCATCGGTGTCTGGCCGGAGCCCCTGCTGGACATGATGAATATTTCCGTTACCCATTTGATTGAACTGGCTGCGCGCAGCAAGCTGGGCTGAAGACAGGAACCTTCCATGAACTGGTATCAAGCACTGACAATGATCCTGCCCGAAATCATCATGCTGGCCATGGCCTGCGTGCTGCTGATGCTGCAGGCGTTTCTGCCGGAGCGGCGCAAGGGGCTGATTCATGTCCTCGCACTGGTGACGTTGGCCTTGGTCGCCATCCTGACCATGCGGCCCTATCTGGTGGGGAGCCCGGTGTGGCCGGAAAGCATTTTGCACGGCGCTTTTGTGCGTGACCGTGCCGGTGATCTGATGAAAGTGTTTGTGGAGATCGTCGCCTTTCTGGCGCTGGTCTACGGCAAGCAGTATTTCCGTGTGTGGCAACAAAAGGCCGAGGATTTCTACATTCTGCTGATCTTGTCGGTCTTCGGCATGATGGTGATGATTTCCGCTGCCAACTTGCTGACCCTGTATTTGGGGCTGGAAACCTTGGCGCTGGCTTCCTACGCGGCTGTGGCCATGTTCCGCAAGATCGGGCTCAGCGTGGAGGCGGCGGTGAAGTATTTTGTCATGGGTGCTGTCGCATCCGGCATGCTGCTCTATGGCATGTCCTTGTTGTACGGAGCTACCGGCAGCTTGCAGTTGAGCGAGATTCGCACGGCCGTGGCCGCCTTGCCGGCCCATGACCCCCTGTTGCTGCTGGCACTGGTTTTTCTGCTGGTGGGGCTGGCTTTCAAGCTGGGCGCGGTGCCATTCCACATGTGGCTGCCCGATGTGTATGAAGGCGCACCTGCTGCTGTGATGAGCTTTGTCGCCAGTGCGCCCAAGATTGCCGGCTTTGCCATTCTGTATCGTGTGCTGGTGGACGGTCTGGCTCCCATTTCCAGTCAATGGCAAGGCATTGTGGGCCTGCTGGCGCTGCTGTCCATGGGGTTGGGCAATGTTGTCGCCATCGCGCAAACCAATGTCAAACGAATGCTGGCTTATTCCACCATTTCACACGTAGGCTTCCTGCTGCTGGGCATGCTTTCCGGCAGCGTGGGTTACACCGCCTCGCTGTTTTATGCACTGACCTATGCGCTGATGAGCGTGGGCGCTTTCGGCCTGTTGATGCTGTTGACCGCACGCGGACAGGAAGCGGAAACCCTGGATGACCTCAAGGGGTTGAATCAGCGGGCTCCCTGGTTGGCGTTGATGATGGCCTTTCTGATGGCCTCCATGGCCGGGGTACCGCCCTTTGTCGGCTTTTTCAGCAAGCTGTATGTGCTGCAGGCCGCGGTGGAAGCCGGCCAGATCTGGCTGGCCATTGCTGCGGTATTGTTTGCCGTGATGGGGGCTTACTATTATCTGCGGGTGATCAAGGTCATGTACTTTGACACCAGTGAAAACGAACAACCGGTACTCCTGCCACTGGATGCACAGGCCGCCATCACCCTCAGTGGTACCGCTCAGCTGTTTCTTGGCGTCTTTGCCGGGCCGCTGATGAGCCTGTGCGTCTGGGCCATGAACTGATCGACCACGGCCCTCCGGCGATGGAGGGCTGATACGCATCTGCCGAAAACACCGCTGATCCTGCCTTTCCGGCCTCCTGTCTGCTAATCTCTTGTTTGGGATTACTGTGCAGTTAGGATAGAGTCATGAAAAGAGCAAGCGGTTTTACCATAGTCGAGCTGATCGTGACCCTGGCCATTGCGGCAATTCTGCTGAGCCTGGGCGCGCCTCCCATGCAAACCTATCTGGCCAATCAGCGGGTTACGGCTGCAATGAACACGATTGCAACCGGTTTCAACCTGGCCCGCTCCACAGCCGTGGAACAACGCCAGCCCACCGGTGTTTGTGCCACATCCAATGGCGTCAGCTGTGGAGGCAGCACGGACTGGAGTCGTGGCTGGATGGTTTGGGTGGATAACGATGAAAGTGGCACCTACACTCCGGCGGCGGACGAGCTGGTACGCGTGAACCTTCAGGAGGAAGGTGCCATGGTGGTAACAGCCAATATCAATCTGCAGGTCTATTCCCCCTCGGGCCTGCTTGTTCCCATGCCTGGCGGCGTGGAGAACATCGTCGTTTGCGAGGCTGATGCCACCCGTCAGGGAAGGGTGGCCATTCTGCCTTCGGGTCAAGTCAACAGCAGAAGGGAGGATAGCGCATGCTGAAGGTACGCGGCGTCAGCATGATCGAAGTGCTGGTAACCCTGGTGGTCACCGCGGTGGGGCTACTTGGCGTGGCATCCTTGCAAATGAACGCGGTAAAAAACGCACGGGAATCGCAGATGCGTTCCATTGCCACTGTTCTGGCACATGACATGGCCGAGCGGATGCGCAGCAACCTCACGGGCTTGAGTGTGCCTAATCAGTTCTATGATCAGATGGAAGGTGGTGCCGTGGAGACGGACTGCCGCGCGGATACCTGCACTCCGGATCAGCTTGCCCAGTTCGACTACTGGGACTGGAGCCAGCAGCTTGCAGACCTGCTGCCCTCCGGTACCGGTGTGGTGTGTATCGACAGCACGCCTGATGACGGGGTGGATGGTGACGGGCAGTGTGATGTGAATCTGGCCATCCCCGCGACCTACGCCATCAAGATTTTCTGGGATGAAGATGGTGATGGCGAGCGTGAATCCCGCTTTGTAACGAAGGTGCTGCCATGAAAAATCGCACAGATAGGCAGAGCGGGTTTTCCCTGGTCGAATTGATGGTGGCCATGGCGCTGGGCGTGGTCCTGATGCTGGGCGTGGTGGATATCTTCTCCAGTGTGCGCGCAAGTACACAGTTGGAACAGAACCTCTCACGCATGCAGGAGAGCGGTCGTTTCCTGATGAACTTCATGCTGGAGGAATTGCAAGAGGCCGGTTATGCCGGTCCGCCAGGACAGGAGTTGACACTGGATCCCATCACGAAGCCGACCAACGGCATAACTTCGGATGGCGGCGGTCAGGCTGCCGATACCATAGAGGTCAACTATGCTTCCGACTATAACTGTTCCGGCACCTATCAGGTTGTTTACGCGCTGAAGACGGTCAGTTTTAGCTGGTCTGCCGATGTAGATCCGACGGGAGATGTTTCTCCCGGCATCACCTGGACTTGTACCTACAACGGTGTGGTGGAGGTCAATAACCAGGCCCTGGCCGATGGTGTGGAAACCTTCCAGGTGCTCTATGGCGAGGATACGGATGCCGACAGCGCTCCCAATCAGTTTGTGGACGCGGCTACCGTGGCCAACTGGGAGAATGTGGTGTCGCTGGAAGTGGGCATCATCGTGCAGTCTCCTGATGTCAATATGGCGCTGACAACCAGCACGCCCGAGCCGGTCTCCCTGATGGGGCAGGATTTTGACCCCTCCGCGGAGCAGCGATTGCAGAAACCTTTCATGACCACCATTGCCCTGCGCAATGTCATCAACATGTGAGAGACATCATGAATTTGAAACACCAACGCGGCAGTGCCCTGTTTATCTCCTTGATCATTCTGGTTGGCGTGACCCTGATTGGCCTGTCATCCATGAGTTCCAGCATCATGCAGGAGAAAATGGCCGGGAACTATCGTCAGGAAGACCTGGCCTTCCAGTCCGCGGCCTCTGCCATGCGTTGGGCCGAGTTCTGGCTACTGGGCAGAAAAACACGCCCGGAGCCATCCGACTGCATGCTGAGTGCCGTGACAGCTGGATGCAACCCCAATACAGATGCGGTACTGGCCAAGGGCAGTTTTGATGAGTCACCACCGGAAACGCTGGACAAGAGCTGGTGGCAGGCTCAAGCACGCCGATTTGGGCGCCTGTACGAGAACTGGGGCAGTGCGGCGGCCGGTAGCGATTGGCAATTGCCCGGTCTGGCCGATCAACCGCGTTATGTGGTCGAAGAAATGGCTCGGGTGAAGTTTGGTTCCGGGCTCGAAGGTGACGACATGGTGCAGAACTATATCTTCGTCTACCGGGTGGCCTCGGCAGGCGTGGGTGAAATCGATACGGGTACAGCGGTGGTGGAATCGCATTTCGTGCGCCGTTATGGCTCCAATT
>WFUE01000161.1 GCA_015485125.1 Lysobacterales bacterium | reverse complement strand
CCGTTGATGAAACGGTCCAGTTCAAAGGTTGCATCCCGGCTCACGAACTGCCCTTTCTCCAGATAGAGAACCTCCCAGGCGCTGTCCACGGAGCCGAAGCGGATGCCCAGCTGGGTCATCCACCAGCGACGGGCGTATTCCACACACTGGTAGATGACGCCGATATATTTCTGTTCGGGGTTTTTCGGGTCTTGTTTGTGGAGACTGATTTCGCCGGTTTTCAGGTTGAGAAAACTGTATTCCGGCCGGATGCATTCGGAACGGCAGTTGGAATAGGCTACCACGCCCCGGTTGCTGCCCAGTGCTTGCCCAAAAGGCGTTGCACAATTATGGGCACACTGTTGCTGCCCCTGTTCATAGAGTTGTTTCAGCTGTGTTTTGGACAGGGGGGCAGGTTTGGGTGGCAGGGAACCGTCCACGCCGGCCACTGCCTGCTGGCCCAGCAGCAGGAGGGTGATCAACAACGGTGGAAACAGGTTCCCGGCGCTGGTCATGGTTCAGAAGTCGCCTTCTGCCGCTGCTCGCAGGATGGTGTTCAGTGTGCTGTTGATGCGCTCGGCAATGGCTTTCTGTTCCGGTGGCAGCGGGGTGCTGTTGATGAGCATGTCCAGGTTGATCATCATTAACCACATTTTGTGATCTTTGTCTTCCACCAGGGCGATGCGGCAGGGCATGTAGGCGGCGAAAATGGGGTTGAAGTCCACCATTTTCTTGGCATCACCGGGGTTGCAGAACTGGAAGATCTCCAGCACGCCGGAGTCGATGCCCCGGGCTTTCAGTTCCTGCCACACCGGCTGGTGGGCCACGAATTTCATGTTCAGCTCCGAGGCCTTGGATTGCATGGAATCACGAATGTCTTCCACGCTCAGATCATCGGCCACCGGGACCTTGACCACGGTCTGCTCGATATTGAAGGTGCTGCCGATGGGTTTTTCCGCCCAGGCCGGCAGGGTGAGTAGGCAAAAGCACAGAATGAGCCATGATTTCATGATGTTTTCCTCGCTGAGGGGTCAGTTGTAGTGCAGGTGTTCCAGCTCACGCGAGAGCAGGGCCGGGTCGCCCAGGTTCAGCTCCACGATGCGTTTCAGTTTGCTGAAGGAATCGAAATCGATGCGGTCACAGTGCGCGCCGATCTGGTCGTCGCGCACATGGGCCACGGTGATGGCCATGCCGAGGCGGTTCTGGTTGGGCAGGGCGATTTCCACCCGGAAGCGGTCACCGGGCTGACCTTCCCAGTTTTCCGGACGGGCCAGCAGCACGCCGCGCATGGAAAGGTCCAGCAGGGTGGTGTTCCAGCAGGCCTGGCCGGAAAACAGCCGAACACTGGCTTCCAGCGGGAAACGATTGAATTGCCTGCGTTCATTGCTGCTCTGGCTCATGCGTGCTTTCCGTATCTTCTTCCGGTTCGAGAGTGACTATTCTAACGGTTTTGATGTGGTTGTCCTTGACTTTCAGGATGGTGATGTCCAGATTGCCGATGCGAATATGGGTGTCGGGTACCGGAATGGTTTCCAGCTGTTCCAGCAGCAGGCCGTTGAGGGTACGGGCTTCCTCGTCCGGCAATTGCCAGCCCATGCGCCGGTTCAGCGTGCGGATATCGGCCCTTCCATCCACCACGAACTCGTTTTCCCCCCGCTGGGTGAGGTAGCGGGTACGTGTCACCGGTTCCGAGGTGTATTCTCCGACGATTTCCTCCAGAATATCATCCAGGGTCACCAGCCCTTGTATATCGCCGTATTCGTCCACCACCATGGCCATGCGCCGCTCGTGCTTCTGGAACTCCAGCAACTGACGGGAAAGGCTGGTGCCCATGGGAATGAAATAGGGTTTGCGGATCAGGCTCAGCATCTGCCCCTTGTCGAGGGTGCCGCGGGCCAGTGGCTGCACGACCTGGCGGATATGCAAAATGCCCTTGATCTCGTTGAGATCACCTTGATAGACCGGAAAACGGGTGTAGTAGGCTGAGGTCATGCGCCGGACCAGCAGTTCCCAGGGTTCATCCAGATCCAGCCCCTGTATCTCGTTGCGCGGCACCATGACTTCTTCCACCTTCAGTCGCGACAGTTCCAGAATATTGACCAGCATGTTCTGGTGTTTCTGCCCCAGGTGAACCGTCTCAAACACGGCAGCCTTCAGTTCGGCGGTACTCAATTGCTGGCTGTTGTCCGGCTGGTTCTGTCCCAGCAGGCGCAGCAGCACACGGGTGATCTGGTTGACCAGCCACACCAGCGGGAACAGCAGCTTCAGCAGCCATTGGAGTGGCAGGCTGGCGGGCAGGGCGATTTTTTCAGGATGGTTGACCGCCAGCGTCTTGGGGGTGACCTCGGCGAAGACAAGGATGACGATGGTCAACAGCGTGGTGGATATGGCCACACCCTGATCACCCCAGAAATGTACGGCCAGGATGGTGGCCAGTGCGGAAGCCAGGATGTTGACAAAATTGTTGCCCAGAAGAATAACGCCGATCAGCTTGTCCGGCTCTGCAAGGAGCTTTTGCGCTCTAAGGGCGCCTTTCTTTCCCTGTTCAGCCAGATGGCGCAGCCGATAGCGGTTGATGGCCATCAGGGCTGTTTCAGAGCTGGAGAAGAATGCGGACAGCAGGATCAGCAAGACCAGTCCGCCCAGCATGAGCCACAAGGTCGTTTCTGTCATGTGCGTTGCAGAATCAGCTCGATGACCAGCTTGCTGCCGAAATAGGCCAGCAACAGCAGGGTCATGCCGCTCAGGGTCCAGCGTACGGCCACGCGCCCGCGCCAGCCGCGAAATACCCGCCCCAGCAGCAGGATGCCGAAGACCAGCCAGGCCAGCATGGAGAGTACGGTCTTGTGTACCAGGTGCTGGGCGAACAGGTCATCCACGAAAAGAATGCCGCTGAGCAGGGTCAGGCTCAGCAGCAGAAAGCCCACGGCCACGATGCGAAACAGCAGCTTGTCCATGGCCTGCAACGGTGGCAGGCGGCTGGCCAGTGGCAGATAGCGCGGTTGGCGCAAGATGCGATCGAGCAGCCACAAGAGCACGGCCTGAATGGCTGCCAGGCTGAGGCTTGCATAGGCCAGCACGGCGATGGCGGCGTGCAGTTCCAGCTGCCAGCGGTGGGGCTCGGTCACTGGTGCCGGGTCGGGGAACAGGGCCAGGATCACGGTGGTGATGGCCGCGTAGGGCAGCAGTACCGCGCCCAGCGAACGCATGGCCGGACGGAACAGGGTGGCCAGCCACAGAGCGACCAATGTGCCGGAAACCAGTGACAGGGCGTGGAAGAAGGCAAAGTTCAGCGGCTGGCCAGCGGCCAGCGGGCCCAGATGGTACCAGCCCTGGGCCAGCAGGCCCACGCCGCCGAGAATGGCCGCCGGCAGGGTATGGTGCTGCTCCCGGCTCAGGGTGTGCCAGATCATCCATGCCGCCAGCAGGTAGGCGATGGCGGCAATCCACAACAGCAAGGCCGGTGGCAGGTTCATGAATCCGGGCCCTTGTGTTGATTTTCCCCGGCGAATGGGAACAAACCGGCTATAATTTCAGAAATCATTGGGTACCAGGTGGTATGTGACCATGTTTGAAAACTTGACCGACCGGCTGTCGAATACCGTGCGCAAACTGCGCGGCCAGGCCCGTCTGACCGAAGATAATATCAAAGAAGCCCTGCGAGAAGTGCGGATTGCCCTGCTGGAAGCCGATGTGGCCCTGCCGGTGGTACAGGCATTCATTCAGCGGGTACGCGAGCGGGCCGTGGGTACCGAAGTGCTCAAGAGCCTCAACCCCGGCCAGATGCTGGTCAAGGTGGTGCAGGAAGAGCTCACCCGCATCATGGGTGAGGGCACGGCCACGCTCAATCTCAACCAGGTGCCGCCGGTGGTCATGCTCATGGCCGGCTTGCAGGGGGCGGGCAAGACCACCACCAGCGCCAAGCTGGCCCGCCATCTCATCGAGCAGAAAAAGAAGGTGATGCTGGTCAGTGCCGACATCTACCGCCCGGCGGCCATCGAACAGTTGCAGACACTGGCCGGGCGGTAGATGTCGGCACTGACCAGCATCACCTTCTTTTTCTGCTCGATG
>WFUE01000160.1 GCA_015485125.1 Lysobacterales bacterium | reverse complement strand
GCGCCACACTGGCGCGGCTGGGTTACGCCCTTCGCCGCCACCCTGCGCTACCGCTGGCAGATGGGCCGGCACAAGATCTGGACGGATGCGGTTCATGCCGCCGGCGGGCACATCGCCATGCAGATTCTCCACGCCGGCCGCTACAGCTACCAGCCCTTCCCGGTGGCGCCATCGGCCCTGCGCTCGCCCATCTCCCCCTTCAAGCCCCGTGCCTTGAGCCAACGGCAGATTCACCATCTCATCGGTCATTTCGCCCAATCCGCGGCGCTGGCGCGCGAAGCCGGTTATGACGGTGTGGAGATCATGGGCTCGGAAGGCTATCTCATCAACGAGTTCATCGCCCGCCACACCAACCGGCGGCAGGATGCATGGGGCGGCAGCCTGGAAAACCGTTGCCGCTTCGCCCTGGAGATCGTCCGTGAAACCCGCCGTCTCTGCGGCGAGGATTTTCTCATCATCTTTCGGCTGTCCATGCTGGATCTGGTGCCGGACGGTTCCACCTGGGATGAAGTGGTACAACTGGGCCGCTGGCTGCAGGAAGCCGGTGTGAATATCATAAACACCGGCATCGGCTGGCACGAGGCACGCATTCCCACCATTGCCACCCTGGTACCCCGCGCGGCCTTCACCGACCTGACGGCACGCATGCGCCCCGAACTGGAAATCCCGCTGGTCACGTCCAACCGCATCAACACACCGGAAGAAGCGGAACAATTGCTGGCCGAAGGCAAGGCGGATCTCATCTCCATGGCTCGCCCCTGGCTGGCCGACCCGGATTTTGGCCGCAAGGCCCGAAACGGGCGTGCCAGCGAGATCACTCCCTGCATTGCCTGCAATCAGGCCTGTCTGGACCATGTGTTCCAGAAAAAACGGGCTACCTGCCTGGTCAATCCGCGTGCGGCCTACGAGCTGGAGCACCCCATCACAAAATCCCGCACTCCGGCTCGTATCGCGGTGGTGGGTGCCGGCCCGGCCGGCATCAGCCTGGCCCTGAGCGCGGCGGCACGCGGCCATGCGGTGACACTTTTTGAAAGTGCGGACCGAATCGGCGGCCAACTGCGGCTGGCCGCGCGCATACCGGGCAAGGAGGAATTTCAGGGCCTGCTGCGCTACTACGAGAAAGCACTGCAACAAGACAACATTCATTTGCAACTGGGGCAAACAGTAACCCCTGAAAGCCTGCAAGCGGGCAATTTCGACCACATCGTGGTGGCCACCGGTGTCAAGCCCCGCTCCATCGACCTGCCCGCCCCTGAAGGCAAACTGCTCAGCTATGCCGATGTGCTGCAAGGTGGCGCAAACGTGGGCCCGGAAGTGGCCATCATCGGCACCGGCGGTATCGGCTTCGATGTGGCCGAGTTTCTTTTGCAGGGCAAGTCATCACCGGAACCGGACTTGCAGGCGTTTTACGACACCTGGGGCATCGACCTGCAAGTACGGCAGCCCGGCGGGCTCAAGCCCCCGGCTCCACCAAAACCCGCGCGCAAGCTGACGCTGCTGCAACGCTCACAGGGCAAGCCCGGTGCCCGGCTGGGCAAAACCACCGGCTGGATTCACAGGCTGCAACTGCGTCATGGTGGTGTGCGTTTTCTGACCGGCTGTGAATATCTGAAGGTGGACCAACAGGGCCTGCATATTCGCCGGGATGGCACAACGGAATGCATCCCCTGTGATCATGTGGTGGTGTGTGCCGGACAGCTGGCGGAAAACCACCTGTTTGCGCAATTGCAGGCCATGCACCCGCATGTGCACCTGATCGGTGGCGCGGAAAAGGCCGGCGAGCTGGATGCCAAACGGGCCATTCGTCAGGGTTGGCTGCTGGCGCAGCAGTTGGAGAAGGACTGATTGCCTTCGGGACTTTCTGATACCGCTCCCTATTCGGCTTCTCACCATATCCAGCATGATGTCGCCACTAAGACAGATAGGCATCCTGTTGCGGGCCATTATCCTGGTCACTTCTATAATCATCCGTACTGGCCCACAAGGCCCTTTTTTCAGAAAAAAGGGCCGCAAAAAACTTCGGCTTTCCGGGCTTGGATCCCTGCTTCCACATGGTTGTCGTTTTGAGTGAGCGGTTTCGTGAAGATCAAGGCACTGCCGTTGAAGGAGGCGGGAGCATACTCCCAGTATGTGACTGGCGAGTGAAGCGGCAGTAACGTAGAGATTCGCGAAACAAGCCGCTCAAAACCGGCA
>WFUE01000159.1 GCA_015485125.1 Lysobacterales bacterium | reverse complement strand
GCATGATGAAGCACCCCTGCCACAACCATGAACAGCACCGACCACCGTTATCACCATGACCACCCCCGTCCCGTCTGGCTCTGCCCGCGGGAAGAATTCCAGCTGGAACTGGAAGCACAGGCACTGCTTATCCGCCGGCCCCGCAAACCGGCCCGGCCCATTCCGCTGCAGCGCATCTCGCGCCTCTACCTCAATGAACGGGTCCGGGTGCACAGCGCCGTACTGCTGGCCTGCGCACGCAGGGGTATCGTCGTGCAAATCCAGCAGGCCGGTCACAGCGCGTTGTTGCTGGGTGAAGCCACGGGGCGCACGGGCCTGCGCCAAAGGCTGGCCGACCTGCAGGAGCGCCCCGACTGGCAAACCTGCCTGAACGGCTGGTTCAAACACCAGCGTCGGCGGGTGGAAAACACCCTCAATTACCGCCTGTGCATCCAGCCGAACCAGTATGGCCCGGCCCTGCGACAGTGGCTCAATCGCACCGCCCGCTGGCTGGTAGGAGAAGAAAACCACCTGTGCAGCAAGCGGGTATTTCAGCAACTGGCACAATCGGTGGTCATGCGGGCCCTGCAACAACACGGCCTGGGCCCGGCGCAGGAACGCCTGTTCACCCAGCGGGCTGAACTGCACCGGCGCTGTGCCAGCCTGCTGGCCCTGCGGCTGGAAACCGCCCGCCTGGGCTGGCTGAAAGCCTGTGCGCTACAGGCCCATCCCGAACCCGTTGCCCCGCTGCACGAGCAGGCGGCCATCGACCAGGCCGAAGCCCGCCGCGCCCGGGCCGAACGCCTGGCGCAGGACCTGTTCAACCGCATGCACCGCTGGCTGGTGGAACTGCAACAGGAGGTTCGCTGAATCATGGCCATCAACAAGAAACTGCACCGGCTCATCTGCTACGACATCGCCTGCCCCAAAAGGCTGGGGCGGGTACACCGGCTGGTCAGCCAGCACGCCCTGTGTATCCAGTATTCCGTCTACTACTGGCATGCCAGTCAACGCGAACTGGCCCAGCTGCTTCGGGCACTGGAAGCGCGCATCGACCCCAGGGAAGACGACATTCGCATCTATCCCTTGCCGCATAAACCGCGCATGGTGCAACTGGGTCGCAGCCGCTTGCCCGAAGGGCTGCAACTGTTCAACGAAAAGGCGCTGCAATCCTTGTGGCAATAAGCGGGAGAAAAACATGCCATTGAAATGCGACAGTACAACTGTATATAATAACTGTCATGAAAGAGCAGGCCGCAACCTTCACCCTCGGCGAACTGTGCGCGCTGGTGGAACTGCCCCGGCGTACCGTGCGCTATTACATCCAGATCGGTCTGGTAGACCGGCCCGAAGGGGCAGGGCGGGGCGCCCGCTACAGCCGCCGCCACCTCGAACAACTGCTGGAAATCCGCAAATGGCAGCAGGCAGGCCTGTCATTGGAACGTATTGGAGAATTACTGGCTCAGTCCAAAGCACCGCCCCTGCCGGCACCCCCGCAAAAAACCGGTTCGGTAGCTGTCAAAAGTCACATACGCGTGGCGACAGGTATCGAATTGGTTATCGATCCCAGGCAAGCAGGACTATCGCCAGAGTCGTTGCAGAAGCTGGTTGATGCAGTCATTCAGCTCTGTGAACACAGGCAATCAAAGGAGGAAACCCCATGAACGCAGTAAACCCCGCCACCCTGGAACCCGTGGGCAATGGCCAAATCGTGCTTGAATCAGTCCATGTAGAAGCCAGTCTCAGTGGCCTGTTTTCCACGGTAACCTTGACCCAGGCCTACCGCAATTCGGAAGATATCAACATCGAGGCGGTTTATACCTTCCCGCTGCCGCTGGATGCGGTCTTGATGGAACTGGTGGTGGAAATCAACGGCCAGACGCTCCGTGGCGTGGTCCGGCGGAAACAACAAGCCGAAGAACAATACGAAGACGCCCTGGAAGAAGGCCATTCCGCCGTGCTGCTGCAACAGGTACAGCCCGGCCTCTACAATGTGAATGTGGGCAACATCATGCCCGATGAACGGGTGGTGGTGCGTTATCGCTACGCGCAACTGCACCACTGGCAAGGCGACAGCCTGCGCTTTCATCTGCCCACCACCATCGCCCCCCGATACGGCGACCCGGAAGCCGCCGGCCTGCAGCCGCACCAGACACCTGCCTACACCCTGACCGCCAACCATGGGTTCAGTTTGAAAGTGGCGCTGCACGGGCCGTTGGCTACAGCGGATTTTGAATGCCCCACCCATATGGTGCGGGTTGCCACGCTGGAAGGCGTCAAAACCATCACGCTCTCGGGTGGCAGCGCGCTGATGAACCGGGATTTTGCGCTCATCATCCGTCAGCCTGAAACCGGCGAGATGGAGGCCCTGTGCGCGCCCGATGGCGATAACCATGTGTTGCTGGCCCCCTTTCACCCCCGTGCCCCACAAAACACCCATGTCAGCCCGCGTTGTTTCAAGCTGGTGGTGGATTGTTCCGGCTCCATGAACGGCACCGCCATTACCCAGGCCCGCGACGCGCTGGAGGAAATTCTTGACCTGCTCGACCCGATGGACACCTTCAATCTGTTTACCTTTGGCACCGAGTACAAGCAGCTCTTTCCCCGGCCGGTACCGGCCAGTGGCGAGTACCTGGCCATGGCGCGTCAGATGGTCGCATACCTGGAAGCCAACATGGGCGGCACCAACATGGCGCAGGTACTGGAGGCTGCCTGCAAGAGCGACCAGATCGATGGCCCGCCCACGGACATTCTGCTCATTACCGACGGGCAAGTCTGGGATGAAGGCCGCATCATTAAAAATGTGGAAAACGCGGGCCACCGGATTTTCACCGTCGGCGTGGGCAGCAGTGTTTCCGAAAGCCTGGTACGTCGGCTGGCCGAGGCCACATCGGGCGCCTGTGAACAGGTATCCCTGCTTGAAAACATGGCGGAAAAAATCGTGCGCCATTTTCGCCGCATGCGCCAGCCACGGGCGGAATCCGTGCACATCCACTGGCCGGGCCAACCCGAGTGCCAGTGGCCCGCCGCCATCACCGGCCTGTTTGCAGGGGATACCCTGCACGCCTTCGCCTGGTTTGAACAAGCGCCGACAGGCCAGGTGGGCCTCGAAATCACCTACGAAGGCGGTACTGCCATCCGGCACACCATCGACATTCGCAAACCCGAATCCCGGGCACAAGCCTGGCAAGCCGACCTGCCCAGAGTGGCCATTCACGCCCTGGTGTCAAAGGTCGATGAACAACATGGCGCCACTCTGGCAGAGCGCTACCAGCTGGTCACCCCGTACACCAGCTGCATACTGGTGGCGGAACGGGAGGAGGGAAAGGCGGATGAAATTCCGGCACTGCGTAAGGTGCCGCACCTGCTTCCGGATGAGGCGTATGCCAGCGTCCGGATGAGCTGCCAACACGAGT
>WFUE01000158.1 GCA_015485125.1 Lysobacterales bacterium | reverse complement strand
CAGTCGCTGAACCGCTGGGACCAGTACACCGAGGCCAAGGATGCCATGTTCTTCTACACGGACACCGCCGATGCCCCCTGGACGGTGGTGAAATCCGACTGCAAGAAACGCGCGCGCATCAACACCATGCGCTATCTGCTCAGTCTGTTCGACTACCCGGACAAGAACCCGGAAGTGGCCGTGGCGCCGGATGCCCTGATCGTCGGCTCGCCGAAGGAAATGTATCCGTAAGCTTTGGGGCAAGCCAAGCTGGCCGAACCTGTGGTTCGGTTCATCCTGAGTCCACTGGCTGGCAAAAAAGGGCAGCCGGCTTATTCCACTTGCAGATAGTCGAGGATGCCTTCGGCGGCCTGGCGCCCTTCATCGATGGCGGTCACCACCAGGTCGGAGCCGCGTACCATGTCGCCACCGGCAAAGATTTTTTCGTGGCTGGTCTGGTAGGGATGTTCGCCGCTGATTTTCACCCGGCCGCTGTCGTCGGTGGCGATACCGAATTCGGCAAACCACGGGGCCGGGCTGGGGCGGAAGCCGAAGGCGACGATGATGAGGTCGGCTTCGATGATTTCCTCGCTGCCGGGCACCACTTCCGGTCGGCGGCGGCCATCGGGGCCGGGCTCGCCCAGGCGGGTGTGGACCACTTCCAGGCCGGTGGCCATTTCCTTACCGTGGACCTTGACCGGCTGGCGGTTGGTGAGAAATTCCACCCCTTCTTCCTGCGCGTTCTGCACTTCGCGGCGGGAGCCGGGCATGTTTTCGAGATCACGGCGGTAGACGCATTGTACCGAGGCCGCGCCCAGGCGTACCGAGGTGCGGCAGCAGTCCATGGCGGTATCACCGCCGCCCAGTACCACGACCCGCTTGCCCTTGAGCACGGCGGGAGGTTCGGCACCGTCCAGTTGCAGGCGGGCGGCCTCGATGAGGAAGGGCAGCGCCTCGCGTACGCCTTCCAGTTCTTCGCCTTCAAAGCCCCCTTTCACATAGGTGTAGGTGCCCATGCCGAGGAAGACGGCATCGTATTCGTCCAGCAGCTGCTGGAAGGGGATTTGCGTGCCGATTTCGGTGTTGAGGCGGAATTCCACGCCCATGTCGCTGAAGATTTCCCGCCGGCGGCGCAGGATGCGCTTTTCCAGCTTGAACGGCGGGATGCCGTAGGTGAGCAGGCCGCCGATTTCGTCGTAACGGTCGAAGACCACCGGCTTGACACCATTGCGTATCAACACATCGGCACAGGCCAGGCCGGCCGGGCCGGCGCCGACGATGGCCACGGTCTTGCCGTTGGGCTTGACCGCGCTCAGGTCGGGCCGCCAGCCCTGCTCGAAGGCCGTGTCGGTGATGTGCCGTTCCACCGCGCCGATGGTGACGGCACCGAAGCCGTCGTTCAGGGTGCAGGCTCCTTCGCAGAGACGGTCTTGCGGGCAGACGCGGCCACAGACTTCCGGCAGGGAATTGGTCTGGTGCGACAGTTCGGCGGCTTCGATGATGCGCCCTTCGCGTGCCAGTTGCAGCCAGTTGGGGATGTAGTTGTGTACCGGGCATTTCCATTCGCAGTAGGGGTTGCCGCAGGCCAGGCAGCGCTCGGCCTGTACAGCGGCATCTTCCTCGCGAAAGGGGGTATAGATTTCCCCACTCTGGTGGATGCGTACCTGCGCGGCCAGCTTGGGTGGATCTTCGCGCGGGGTTTCGAGAAAACGAAAGACATTCTTGGGCATGTTGATTCCTCAGGCGGCCTGACGCATGGATTCGAGCAGGGTTTCGATGTCGGCGGCCTTGGGCTTGACCAGCCAGAACAGACCGACGAAATCGCGCCAGTTGTCGAGAATTTCCTGACCAAAGGTGCTGCCCGTGTGCTGTACATGCGCCTCGATGAGATGGCGCAGGTGGTGGGCATGCGCTTCCATGGATTCGTTGCTGATGCGGTGGATTTCGATCAGCTCATGGTTGTAGCGGTCGACGAACTGGCGTTCGCGGTCGAGTACATAGGAGAAGCCGCCGGTCATGCCGGCGCCGAAGTTGATGCCGGTCTTGCCCAGCACCACCACGGTACCGCCGGTCATGTATTCGCAACCGTGGTCGCCCACGCCTTCCACCACGGCCACTGCGCCGGAGTTGCGTACGGCAAACCGTTCTCCAGCCTGGCCCGCGGCAAACAATTGTCCACCGGTGGCGCCGTAGAGGCAGGTGTTGCCCATGATGGGGGTTTCTTCCGCCACAAAGCGGTAGTTGGCCGGTGGGCGCAGCACCAGCCGTCCGCCGGCCATGCCCTTGCCTACGTAGTCGTTGGCATCGCCTTCCAGTTCCAGCAGCAGGCCGCCGGCATTGAAGGCGCCGAAACTCTGGCCGGCATTGCCGCGCAGCCGGACGGTGATGGGCGCGTCGGCCATGCCCTGGTCGCCATGCTCACGGGCGATGAAACCGGAAACCCGCGCGCCAATGCTGCGGTGGGTGTTGCGAATTTCGTAACGGAACTCGCCACCGTGCTTGCCAAGAATGGCCTCGCGCATGTCGGCCACCATCTGCTCGGCCAGCTCGCCCTTGTCGAAGGGCGGGTTTTTGGGCTCGGTGCAGTACGGTTTGCCTTCGTGGGGCACCTGATGCAGCAGCGGGCTCAAGTCCAGCTTGCGCTGCTTCTTCGTTTCACCGGGCAGCACTTCCAGCAGATCGGTGCGGCCGATGATGTCTTCCAGCCGGCTGAAGCCCAGCCCGGCGAGAATTTCCCGTACTTCTTCGGCCACGAAGCGGAAGTAGTGAATGATCATGTCCGCCTTGCCGATGAAATGCTGCTTGCGCAGGGTGAGGTTCTGGGTGGCCACGCCGGTGGCACAGTTGTTCAGGTGGCAGATGCGCAGGTATTTGCAGCCCATGGCCACCATGGGCGCGGTGCCGAAGCCGAAGCTTTCCGCGCCGAGAATGGCGGCCTTGACCACGTCCAGCCCGGTTTTCAGCCCGCCGTCGGTTTGCAGGCGTACACGATTACGCAGGTTGTTCTGCAGCAGCACCTGATGGGTTTCCGACAGGCCCAGTTCCCAGGGGGAGCCAGCGTATTTCACCGAGGTCAGCGGGCTGGCGCCGGTACCGCCGTCGTAACCGGAAATGGTGATCAGGTCGGCATAGGCCTTGGTGACGCCAGCGGCGATGGTACCCACGCCGGGTTCGGAAACCAGCTTGACCGACACCAGCGCATCGGGGTTGACCTGCTTGAGGTCGAAGATGAGCTGGGCCAGATCCTCGATGGAGTAGATGTCGTGGTGCGGTGGCGGAGAGATCAGGCCCACGCCCGGCACGGCATAGCGCAGTTCGGCGATGACCTTGTCCACCTTGTGGCCGGGCAACTGGCCACCTTCACCGGGCTTGGCGCCCTGGGCGATCTTGATTTGCAGCACCTCGGCATGGCTCAAGTACATGGGGGTGACCCCGAAGCGGCCGGAAGCCACCTGGCGGATCTTGGAGCGTTTTTCGGTACCGTAGCGGCTGATGTGCTCGCCGCCTTCGCCGGAATTGGAGCGGCCACCGATGCGGTTCATGGCGATGGCCAGGGTTTCGTGGGCTTCCGGTGACAGCGCGCCCAGGCTCATGCCGGCGGTCTCGAAGCGTGGCAGGATGTCTTCCACCGCCTGTACCTGTTCCAGCGGCAGGGGCTTGTCGGCCTTTTTCAGTTGCAGCAAGTCGCGCAACACCATGGGCGGGCGCTGGTTCACATGGTCGGCAAAGACCTGGTATTGCGCCTTTTCACCGGTGCGTACCGCCAGTTGCAGGGACTGGATCACATCCGGGTTGTAGGCATGGTATTCGCTGCCGTGGATGTACTTGTAGATGCCACCCTGGGCCACGGGCTTGCGCGCCACCCAGGCCCGCTGGGCGAGGATCTGCTGGTCTTCGTGCAGGTCTTCGAAACCGGCCCCCTCCACCCGGCTGGTGGTGCCGCGGAAGCAGCGTTCGGTAACCTGGTTGTCCAGCCCGACGATTTCAAACAGCTGGGCACCGCGATAACTGGCGATGGTGGAAATGCCCATCTTGGAGAGAATCTTGTACAGCCCCTTGCTGATGCCGCGCCGGTAGCGCTTCATCACCTGCTTGAGTTGCCATTCATCCAGTTCCTGATGCTGCTGGCTGAGCTTGTGCAGGGTTTCGTAGGCCAGGTAGGGGTAGACGGCGGTGGCTCCATAGCCGATGAGGCAGGCGAAGTGGTGGGAATCGCGCGCGGTGGCGGTATCCACCACCAGGTTGGCGTCACAGCGCAGGGAGATTTGCACCAGATGGTGGTGTACCGCGCCGGTGGCCAGCAGGGCGTGTACCGGCAGGGTTTCCCGGCTGATGTTGCGATCGGAGAGTACCAGAATGGTCACCCCTTCTCGCACGGCTTGTTCGGCTTCGGCGCAGATGGCCTCGATGGCGGCTTCCAGCGGCTGCTCCGCCGGCCGGTTGAGGTCGATGATGCGGTGGCGGTAGTCCGGGTCGTCCTGGGCCAGCAGGTCCAGATACTTGCGTTCGGAGAGCACTGGCGAGTCGATGACGATCCGCTTGGCCTGTTCTTCGTTGGTTTCGAAGATGTTGGCCTCGGCTCCGAAGATGGTTTCCAGCGACATCACCGTGGCTTCGCGGATGGGGTCGATGGGCGGGTTGGTCACCTGGGCAAATTGCTGGCGGAAGTATTCGTACAGCGGGCGCACATGGTGAGAGAGCACCGGCAGGGGGGTGTCATCGCCCATGGAGCCGATGGCTTCCTGCCCCAGATTGGCCAGCGGGCACAATACCTGTTGTTTTTCTTCCTCGGTGACATTGAACAGCTTTTCGTAGATTTTCAGCCGGCTGTCGTCCAGTACCTCGCTGGCGGGCGGGGCTTCGTCCAGCCGGGATTCCAGATAGCGCACGCCCTTTTTCAGCCAGCGCTTGTAGGGTGCGCGGGCCATGAGCTTGCGGTCGATGGCGGCCGAGTTGAGCAGTTCGCCGGTGTGGGTGTCCACCGCCAGCATTTCGCCCGGCCCCAGGCGGCCCTTGATGACTACCTGATCCGGGCTGTAATCCCACACGCCCACTTCCGAGGACAGAGTGATGTGCCGGTCGCCGGTGATGACATAACGGGCCGGGCGCAGGCCGTTGCGGTCCAGGCAGCAGGCGGCGTAGCGGCCGTCGGTGAGCACGATGCCGGCGGGGCCGTCCCAAGGGTCCATCTGCAGCGAATGGTACTCGTAGAAAGCACGCAGATCCGGGTTCATGGTGTCCACGTTCTGCCAGGCCGGCGGTACCAGCACGCGCATGGAGACGAAGATATCCAGCCCGCCTTCCAGTAGCACTTCCAGCATGTTGTCCAGGCTGGCGGAATCGGAATCATCACTGGAGACCAGCGGCATCAGCTCCTGCAGATCGGGCAGCAGGGGCGAGGACATCTTCATGGCCCGGGCCAATGCCCAGTTGCGGTTGCCCTGAATGGTGTTGATTTCGCCGTTGTGGGCGAGAAAACGGAAGGGCTGGGCCAGCCGCCACTGCGGCAGGGTATTGGTGGAAAAACGCTGGTGGAAGACGGCGATGCTGGCTTCCAGATCCTCGTCCTGCAAATCCAGATAGAAACGGGTCAGATAGCCCGGCATCACCATGCCCTTGTAGGAAAGCGTGTGGGCGGAAAGCGAGCAGACATAGAAGGCCGGGCAGCGGGCTTTCAGCGTGTTTTCCGCCAGCTTGCGGGCCACGAACAGGCGGCGTTCGAACTTGGCCTTGTCGCCCCGCTGTGGGCCGTTGACAAAGACCTGCTCGATGCGTGGCAGGGTTTTCAGCGCCATTTCGCCGCAGGCATCGGTGTCGATGGGCACGGTCCGCCAGCCGGCCACGCTCAGTCCCTGAGCTTCCAGTTGTGTCTCCAGGGTTTGCCGCGCTTGCTGGGCCAGGTCTTCGTCCGCATCCAGAAAGACCATACCCGCCGTCCACAACCGTTCCAGACGAAAGCCCAGCCGTTCGGCCTCCTTGCGGAGGAATTTTTTCGGCAAGGAAAGCAGCAGGCCGCAGCCGTCACCGGTCTTGCCATCGGCGGAGACCGCGCCCCGGTGGGTCATGCGTTCCAGTGCCTGAATGGCGGTTTCCACCAGCCAGTGGCTGGCATTGCCGTCCATGTTGGCCATCAGGCCAAAGCCGCAATTGTCCCGCTCGAAGGCAGGCTGGTACAGCCCTTGGCTGGGTGTGGTTCGGTTGTTTTCTGTCAGCTTCATGGGCAGATAAACCTGAGGCGTAAATGGAATCGTACATTAGCAAAGCCCCTTGCAATGGCCTATCCATCCTTTGTAATAGGGGCTGCTACAATCGGTTACGTTTTCATGCTTGCATTTTGTGCAGAATGTATTAGCATTTGCGCAAAATATATACAAAGGGGTATGAAGTGCGAACTTGCTTGCCACGGGGATTGACACTGGCCACCGGATTGGCAGCATCATTACTTGTTCTGACTGTACAGGCGCAAACCCGCCCGTTGTGGGCACCCAAGGCCCCGGAAAAACCGGAGGCACCGCCCATGCCGGTGACGGAAAAGCCAGAGCCGGATTTCGAAATGAACCGGCCGGTTTTCCACCGTCCGGCCACGGAAGCGGATATTGAAAGACCTGCCGCGCCGCCCGTAGCCACCACCCTGCCGGAAGTACCGGCGCGAGAGGCTGATGCAACTGACCAGGAACCGGCGCGTCGTCGGGGTGTGCGTGGTTCTGCCTTGCCGGAACGCAAGCGTGAACCGGCTGCGGAGAGCGTGGAATCCGTACCAGCCAGAGTCGTTGAATCGGCAGCGGAACCAGAACCTGTCGCGCCCGCGCCTGTGGAAGATTTGACACCGGTGATGGCGGAAGAGAGTCCGGAAACCGTACCCGTTTCCCAGCCGGTTGCACCGGTACCCGAGGCCGTGCCGGAAGAACCGGCAGACGCCGCGTCGGAACAACTGGCCATGTATGTGCCACCTGCGCCGCCTGTTGAGCCTCCGTCAGCAAAGGCGGCGACCGGCAGGCTGAAGGTAGTAAGCAAGGGGCGCTTGCCCCAAATGCCCCATGCCTTCTACAACGGCACGGAAGGTTGGGTGCGGCTGGAGTTTTCCCTCGACAGCTCGGGCAAGCCCATCGATATTCATGTGCTGGAATCCCGGCCCAAGCGGGTTTTTAACCGCGTTGCGATGAAGTACCTGCGTACCTGGCGCTATCAGGTCGATGGCCTGCCGGAGGCCGCCTTGAACCAGCGGCGCAATGTGAAGGTGGTCTTCAAGCATTGATGGCTTTCCGCAGGCTTGCCAGCATGGCGGGCATGTGGCGGACCACCAGCGAGAAATGCCCTTCATCCTCAAGCCAATGCGTTTCTGCCTGCCAACCCTGTTTGAGCCAGGCGCGGCTGGCGGCTGCGGGTACGGTGCGATCGGCCAGCCCATGCCATAACGAGACCGGGCAGCTGATTTGATCCCAGTGGCTGGCATCCAGATGGGTGTAGATCCACAAGTCTCGTGCCGCGCCTCGTCCCCCCTGGACGAAAGCCTGGCGGGTGGAAGCGCGGGCCAGTTGCATGAAAGCCGGCAGGGCGCGTACAGCCTGGTCGGCGGGGGGTGCGACAGCCATGAGTATGCGCAAGGCCAGCACAGGCCAGTGGAACATCAGCGGCCCCAGAGCATAACGATAAAATCTTTCTGCCCAGCGGGGGTGGTGCTGGCTGAGCCAGATCAAGGCCCGCGCTGAATGGGCCATGCCCGCATCCAGTGTCTGCTCGCCCAGATGATGAACCGGCGCGGCCAGCAACAGTGCCTGTACCCGATCTCTCAGCATGGCTGCGGTTTCTGCCGCATACGGGCCACCGCCGGAAAAACCGGCCACAGCAAAATGTTCATGACCCAGTGCGTCCATCAACAGCGCGGCGGTCTCAGGCCAATGGGCCAGTGTGCGTTCGGGCTGATAGGGGCTGCCACCATAACCGGGACGGTCCGGGGCAATGATGCACAGCCTGTGTTGCATGGCAGCTTCGTGGGCCAGGCCAGCCTCGAGGCTGCAGGCCGGAAAGCCATGACAGTAGAGCACCGGGTGACCACGCGGATCGCCCCATTGCCGCCAGGCCAGTAGCTGGCCATTGGTCAGGGTTTGGGTTTGCAGGGGTGGGTAGGGTGCTTGCAGGTTCACAGATCGGACAGCAGTTTCTTGCGCCGGAAGACCAGATGCCAGCGGTTGCCGCCGGTTTGCACCCACAGGCGCGCGGCGCGGACTCCGGCCAGCAGCAGGCTGCGGATGGTGGCCACGGTGCGAACATCCCGCAGCGCCTGGGGTTGCCCCTGCACCATGATGCGTGGGCTCATGGGCGAGATGTGCTCGCTGTAGAGCCGTGCCATCGCTTCCAGCACCTCCAGTTGTACCAGTGATGGTTCCTGTTGTCTGGCCCACAGTTGCTGCAGGCCCGTTCGCAAGGCTTCGCTGGTGGCGGGCCGGGCATGGAGTCGGGCTTGCAGGGCAGTCATGCTGCCCAGATAGCCAATCAGGTGCAGGCGTTTCGACTGTTGCAGGCATTCGCGAGCAACCTGTCGACCGGTCGTCAGGCAGGCCGGGTCGAAGACGGAGCGGGCTTCCGGCGGGTCGAAAACGAACAGGCCGCGCAACACGCATTCCAGATCGGATTCCTGCACGGGGCGGCGGTAGGCCAGGTCATCCACCAGCCCGGCGCACTGGAACATGGCCGCCAGTGCCAGCCCACGATCATTCATCGCGGGTCTCCCCGTGGCTGAAGCGTCTTTCGATCACGCCACCACCCAGACAGACTTCGCCATCGTAGAACACCACCGACTGGCCCGGTGTCACCGCCCACTGGGGTTGTTCGAAGTGAACCGTGCAGCGTTCGCCATCCAGCAGGACCCGGCAGGGCTGATCGGCCTGGCGGTAGCGGGTCTTGGCCGTGCAATGAAAGTCATTGGCCGGCGGCTGGCCACTGATCCAGTTGAGTTGGCTGGCCTCCAGCGCCGTGCTGTGGAGCAGCGGGTGATCATGGCCCTGGGCCACGATCAGGCGGTTGTTGGGTACATCCTTGTCCACCACGAACCAGGGCTGTTCCGAGCCGCCACGGGTGCCGCCGATGCCCAGGCCCTTGCGCTGGCCCAGAGTGAAGTACATGACACCGGGATGTTCGCCGATGACAGTACCTTCCGGGGTAATCATTTCACCGGGCCGGGCGGGAATGAAGCGGGAAAGAAATTCACGGAAGTTGCGCTCGCCGATGAAGCAGATGCCGGTGCTGTCCTTCTTGCCGGCGGTGACCAATCCATGTTGCTCGGCCAGCTTGCGCACCTGTGGCTTGGGGAGTTCTCCCACCGGGAACAGGGTAACGCGCAGGGCATCCTGCCCCAGGGCGTGCAGAAAGTAGCTCTGATCCTTGTTGTTGTCCTTGCCACGCAACAGCAGGTACTGGCCGTGCCGTTTTTCCACCCGGGCATAGTGACCGGTGGCAATGCGTTCCGCGCCCAGGGCCCGCGCGTGCTCCAGAAAGGTCTTGAATTTGATTTCCCGGTTGCAGAGGATGTCCGGGTTGGGAGTACGCCCGGCGCGGTATTCGGCGAGAAAATGCTCGAAGACCTGATCCCAGTACTCACTGGAGAAATTGCGTGTGTGCAGGTGGATGCCCAGGGTATCGCAAACGGCCTGGGCATCGGCCAGGTCTTCGGTGGCGCTGCACTGGCCATCACGGTCGTCCTCATCCCAGTTCTTCATGAACAGGCCTTCCACCGGATAGCCCTGTTGCCGCAGCAGCAGGGCGGCCACGGAGGAATCCACGCCGCCGGACATGCCGGCCATTACCGCGGGTTTCATGGGTCTTTCGTCGGGTTGATGTGGGTCACGGTATCGACGGGCAGGCGATGGCCCCGCAGGTATTCATCCACGCAGCGGCCGATCATGGGTGAGCGCCATTCCTTGCGCCGCTGGTGGATTTCATCGGCCGTGAGCCAGACGGCCTGAACGATACCGTCATCCAGCGGGGCGGTATCGTCGAAACGGGTGGCCGTTACCGCATAGCTGAAGCGTAGAAAGGTTTTTCGGTTGTCCGGATTGCGCCAAAGATGGATGGGTAGCAGATGCCGCACCTCGCCCTGCCAGCCGGTTTCTTCCTTCAGCTCACGCAGCACGGCACGGGCCGGGTCTTCTCCCGGCTCCAGATGGCCGGCGGGCTGGTTGAGTTTGAGCTTGCCGCGTATCAGCTCCTCCACCATGAGGAATTTGCCATCGTCCTCCACCACGGCGGCCACCGTGACATGGGGTTTCCAGACCATCCGGATGCCTTGTGTCAGTACGAGCCGGTATGGTAGCCCAGAAGGCGCGAGGACGAAAGCGCGTTACCGGTTCTCCGTCTTGTTCACGACAGCCGGTGGTTGCCAGGGCAGGGCCGCGCGCTGGTCTTCGGCCAGGGTTTCCGCACGGATGGCCGCCTGCTCGAAATAGGCCTTGAAGGTGGCTACCTCGCTCAGGTGATCGTCGGCCAGCAGATCCTGGATATGGCCGAAGGAGAGCGTCTGATAGTGCAGACGGGCAGTGACCCGGTACTGCGTCGCCTTGCCGACCGGTACCTCATAGCGCAGTTGATCCGAGCCTCCGATGAAGTCGTCATCCGTGGCGGCAGCGCCATGTACGGCCACATCCGCCGGCGCGGTGGCCTTGTCGAAGCCGATGGGCAACAGGCGGTTGTCCTTCAGGTAACGGGCCGCGCGCAACAGGGTATGGGTGACTTCGCCGTCGGTATTGCCCATGATGGGTTCGTAGACCTGTACTTCCTCGGCACGGGTAATGGTGTCGTAATGGGGCTCGTAGGTGCGGTTGTCCCGATCCAGGTCCACGCCAGCGATACTGCCATCGGCATTGAGCGCGCCGTTGTGGAACAGTATTTCTCCGTTACCGTCTGTCACGATGAATTCCACCCACACGCGGCGGGAAGGATAGCCGGAAGGCAGTTTGTGACCGGTGCGGTTGAGGATGATCAGATCCGCGCTGAGGATGCCGTCGCGTACCTCCGCGTTGAGGATGCGCAGCTCGGCGGATTGTTGCAGAAAGGCACGATTTTCCTGGATGGCCTGGACCAGATTGTCGGCCGTGGGTGCCAGGTTGTTGTCCAGCAGGATTTGCTGCATCACGGTGTTGGCCCCGTAAAAACTGTGCCGGCGGAAGTCATTGCGGGTACGGCCCTGAGTGCCACGGGTGGCAATGGAAACCGCCTCGTCAACCACGGGCATGTGGCAATCCTGACAGCGCTGGGCCTTGCTGCCGCCATCGGCGAAGGCGCTGTGGGCCCACTCGCTGTAGACCATCTGCTCGGGGAATTCGCTTTCCGGGGTTTCCGCCGCCAGTTGCCCGTTGGCATCCACGAAGGGGGTTTTCAGGTCGTGGCAGGTGGCACACATCTCCGAGCTGGTGGTATGCGTGCCCAGTTTGGGGGTGAAGTTGTCCTGCATGCGCATGGCGTTGGTGCTGGGGTCGCTGTATTGGCCGTAGGCGGGGCGGTCTACCAGATTGTTGTAGGTTTCCACCGTCCATTTGCCGGAGATGCCATCCAGTGTGCCCAGGTTGCCATCGTCAGCGATCTGGTGGCAAAGGCTGCAGCTGACGCCTTCTTTCGCATGGGCATGGTAGGCACTGGCCGGGTCGAGGAAACCACCACTTCCCAGAATCTTGACCGGGTCGCCATTTTTTTGTGCGGCATCGTTGGCCATGGGGGCGTGGCAGCGGCTGCAGGTATGGTTGATTTCATCCGAAAGCGCCGGGTTACGGTCCAGCTCGGCAGCCACCTTGGCCTGCCAGTAGGGGTCCACGGTGGAGTTGCCCATCATGGAATTGGACCAGGCCTTGGCGATGGAAATATCCTCGCCGGTGGAAGTGCTCAGGCCATCGTGGCAGTTCGCGCAGATGCCGGAGCCGGAATAGTGTGCATCCTCGAAGGTGCTGTAGGCTTTTTGCTGGCCCTGAGCGCTGGAAAAAGCGCAGAGCAGAGAGAAGAGTAGCATGGCTTTCATGATGAAACCCTTTGGGTGTAAAAAAAATAACATCCTATCTTTTTGTACTTGTCATGGGAAGTGACAGAGATGGGATGTTAGCCTGTTTAAAATCATTTGGTGATATGCGTCATGCGATATGAACAGAAACTGACAGAGGGCAGGCTGCTGCGTCGGTACAAGCGCTTTTTTGCCGATATTCGTCTGCCGGACGGGCGGGAAGTGGTGGCGCACTGCCCCAACACCGGTGCCATGACCGGTTGTGCTGAACCGGGTTTTGCCGCCCGCATCAGCCCGGCCAGCAACCCGAAACGCAAGTTGCCATGGACGCTGGAGCAGACCCGCAATCATGACGGGGTATGGATTGGCGTGCATACCGGCCGGGTCAACACGCTGGTACGGGAAGCCTTGCAGCGTGAACTGTGGCCGGCACTCCATGGCTGGCAATGGCTGAAGAACGAGCCCCGTCATGGATCCGGGCGTTTTGATCTCTTGCTGGGTCATGCTTCAGGCCAGCAGATGCTGGTGGAAATCAAGAGCGTGACCCTGGCGGAAGACAGTATTGGCCTGTTCCCCGATACCCGCAGTGAACGGGCCGCCCGTCATGTGCTGGAACTGGCGGAATTGCAACGGCAAGGGTCGGTGCAGACCGCGCTGATCTTCTGTGTGCAGCGGGCGGATGTGGAACAGGTGCGCCCGGCCGAACAACTGGACCCGGATTTTGCCGCCGCGCTCAAGCAGGCGCGGCAGGCTGGTGTAGAACTGCTGGCCGGTGGTTGCGAGCTGGGTGCGGAGGCGGTGAATATGGTACGATCGCTGCCTGTTCTCGTTGACGCCTGATCATGCTTCGACCCCTGCCTGTATGGATTGGCTGGCGCTATACCCGCGCCAAGCGCAACAACCATTTCATCTCCTTCATTTCTCTGGTTTCCATGCTGGGCATCATCCTGGGCGTGGCGGCGCTGATCGTGGTCATTTCGGTGATGAATGGTTTTGAGTCCGAGCTGAAACAGCGCATGCTGGCGATGATCTCCCATGTGACCGTGGAGTCTTCCGAAGGTGGGCTGAAGGACTGGCAGACACTGGAAAAACAGGTGCGGCAACACCCGGAAGTGCTGGGTGTGGCCCCCTATATCGAGCAGCAGACCCTGTTGCGTGGCCAGCAGGTCAAGGGTGTCGTGGTCCGGGGCGTGCTGCCGGAGCAGGAAGGCGAGGTGGACGAGTTACCCGGCAAGATGGTGCAGGGCAGCCTGTCCGACTTGCAACCGGGGCGGTATGGCATCGTACTGGGGGTGGAGCTGGCCTGGTCCCTGTCGGTTTCTCTCGGAGACAGCGTCACCCTGTTCGCGCCACAACTGCGCCAGGGCCCGGCCGGAGTGTTGCCGCAGGTGCGCCGCTTTACCGTGGTGGGGCTGTTCGAGGTGGGCATGAACGAATATGACGGCCACATGGCGGTGATTCACCTGCGGGATGCACAACGGCTGTTTCGCATGCCGGAGCAGGTCAGCGGCCTGCGGCTGAAATTGAAGGACATGGACCGGGCCTGGCCGGTGGCGCGCGAGCTGGCGGAAGGACTGCCCTGGTATATTCGCGTCAATGACTGGATCAGCCGCCATTCCAACTGGTTTCGTGCGGTGCAGACCGAAAAGGTCACCATGTTCATCATCCTTTCCCTGATCGTGGCCGTGGCGGCTTTCAACATCATTTCCACCCTGGTGATGGCGGTCACCGACAAGCAGGCGGAGATTGCCATCCTGCGGACACAGGGCATGACCCCGGGACAAATCATGGGCATCTTCATGGTGCAGGGCAGCCTGATCGGCGCGGTGGGCACGCTGGTAGGGCTGGTGCTGGGGGTGGCGCTGGCCCTGAATGTGGAGCAGGTGGTTCATCTTCTAGAACAGTGGTTGCGTACCGACCTGATGCCTGATGATCTCTACTACATTACCGATTTGCGTGGTGAAGTGCGCCCGCATGAAGTGCTGGTGATTGCCGGTCTGTCCTTTGCCGCCACCCTGGTGTCCACGCTGTATCCGTCCTGGCGCGCGGCCCGTACCCGGCCGGTGGAGGCCTTGCGCTATGAGTGAGGTGGTGTTGCAGGCGGCAGAGCTGGTTCGGCGGTTTCGTGACGCTGGCCGGGTGGTGCAGGTACTGGACGGGGTGAATCTGAAGGTGCATCGCGGCGAGAGCGTGGCCATCACCGGGGTTTCCGGCTCCGGCAAGAGCACCCTGTTGCACCTGCTGGGCGGGCTGGATCGGCCGGATGCGGGCAGCGTGCATCTCGACGGGCAGGATTTGTTCAGCCTGTCGGAGAAACGGCTCAGCGCCGTGCGTAACCGGTCGCTGGGTTTTGTCTATCAGTTTCATCACCTGCTGCCCGAGTTTTCCGTACTGGAGAACATCGCCATGCCCTTGCTGATTGGGCGGGTGCCCGTGGCCGAAGCCCGTCATCAGGCCCAGGCACTGGCCGAGCGGGTGGGACTGGCTCACCGGCTGGATCACCGCCCGCACGCCCTCTCGGGGGGGGAACGCCAGCGGGTGGCCATCGCCCGGGCCATGGTGCGCCGGCCGGCTTGCATCCTGGCCGATGAACCCACCGGCAATCTGGACCGGGAAACGGCCTTGGGTGTGATGCAGCAGTTGCTGGCGTTGAAGGCCGATTACGGCACGGCGCTGGTGGTGGTCACCCATGATACCGAGCTGGCTGCGGCCATGGAGACGGGGTATCGGCTGGAGCAGCGCCGGCTGGTTCCAGCGGGTTAGTGTTCTACTGCGGGTCCAGCCAGCGCTGTTGCAGTTCGCCGTAGGCATCCACCCGCCGGTCACGGAAATAGGGCCAGATCCGGCGCACGCTTTCCGAGCGTTGCAAATCCAGATCCACCAGCAGCGTCTCGGCGGCTTCCCCCTGCCGGGCCAGCCATTCGCCCTGTGGGCCGCAGGCAAAACTGTGGCCCCAGAAGTGAATGCCTGCCGTCTGGCCGCTGGGGTCGGGTTCGTGACCCACCCGGTTGATGCTCAGCACCGGCAGGCCGTTGGCCACGGCATGGGCGCGCTGGATGGTTTGCCAGGCTTCCAGCTGGCGGGCCTGTTCATCGGCGGAATCCGCCGGATCCCAGCCGATGGCGGTGGGGTAGATCAGTACTTCCGCGCCCCGCATGGCCATGAGCCGGGCGGCTTCCGGATACCACTGATCCCAGCACACCAGCACCCCCAGGCGGCCCACGCGTGTGTCGATGGGCTGAAAGCCCAGATCACCGGGGGTGAAATAGAATTTCTCGTAGAAGCCGGGGTCGTCGGGGATGTGCATCTTGCGGTAGCGGCCGGCCAGGGTGCCGTCGGCATCCAGCACCACGGCGGTATTGTGATAGAGACCGGCGGCCCGGCGTTCGAACAGGGAGGCGACGATGACCACTTCCAGCTCCCCGGCCAGCGTGCCCAGCCATTCCGTGCTCGGGCCGGGAATGGGCTCGGCCCAGTCGAAACAGGCGGTATCTTCCGTCTGGCAGAAATAGGGTGTGTTGTGCAGTTCCTGCAGGCAGATCAGTTGCGCGCCGCGGGCGGCGGCTTCCGCAATGGCCTGTTCGATGGTCTGGCGATTGGCCTGCAGGTCGTGGTTGCAGGGGTGAGAGACGAGTGCGGCTTTCAGCATGGGTGTTTGGTGTCTTGTAGGTGTGTGCAGTATACCTGCTTCAGCACCGGGACAGCCGTTCGAAACGGATGGGTACCACGTCGGGTATCTGCATGCTGGCACAGTGCAGACTGCCGTACTGCCAGATCAGTTGCCGCGCGGGTTGCGACAGGATCTGCCGTTCGGGAAAGGCGCGGGAGATGACCTCGGTGGCGGCCTGGTCGGCGGGTACGCCGTAGGCCGGCACCAGTACGGCATCATTGACGATAAGGAAGTTGGCATAACTGGCCGGCAGCGGCTGGCCTTCATCCACGATTTCCGGCAGGGGCGGCAGCCGGTGCAGCGGGCCGTGCCAGGCTTGCAATTGGCTTTCCAGCTTCTGGCTGTCTGCCGGATTGGCCGGCGGTTGCCAGATTATGCCGCCGTCCTCGCTGAAACGGGCCAGGGTGTCGATATGACCGTCGGTGTCGTCTCCGGGCAGGGGCGGGCAGTCCAGCCAGAATACTTTTTCCAGCCCCAGTTCCTGTTGCAGCAAGGTTTCCGCCGAATCCGCCCTCTGGCTGCGGCAGGCAAAACTGTGGCGGGAGGCCAGCAGCCACTGGCCATCGCTTTCCAGATTGCCACCTTCGCCGGTCAGTTCGCTGAAGTGGAAGGGCGTGTCGGCAAAAAGGCCACTGGCCTGCAGGCCCCGGCAGACCGCGTCGTTGGCATCGGCGGGATATTTGCCGCCCCAGCCGTCGAAGCGCAGGCTGAGCAGGGTGGTGTGTTTGCCGTCCGATAGCGTCAGCGGGCCGAAATCTCGGACCCAGGTATCGCTGAAGGGCAGTTCCAGGCCGTAGACCGGATGAGGCGGTCGCGTGCCGGATAACATCCGGCTCAGGGTTTCGCGGCTGGCGGGATCGGCAACCAGCACGATCACCGGCTGAAAGCGGGCGATGTTCCGGATGAACAGGATGTATTCCTGTCGAATGGCCTGCAACCGCGGTGCCCAGTCGGTGCCCTCGTGCGGCCAGCAGAGCAGGGTGGCCGCCTGGGGCGCCCATTCCGGCAGCAGTGGCAAGCGCATGCGGGGGGTCAGGGTGCCGGTTCGGGCTCGGCGGTGAGTATCTCGGCAGCCTGTTGCTTCACCACGCTGTGAATAACCTTGTCGCCTTCGAAATAGACGGTAAAGACTTCATATTCCCAGCGTGTGATGGGCGGTTCGCCTACCGGACCATCCATCTTTTCCGGTTCGCCCCACTGGGCACGGACCTGATCCATGCTCTGGCCCAGTTGCGGGCGGGCGATATCGGCGGTTTTTTCCACATGTTCGATGAGCAGTTCATCCGCAAGGGCGGGCATGGCCGAGAGCACACCGGCCAGCAGAAGGGGGATGAGGCATTGTGTTTTCATGTTGTCAGCTCCTTACTTCCTGTCCTGGGCACGGGAACCTGCAATGGGGAAAACTGCCTAATGGGTCAACAAGTTGCAAAAGGCGGCAAGTTATACTGAAGCCCATACCCACAAGGGTTCCCGTGCAATCAAACCACAGGCAGTATAATAGCCCAGAAACCTTGAAATCAGTGAACTGAAACCCATGTCTGAAGCGAACAGACCTGAAAATCCGGATACCGGTGTCGCCGTGCAGGAGAGCCGGCCGGAACTGAAGCAGCCTCCCATGTACAAGGTGGTGCTGCTCAATGATGACTATACCCCCATGGATTTCGTGGTGGATGTGCTGATGCGCTTCTTTGGCCTCAATCACGACAAGGCCACCCAGATCATGCTGCACGTGCATACCCGGGGCAAGGGCATCTGTGGTGTCTACACCCGAGAGATTGCCGAGACCAAGGTCAAGCAGGTCAACGATTATTCACGCAGCCATGAACACCCCCTGTTGTGTTCCATGGAGGAGGTCTGAACCATGTTCAGTAAGGATCTGGAAAAAACCATCAGTGGCATGTACCAGCGTGCCCGCCGCAACCGGCATGAATACCTGACCGTCGAGCATCTGCTGCTGGCGCTGCTGGACAACGATTCGGCCCGTGAGGTGCTGACCGCATGCAAGGCCGATATCGACAAGCTGCGCAAGGATCTGGAGGAAATCATCGACCAGACCGTGCCGGTGCTGCCGGTGGGTGATGCCCGGGATGTGCAGCCCACGCTGGGTTTCCAGCGCGTATTGCAGCGGGCGGTTTTCCATGTACAGTCCGCCGGCAAGGAAGAGGTACTGGGCGAGAACCTGGTGGTGGCCATCTTTGGCGAGAAGGACTCCCATGCGGTGTATCTGCTGCACGAGCAGGGTATCAACCGGCTGGATGTGGTCAACTACATCGCCCACGGACGCGATGCCCAGGAAACGCCGGAACTGCCCCCCGGCCAGGAAGAGGAAGGCAAGGAGGACAAGTCCGCCCTGGCCCGCTTCACCATCAACCTCAATGCCCAGGCCGAGCAGGGCAAGATCGACCCGCTCATCGGCCGGCAGCGGGAAATCGAGCGTACCATTCAGGTGCTCTGCCGCCGGCGCAAGAACAACCCGTTGTTCGTGGGCGAGGCTGGCGTGGGCAAGACCGCGCTGGCCGAAGGCCTGGCCCGGCGCATCGTGGAAGAAGATGTGCCGGAGGTACTGCGTGACGCGGTGATCTACAGCCTGGACATGGGCGCGCTGCTGGCGGGCACCAAGTACCGGGGCGATTTTGAGAACCGCCTCAAGGCCGTGGTGCGCGAGCTGGAGCAGCAGCCGCACGCCATCCTGTTCATCGACGAAATCCATACCATCATCGGCGCCGGCGCCACCACCGGCGGGGTGATGGATGCCGCCAACCTGATCAAGCCGGTACTAGCCAATGGCGAGCTGCGCTGCATGGGTTCCACCACCTTCCAGGAGTTCCGTGGCGTGTTCGAGAAGGACCGCGCCCTGGCACGGCGCTTCCAGAAGATCGACGTGATGGAACCTTCCGCCGCCGAGACCCTGGAAATCCTCAAGGGTCTGCGTAACCGTTACGAGGAACATCACCAGGTACGCTATACCGACGAGGCGCTGGAGGCCTCCGTCAACCTGTCGGAGCGCTATCTCAGCGACCGCCACCTGCCGGACAAGGCCATCGATGTGCTGGACGAGGCCGGTGCCCGCCTGCGCCTGCTGCCGGAAGAACGGCGGCGCGAACAGGTGGAGGTGGAAGATGTGGAAACCGTGGTGGCCACCATGGCGCGCATCCCGCCGCGGCAGGTCAGCCGTGACGACAAGGAACAGCTGCGCAATCTGGACCGCAACCTGAAAATGGTGGTCTATGGTCAGGACGAGGCCATCGAAACCCTGGCCACGGCCATCAAGCTGTCCCGCTCCGGGCTGGCGCATCCGGACAAGCCCATTGGCTCCTTCCTCTTCGCCGGCCCCACCGGCGTGGGCAAGACCGAAGTCACCCGCCAGCTGGCCAAGCAGCTGGGCATCGAGTTGATTCGCTTCGACATGTCCGAATACATGGAACGCCATACCGTCTCCCGACTAGTGGGCGCGCCGCCGGGCTATGTGGGCTTCGACCAGGGCGGGCTGTTGACCGAGGCAGTGACCGCCAACCCCCACGCCGTGGTATTGCTGGATGAAATCGAGAAGGCTCATCCGGATGTGTTCAACCTGCTGTTGCAGGTGATGGACCGGGGCAAGCTCACCGATACCAATGGCCGCGAGGCGGATTTTCGCAACGTGATTCTGGTGATGACCACCAATGCCGGCGCGGCGGATTTGAGCCGGCGCAGCATCGGTTTTTCCGATCAGGATCGCAGTACCGACGCCATGGAAGCCATCCGCCGGACCTTTACCCCGGAATTCCGCAACCGTCTCGATGGCATCATCCAGTTCAGCGCGCTGGACATGGAGGTGATTCTCAAGGTGGTGGACAAGTTCCTGCTGGAGCTGGAAGCCCAGCTGGAAGAAAAGCAGGTCAGCCTGTCGGTGGACGAGCCGGCCCGCCGCTGGCTGGCCGAGCACGGCTTTGACGAGCAGATGGGTGCCCGCCCCATGCAGCGGGTGATTCAGGAACAGATCAAGCGCCCGCTGGCCGATGAACTGCTGTTCGGCAAGCTCAGCCAGGGCGGGGAAGTGCAAGTCAGCCTGAAGGACGGCCAACTGGACCTGTGCTGCAAGCCGGCGCAACTGCTGCTGCCTGCCGAGGTGGAGTGACCGCTCTCGCGCGGCAGACTGCCGGGTTTTTTCGGATCAGGCGGGCGTTTCATGCGCCCGCCTTTTTGTGTTCACTCCATGCCGTCGCGGAAAACGGGTATCCGCATCCAGATGGGTGAGGACCAGGCCCGCTCCTGAATGATTTTCTTGCTCTTGGTACAGAAACAGGCGGCCATGTTCTTCTCCGTCTGGGTCAGGGCGGAGGCCGTTACCGCAGGCGTATCGCACGGGTCCAGACCGGCGGTTTCATAGGTACTGGCGGTGATGCCGGGGTTGGCCTGCTGCATGGATCTGCAATAGTCCACCGTCTTGTCATTGGCATTGCAGCAGCAGGCGGCACCCTTTTTCTGTGTGTCGGTGAGGTTGTTGCTGTCTTCGACTGTGGTTGCATCGCAGGGGTTGATGCCATTGGCGCTGAATGCACTGCAATTCAATGCGGCAAAATCCGCATTGCACTGCAACTGGCTCCAGCGGCAACTGGGCTTTTCCAGTACGCGCACATAGTAGAATGCCGATACAACCGTATCGTTGTTGTAGTCGGGATCGTTCCAGACGGTGCACATCTCCGCGTTGCTTGCGTTGTGTGTCGCATTGCAGGTGCCCAGATCGTAATTGGTGGTGCCGGTAGCCGCGTCACAGACGCCATTGCTGGGTATGCGGCCATCGGAACAGGCCACATCATAGACCTTTTCATGCACGGTTCCACTGGCATCCCGCCAGCCCTTGATGATCTGGAT
>WFUE01000157.1 GCA_015485125.1 Lysobacterales bacterium | reverse complement strand
GGTTCAGCTCCGACCGTGAGTCCGGTGGACTCACGCAGCGGGGGTGAACGGCCGGCAGGGATGCCGGACCGGGCGTAACGCCAGGGATGGGATGCCCCTGTCGTTGGGCACTAGGGACCGACGAACGAACCGGCTTCAACGCAGCATGACGGAAAACAAGCCGCTCAAAACCGTAGGGTGCAATAGCGCCAGCGTATTGCACCAAGACCATGTCAGATTCCACGGCGGAATACGGCTTCGCCTATTCCGCCCTACGACAGTCAGCTACAACCAGTGGTTTTGAGCGGGCGGTTTCGTGAAGATCAAGGCACTGCCGTTGAGGGAGCCGGGAGCATACATCCAGTATGTGACCGGCGAGTGAAATGGCAGTAACGCAGAGATTCGCGAAACAAGCCGCTCAAAACAGGGAATCGGCCACGATGTGATAAATCACCTGCTGATTGAGCGCCCCATGAAACAGCCAGGCATTGGGCCCGCGGGCGTAGATGGCCACGTCACTGCCGTCATGGGTTTCCGATCGCAGGGGTACATGGGCGGGCTGGTGAAAGTCCTTTTCCAGCATGTCCGGCTCGTGCAGTGTCTGACGCGGATTGTGGATGGCAGCGCCCGGACCGTTGGCATAGGAAAGGGTGGCATAGGGCTTGCCGTCGGCGGCCATGACCAGTTCGTTGTTTTCCGGGTTGCGCACCAGCCCCAGAATGGGATTGCCCCGCTTCGGGTAGCCGGAGATGGTCAGGGTATGGCCATGATCGGCGGTGACAATCAGCAGGGTGTCTTCGGCGGATGTCCGCTTCATGGCTTCGGCCACGGCGTCGGAGAAGGCCACGGTATCGGTCAGGGCCCGGTAGGCATTGCCGGCATGGCTGGCATGGTCGATGCGCCCGCCTTCCACCAGCAGCACATAGCCCTTGCCGGTCTTGCGGCTGCGAGCTTCCAGTTGCTCGATGGCGAAGGCGGTCATTTCCGCCAGCGAGGGTTCACCGGCCGGGTCTTGGGCGCGGTCGGCCTCGAATTGCAGGTGCGAGGGGTTGAACAAACCCAGTACCTGGACCGAGGCATCCGGTTTCAAGGCGGCAAACTGCTTTTCATTCCAGACATACTGCCGCCTGCCCTGCCCTTGCTGCCATTCCAGAATCAGATTGCGTCCGTCCGCCCGGCGGCCCTTGCCTTTTTCCGGGTCGGGCGTATCGCTGGGCAGGAAGTTACGCCGCCCACCACCCAGGATCACATCCAGGCCATCGCCATAGGGGAATTCCACCAGTTGCCGGGCGATATCCACGCAGCCCTGCTCCCGTGCCTGCGCCGGCATCTCGCTGTCCACCTCCCAGTTGCGATCCGCGCTGTGGGCGTAGGTGGCCGCCGGGGTGGCGTGGGTAATGCGGGTGGTGGTGACCACGCCGGTGGCAAAGCCGGCCAGTTCCGCGCGTTCCATCAGGGTAGGTACCCGCCCTTTTTTGCTGGCGGCGCAGTCGCCCCGGGTCACGCTTTCATCCACGCCGATGACACCGATACGCGTTTTCACACCGGTGAGCATGGCCGTGGCCGTACCGGCGGAATCCGGCACCTGCGCGTTGGTGTTGAAAGTGCGGGAAAGCGCTGTCCAGGGCAGGTTCTCGAAGGCCAGGCGGTTGTTTTCACCCGGCTTTCCCTGTTGCTGGCCTTGAAAAATACGTGCGGCCGTGATGGTGGAAACGCTCATGCCATCACCAATAAACAGGATGACATTCCGCGCTTTTCCCCGCATGGGTGTATCACCCTTGAGCTGCTGCAACCGCGCCTGCGCGGCCTGATACCAGGGATTTTTCACCGGCGGTTGCACCGGTTCTGCGGCATGACCAAGGGTGCCGGCAAAAATCAGCGGCAGTGACAGGCGTAACAATCGGTTCATTTGACCACTCTGTAGCAGGGTTGATAGGCCGTTCCGGGCCGTTTCATCCGGTGCTGGGCAACAAAGGATTCCAGCAACTCGTCCAGCAGACGCATGATTTCCGGGTCACCATGGATGGTATAGGGCCCGTGTTTTTTCACTTCGCGGATGCCCTGCTCTTTCACATTGCCGGCCACGATGCCGGAGAACAGCCGGCGCAGGTTGGCCGCCAGTTCATGCACCGGCTGGTCGCGGTGAATGTTCAGCGCGGCCATGTTCTCGTGGGTGGGAATGAAGGGCCGCTGGAAGGGTTCCTGAATGTTCAGGCCCCAGTTGAAGAAGAAGGCATCCTTGCTGCGGATGCGGTGCTGCCGTACTTCGTGCAGGCCCTTGTTCATCAGCCGGGCCACTTCATCGGCGTCTTCCACCACCACGCGGTAAAGCTTCGTGGCCTCGTCGCCCAGGGTGGCGCGCACGAAACGGTCGATCTGGTCGAAATAGGCGCGCGCGCTGGCCGGGCCGGTCAGTACCAGCGGAAAGGGCTGGTCGCGGTTGTCCGGGTGCAGGAGTATGCCCAGCAGATAGAGCAGTTCCTCGCAGGTACCCACCCCGCCGGGGAAGATGACGATGCCATGGCCCAGGCGCACGAAGGCTTCCAGACGCTTTTCGATGTCCGGCATGATCACCAGTTCGTTGACGATGGGGTTGGGCGATTCCGCCGCGATGATGCCCGGCTCGGTGATGCCGATGTACATGCCGTCACGGATGCGCTGCTTGGCATGGGCAATGGTGGCACCTTTCATCGGCCCCTTCATTGCGCCGGGGCCACAGCCGGTGCAGATGTCCATGCCACGCAGGCCCAGCCGGTAGCCCACTTCCTTGGTGTAGACATATTCTTCCCGGCCAATGGAATGCCCGCCCCAGCAGACTACCAGCCTGGGTTCGCGGTTGGGGCGCATCACCCGCGCATTGCGCAGCATCTGGAACACGGCGTTGGTGATACCCTCGCCGCTGTCCAGATCGAAGCCGGGGTTGCGCAGAATCTGGTCATTGGCGTAGGCCACATCCCGCAGTACCGCGAACAACAATTCGCTGATACCGGTGATGATCTGCCCGTCCACGAAGGCCTGGGCGGGCGCGTTTTTCAGTTCCAGCTTGATGCCCCGGTCCTGTTGCAGCACACGGATGTCGAAATCCGGGTACAGATCCAGCAACGCACCGGCGTCATCGATGTCCGTGCCACTGTTGAGCACGGCCAGTGCGCAGCGGCGCAGCAATTCATGCAGGCCGTTCTTGTTGGTATTGGCCAGTTCCTTGACTTCACTGCGGGAAAGCAGGGTCAGGCGGCCTTCGGGCAGTATGCGGGCATCCCGTATCGTTTTTATCTTGGACATGCGATTTCCTGATGGAGCTTTTGGTCTGTCAACCTAGCTCTCTTTTGTGCCGATTGCGTTACAGCCTGAACAATGGCGCGCCGATCCCGTCGGCTCCCGGCCTGTATTGCCCCGCTTGCAGCGCATCGGATGGTTGATTCGGGTTGCGCTCCGGCCGTTGCCGCTTCAGGCACCCTGAAACCGGTCGCGCAGTTGGTAATAGTGGTACATGGCCTGTGCCATGAACCCGCCGATCATACCACCGGCGGATTTCAAGGCAAAGGGCGCGAACAACTCCAGCAACAGACGATCTCCACTGACGGCGCGGGCCAGCACTTCACCCGCGGCGGCGGTGGTCGCCATGCCGTGGCCGCCAAAACCCTGTGCCACCCAGAAACCCGGCTGGTATTCCAGCACCTGCGGCATCTGGTGGCGGGCGTAGCTCATCCAGCCCCACCAGCTCTGCTCGATTTCCACGCCCGCAAGTTGCGGATAGTAGCGGCTCATTTCCCGCCGGGCTTGCTCGCGCACCCGTTTCTCGTCTAGGGCCGCGGCCTGTATGCCGCCACCCCAGAGCAGCCGGCCATCCGGCAGCGGGCGGTAGTAAGCGAAGGCAAAACGGGTGTCATACACCGCCCATTGCCGCTGGAACAACCGGGGAAGCAGATCGGCCACCGGAGCGGTCACCGTGATCCAGGTGGAGATGGGCAGTACCGCCTTGCGAATGGCGGCCGGTTTCCAGGGGGGCTGATAGCCGCCACCGCAAACCACCACCTGCTCACATTCCAGCTCCGCGCGCGAGGTGTGCACCGTCCAGCCGCGATGCTTGCGGGTAATCCGGGTGACAGGCGTATCTCCATGCACGGCCACGCCGGCTTCCGCCAGTACCCGCACCAGGCCCAGGCCATAGTTGAGTGGATGAAAGTGGTAGGCATTGGCTTCCAGCAAGCCATCGGCATAGGCTTCGGTATCCATGCTTTCCACCAGTGCTTCGGGCGCAATCCACTGCTGTTCCTCCGCCTGGATGGCCCGCAGATCCTGTTGCAGCTTTTTCAGCCGCTCGTCATGAAAGACATTGGCCAGCAGCACACCGCCATTGTGGATGCGGGCATCCAGGCCGTATTGGCTGGTGCGCTTGCGGATACGGTCCATGCCTTCCAGGGTCAGGGCATACAGGGGCGCGGCTCGCTGGTGGCCGTACTTGCGCAACAACCAGGCCGGGCTGCGGGAGTAACCGGCAAAGACAAAACCGCCATTGCGGCCAGACGCTCCACTCATGGGTTGTTTCGCATCCAGCAGCACCACATCGGTTTCCCCCTTTTCCATCAGGGAGACCGCCGTGGAGATGCCCGCGAGCCCGCCGCCGACCACGACGATACGGCAGCGCCGCCGGTTTTCCAGCGGCTTGTAGAACTGCTTTTCCGTGCAGGTCTGCTGGTACCAGGTCAAGGCTTCATCTCCGGTGGTTGCTCACGTTGATGCTGATGGTTCAGGCGGCCTGTTCCAGGCTGCGCAGCAGGCCCAGCGCCTTGCTGCGGGTTTCATCCACTTCGGCCTGGCGCAGGGAGTCGATGACAATACCACCCCCGGCGCGGAAATGCAGCGTCTGGCCCTGGAGCACCAGCGTGCGGATGAGGATGTTCAGGTCCATGTGGCCGCGATCGTCGATATAGCCCAGCGAACCGGTGTAGGCGCCCCGGCCTTCCGGTTCCAGTTCCTGGATGATCTGCATGCAACGCACCTTGGGGCAGCCGGTGATGGTGCCGCCGGGGAACAGGGCGCGAATCATGTCGCCGTGGCTGCACTCCGGTCGCGCCCGCGCCGTGACATTGGAAACGATATGCTGCACGGTGGCGTAGTGCTCGGCCACCATCATCTCGTCCACCCGCACGCTGCCGGGAATGGCGATACGCCCCAGGTCATTGCGTTCCAGATCCACCAGCATGACGTGTTCCGCCCGCTCCTTGGGGTGGGCCAGCAACTCGGCGCACATGGCGGCGTCCTCACGCGCATTCCGCCCGCGCGGGCGGAATGCGCGTGAGGACGCCGCCATGTGCGCCGAGTTGCTGGCCCACCCC
>WFUE01000156.1 GCA_015485125.1 Lysobacterales bacterium | reverse complement strand
GCACCACATCCATCAGTTCCTGCAGGCTGGGCAGTTCTTCCAGACTTTTCAGGCCGAAGTGGTCGAGAAAGGCGCGGGTGGTGCCCAGCAGGGCCGGCCGGCCCGGCACGTCGCGATGGCCCAGTACCCGCACCCACTCCCGTTCCATCAGGGTGCGGATGATCTGGCTGGAGACGGAAACACCGCGAATGTCCTCGATCTCGCCACGGGTGATGGGCTGGCGGTAGGCGATCAGCGCCAGGGTTTCCAGCAGGGCGCGGGAGTAGCGTGGCGGCCGTTCTTCCCACAGCCGTCCCAGTTGCGCGTGGTATTGGGGGCGGGTCTGGAAACGCCAGCCGGAGGCTACTTCCACCAGTTCCACGCCGTGGCCCTCGAAGTCCTGTTGCAACTGGGCCAGCGCGGTGCGCAGGGCCTTCTTGGCTGGCGGGTTTTCCGGGTCGATCAGGGCCTGCATCTGTTCCAGCGACAGCGGGTGTTCCACCACCATCAGGGCCGCTTCCAGCAGGTTTTTCAGGTGGGTATTGTCCAGTTCGCTCATGGCTCAGCCTTTCAGACGCACATAGATGGGGGAAAGCGGCGCATTCTGCACCAGTTCCACCAGGTTTTCACGTACCAGTTCCAGAATGGCGAGAAAGCTTACCACCACGCCGGGGCGGCCGCTGTCTTCGGGCAGCACTTCGGTGAAGGGGGTGAAGTCCCGCCCTTTCAGTTGCTGCAGAATGCGGCTCATGTTCTCGCGCACCGACAGCGCTTCCCGCTGCACCTGGTGGCGGGTCTTGAGGTCGGCGCGGGCCAGTACGCCACGCATGGCCTGCATCAGGTCGTCCACATCCACTTCCGGCAGCAGGCGGGTGCGGGGGATGGATTCGCTGCTGATTTTCACCGGCACGAAATCACGCAGTTCGCGTGGCAGTTCGTCCAGATCGGCGGCGGCTTTCTTGAAGCGTTCGTATTCCTGCAGGCGGCGGATCAGTTCGGCGCGCGGGTCTTCTTCCTCTTCGTCCGTGCTGGCGGGACGCGGCAGCAGCATGCGTGACTTGATTTCGGCCAGGATGGCGGCCATCAGCAGGTATTCCGCCGCCAGTTCGAAACGCATTTCCCGCATCAGCTCGATGTATTCCATGTACTGCTCGGTGATGCGCTGGATGGGGATGTCGAGAATGTCCAGGTTCTGCTTGCGGATCAGGTAGAGCAGCAGATCCAGCGGGCCTTCGAAGGTTTCGAGAAAGACTTCCAGCGCGTCGGGCGGAATGTAGAGATCCTGCGGCAGTTCGGTCAGGGGCTGGCCCTGCACCGAAGCCAGCGGCAGATTTTCCTGTACGGGGGTGGTGTCAACCGGTTCCATTTCTGTATGGTTACATGCCTGAGAGCTGGAGGAAAGCCCCGTGCACCGAAACCATCTGTTGCAACTGCTGCAAGACTATGCCGCCCGCCATCCGGATGAACAGCCGGTGGTGGCCCGGATCGGGGATTTCGTACGGGCCCATGCTGATTGTTTCGAGCGCAGCTGCCCGCCGGGGCATGTCACCGGCTCGGCCTGGCTGGTCAGCGCCGACGGGCAACGGGTGCTCTTGACCCACCATCGCAAGCTCGAGCGCTGGCTGCAACCGGGTGGCCATGCCGATGGCGATAGCCGGATCGAGCGGGTGGCCCTGCGCGAGGCGGAGGAGGAATCCGGCCTGCCGGGCCTGTCGTTGCCGGAGGTATCTATCTTCGATGTGGATGTGCATCGCATCCCCGCGCGCGGGCCGGAGCCGGCGCATGACCATCTGGATATCCGCTTCGTGGTGCGGGCGGGCGCGGACGAGCGCTATCGGGTCAGCGAGGAATCCCATGACCTGGCCTGGGTGCCGGTGGCGGAGTTGCTGGCGGAGGATGTGGAGCCTTCCATTCGCCGCATGGCGGAAAAATGGCTGGCGCGCGCTTCCGGCAATGGCGCCCAGGGTGTACAATCGCCTGAACAGTAATGAGGTGAAATGCGATGTGCCAGCAGGCCACAACCACCACGACACCCTGACCCGCGCGCCGGTTGCAGCCAGCCAGGCGCCGGGAGCGCCTTTTTTTGTGCCCGTATTTCTCTCGAAACCACGTATGAACCAGCAGGGGTAAGCCAATGCCGACGATTACTCTGCCCGATGGCAGTCAGCGCAGTTACGACCATCCGGTTTCCGTCATGGATGTGGCCCGGGACATCGGTCCCGGCCTGGCCAAGGCCACCCTGGCCGGTGAGGTGGATGGCCGGGAAGTGGATGCCAGTTTCGTCATCGACCACGATGCCGCCCTGAAGATCATCACCCCGCGCGACGAGCAGGGGTTGGAGATTCTGCGCCATTCCACCGCCCACCTGCTGGCACAGGCGGTCAAGCGGCTGTATCCAGAAGCGCAGGTGACCATCGGCCCGGTGATCGACAACGGTTTCTACTACGATTTCTCCTTTCCGGAAGGCTTTCGCGAGGAAGATTTCGACAAGATCGAGCGGGAAATGGAGAAAATCGTCAAGGAAGGGCTGGAGGTGCGCCGCGAGGTGATGCCACGGGAACAGGCCATCGAGAAGTTCGAGGCCATGGGCGAGCAATACAAGGCGGAAATTATTCGCGATCTGCCCGAAGGCGAGGAAATCTCCCTCTACAGCCAGGGCGAGTTCACCGACCTTTGCCGTGGCCCGCATGTGCCCAACACGTCCCACCTCAAGGCCTTCAAGCTGATGAGCGTGGCCGGCGCCTACTGGCGTGGTGACAGCAACAACGAAATGTTGCAGCGCATCTACGGCACCGCCTGGCCGGACAAGAAGCAGCTCAAGGCTTACCTGAACCGGCTGGAAGAGGCGAAAAAACGCGACCACCGCCGCATCGGCAAGCAGCAGGATCTGTTCCACACCCAGGAAGAAGCACCGGGCATGGTGTTCTGGCACGACAAGGGCTGGACCATCAACACCCTGATTCGCGACTACATCCGCCGCAAGCTGCGCCGGCACGGCTATCAGGAAATCAACACGCCGCAAATCGTCGATCGCGTGCTGTGGGAGAAATCCGGCCACTGGGACAAGTTCGGTGACATGATGTTCACCACCCAGTCGGAAAACCGCGAATACGCCATCAAGCCGATGAACTGCCCATGCCATGTGCAGGTATTCAACCAGGGCCTGCGCAGTTATCGCGACCTGCCCATCCGCATGGCGGAATTCGGCTCCTGCCATCGCAACGAGCCTTCCGGTACCCTGCACGGGTTGATGCGGGTACGCAATTTTGTTCAGGACGACGCCCACATCTTTTGTACCGAAGACCAGATTCAGTCCGAGGTGTCCGAGTTCATCGACCTGGTATTCGAGGTCTACCGGGATTTCGGCTTCGAGAATGTGGAAATCAAGCTCTCCACCCGCCCCGAGCAGCGCGTGGGCGACGATGCCCTGTGGGACAAGGCGGAAAAGGCACTGCAAGATGCCCTTGATGACAAGGGACTGGAATGGGAGCTGCAACCGGGCGAGGGCGCCTTCTACGGGCCCAAGATCGAATTCAGCCTGCGCGACTGTCTGGAGCGGGTCTGGCAGTGCGGTACCATGCAGGTGGATTTCTCCATGCCTGGCCGGCTGGATGCCCATTATGTGGACGAACAATCCAGCAAACAGGTGCCGGTGATGCTGCATCGTGCCATACTGGGCTCGCTGGAGCGTTTCATCGGCGTACTGATCGAGCATTACGCCGGTGCGCTGCCGGCCTGGCTGGCACCGGTACAGGTGGTGGCCATGGGTATTGCCGACCGTCACGCCGATTTTGCCCGTGAAGTGGTGGAAGCCCTTGAAAATGCAGGCATTCGCGCGCAGGTAGACTTGAGAAACGAAAAGATCGGCTTTAAAATCCGCGAGCACACGCTGCAGCGCGTGCCCTTCCTGCTGGTCATTGGTGACCGGGAGGTGGAAAACCGCCAGGTCGCCGTCCGTACCCGCGAGGGGGAAGATCTGGGGGCGGAATCGCTGGAAGACTTCGTGCAACGCATGCAGGCCTTTCAGCCGCCCGCCTGACGGCCATCCCGGCAACTGGCCGGGTTTTTGTCAAACAATGGAGGAATAGCAATCGCTACCGTGAAAGAATCCCGGCGCAACGAAGATATTCGTGTGCCACAAGTACGTCTGATTGATGCCGAAGGCCAGCAGGTGGGTATCGTGCCCACGGCCGAAGCGCTGGCCATGGCCGAGGAATCCGGCCTGGATCTGGTGGAAATCTCGCCCAATGCCGAACCACCGGTCTGCAAGATCATGGACTATGGCAAGTTCAAGTTCGAGCAGCAGAAAAAGGCCCACGCGGCACGCAAGAATCAGAAGCAGGTAGCCATCAAGGAAGTGAAGTTCCGCCCCGGAACCGATGAGCACGACTACCAGATCAAGCTGCGCAACATCCGCCGATTCATCGAAAACGGCGACCGGGTCAAGGTGACCCTGCGTTTCCGTGGCCGTGAAATGGCGCACCAGGAACTGGGTCTGGAGCTGCTCAAGCGGGTGGAGGAAGACATGGGTGACGAGATCACCGTGGAATCCCGCCCCCGGCTGGAAGGCCGGCAAATGGTGATGATGATGGCGCCGAAAAAGCGCTAGTAATCTACTCGCGCAGCCGTTATAATTTCGCGCCCGCCGTGGTCTGGCCATGGCGGTGATAACGAGATCGGTCGAGTCAGGGAAGAGAGAAGTGCCGCAAGGCCACTCGCGTCGGTTACGAAAAAAGCAATGCCCGCTTCCGGCCAGGCAAGGTCGGGCAGGCCATGGTAATGGAGAAATCACATGCCCAAGATGAAAACCAAGCGGGGCGCGGCCAAGCGTTTCCGCAAGACCGCTTCCGGCAAGATCAAGCGCGGTCACGCCTTCACCAGCCACATCCTCACCAAGATGTCCACCAAGCGCAAGCGCAACCTGCGTGGCAGCACGGTCATGAAAGACTGTGACGCCAAGGCCGTCAAGCGCATGCTGCCGTATATCTGAGGAGGTTGAATCATGGCTCGAGTCAAGCGTGGTGTGATCGCACACAAGAAACACAAGAAAGTTCTCAAGGCGGCCAAGGGTTATTACAACGCCCGTCGCAAGGTTTTCCGCGTAGCCAAGCAGGCCGTCACCAAGGCCGGTCAGTACGCCTACCGCGACCGTCGCCAGCGCAAGCGCCAGTTTCGCGCGCTCTGGATCGCCCGTATCAATGCCGCGGCCCGGCAGTTCGGCCTGTCCTACAGCAAGTTCATGCATGGTCTGAGCAAGGCCGAGATCGAGGTGGATCGCAAGGTACTGGCCGATCTGGCCGTGCATGACATTCAGGCCTTTGGTGTGTTGGCCGAGAAAGCCAAGGCCAGCCTTTCGGCCTGATACCCCGGCAAAACGCTCAACGATCACAGGGGAAAGGCTGATCCAGTCTTTCCCCTTTTTTGTATTGGAATCACCATGCAAGCACTGACAGACATTACCGAACAGGCGCTGAAAGCGGTGGCGCAGGCCAATGACTTGCCGGCCCTGGACCAGGTGCGGGTACAGTACCTGGGCAAGAAGGGTGAAATCACCGCCTTGC
>WFUE01000155.1 GCA_015485125.1 Lysobacterales bacterium | reverse complement strand
TCGGGCATTTCCAGGCATTTCAGATTCTGGTTGCCGCTGTCGGCCAGCCAGAGCAGTTCGTTCTCGGCGTCATAGGCCATGCCTTGCGGGTAGCGCAGTGCCGCTTCGGAGAAACTGCCGGTCTTCTGCCCAGCCTCTGTGCCGCACAGGGTGACCACGGTTTTCTTCAACAGGTGGTAGCTGCGAATCAGGCAGTTCTCGCTGTCACTGATCAGCAGGGCCTCATCCACCAGGGTCAGCTGCCGGGGGGAATAGAAAGAGGCTTCCAGTGGCTCGCCATCCAGCCTGCCGATGGTGCCGTTGCCCGCCACCAGCGAAAGCACATTGTCGTTCAGGTCCAGCGCCCAGATCTGGTTCTGGCCGGTCATGCTGATATACAGCGTGCTGTCCTTGGCCGCCAGGCCAGTGGGAAAATTGAGGCACACATCCTTGGGGTTGTCGTAGCGGGTGGCGTTCATCTGCCCCCATTTGCCCATGCCGGCAATGGTGTCCACTTCACCATTGAGCACATTGATACGACGTATGCTGTGGTTCTGGGTATCGGAAACATAGATGTATTCCCCCAGCCGCGCCAGGCATTCCGGCGAGTCGAAGCCTACATCCTGGTTGACGCCATCCCAGTGGCCGGGGTTGCCGGAGCCGAACTGGCGTTGCACATTGCCGTCCAGCCCGGTTTCCAGCACCCGGTTGTTGCCGGTGTCGGTAATGTAGAGGTGCTTGCCCACCTGAATGACATCGGAGGGAAAGCGCAACACGGTATCCGGCTCCGCGAATTTGTCCGGATAACGGGTTTCGTAGTTGAGACGGTCTTCCATGGCCGCCTGCTCCAGCAGGCTGTCCAGGTATTCCCCGATCTCGTCTCCCCAGTTGATGCCTTCACGGAAACCGCGTACCTGCCCTTCCGGATCCACCACGATGGTGGTGGGCCAGGCTTCAACACCCAGGGTCTTCCAGTAGTCGTACTGCTGGTCACTGGCGACAAAATGGCGGATATGAAACTGGTTGATGACCTTGCGCAGGAATTCCACTTCCTGTTCGCAGGGGTAGCGCGGGCAGTGAATGCCCACCACATAGAGTTGATCCTCGAACTGGTTTTCCAGCTTGCGGATTTCCTTGAGCATGCGCTGGCAGTACTGGTTGCCCGCGGTCCAGAAATACAGCAGCAGTGCCTTGCCGCGAAAATCCGACACGCTGGGCTGGCGGGACAGGTTGGCCCAGAGCAGGCTGTCCGGAAATTCAGGTAATTCAGCCACCGGTTCGTTCTCCTTCCAGATGGTGCAACAGGGATTCGCAGGCATCCTCCAGCAAATTCAGCACATGCTCAAAGCCGTCATTGCCGCCGTAGTAGGGATCGGGCACATCGCCACCGGCACTGCCGAAATCCAGCATCTTTTTCAGCTTGTTTTGATATTCGGGCGGACAGACCGCCTGCAGGTCCTCCAGATTGGACTGGTCCATGGCCAGGATCAGATCCTGGCGGGCGAAATCTTCCGCCCGCACCTTGCGGGCACGCTGCCCGTCCAGCGAGATCCCCCGCCTTGCGGCCGCCTGCCGGGCACGGCTGTCCGGCGGCTCGCCCACATGGTAGGCATGGGTGCCGGCGGAATCCACTTCGTAGCAATCCGCCACACCATGACGAGCCAGCACATGACGAAACACACCTTCCGCCGAAGGGGAACGGCAGATGTTTCCCATGCACACAAACAGTACCCGGGTTTTAGCCTGATGCTGCAACTTTTTGTCTTCCATCTCTACATTCTGTGCATCAGAGTATCGTATTTGGTCAGGGATGCGAAATCCGGATCATCAGCTCAGCCCGCCTATCCGGGTCATTTAGTCTTGGCCATCCCTGGATTGCCGGATGATTTCCAGCAGCTGACGAGACACGCGGTATCCGTTCTTTGCCATCGCATCCATGCAATGTGCGGCACTTTGAACCAGGCCCCGCGACTCGGCCATGGCCAGAACGCGCACGGTGCCAATCACGGGCAAGCCGCGCCGAAGGCCGTAACGGCGAGCCAGGCGGTCATCCAGAATCAACAACCGTTCCCCGGGATTGACCATTGCCAGAAAGATTGCCGCACTCTCCCCGGTCCCGAGACTGGGCATCAACTGGCTCTGCCTGCCCATTTTTTCCGTTGGCTCAACCAACAGCCATCCTGCTTCAATAGCATGGGCAATTCGCGCAGTATCCGGCCCCTCCTTGGCCATACATTCTTTCTGTACGGCATCCGGTACCGTGATTTGGCCAAACAAGGCCTGCAAAATACCCAGTGCATCAATGCCGGCCAATGCAATCAAGGGCCCCGCATCCACAATTACTCTGCGAGCCATGCACGGATATCTTCGGTTTCCAATGGAGTGGTTTCATCAGGACGCACCACATCGATGCCCAACTCGGCCAGATACTGCATAAAATCCTGCAAGTGCATGCCACCCAGGCGAGCACTGGCACCCAGGGAAAGTGTCCCGTCCTTGAAAAGTGCTGCCGCAAGGGCTGGACGGGCCGATTGCTCACTATCCAGCAACGATCCCTTGAGATGAACAATGAGTGCATTTGGCTGATCGCCCTTGAGAACCAGTACCGGAGACTCCTCAGCTTGCCTGAGTGCAAGAGACGGATTTTTTTTCAGGTTTCTGACATTGGTTGCATGCATGACGGTACTCCAAAGGCACTGACTCGGGGCGACTAGCAAGTAGTTACACTATGTAGTCTACATAAAGTGGGGACAAGTTCCAAAATCTCCCGCATGAAAACGGGGTCTACCCCCCAAAGCAGGCATCGCCTTTTTGCCGGTATAGCAATGCATGCTATCGTACAGGTTTAGGGATATCGACCTGCGTGCATGCATAAAGGGGGCTTTTTACTCATTCTCTGGCTGGTCAGCCTGGCCGCGGCTGCCAACGATGCCACATTGCGTCTGCAGCTGAGCTGGTCACACCAGTTCGAGTTTGCCGGTTTCTACGCGGCGGCTAAGAATGGCTATTTCCGTGATGTCGGGCTGGAAGTGGAGATTCGGCCCTGGGACGGGCAATACAGTCTGGAAGCCCTGGAACAGGGCAAGATCGACATCGCCATCGTCGGCAACCCGGTGCTGCAACGCCTGGCCGAAGGGCAGAAACTTCAACTGCTGGGCGCGACCTTTCAGCATTCCCCTCTGGTTTTCCTTACCCGTGAACCCATCCTGAACCTGCGCAGCGACCTTCGGGGCAAGCGCGTCATGGGGGCGGACACTTTCGAGCTGCAGGCCCTGTTGCAACGCGCCGGCCTGAGCGAACAGGACATTCTTCGAATTCCTCACGATCGTACAATCCAATCCTTCATCGATGGGAAGGTGGATCTGTTTACCGCTTTCGCCACCAACCAGCCCTTCGCCTTACGTGAAAAAAACATCCCCTTCTGGGTGCTGGACCCGAAGTCCTACGGCATTGACGGCTATCAGGATCTCTGGGTCATTCGCCGGCAGGACGCACAGGCGCGGCCACAAGTTTTCGCCCGCTTTCGCCAGGCCGCCATCCGGGGCTGGCAATATGCGCTGGCCCACCCGGATGAAATCATCGACTACATTCACGATGAACTGGGCAGCCCCAAAAGTCGTGCACAACTGCGTAATGAAATGGAAGCCTCCCTGCCGTTGATCGACAGTGGTGAACACCCGTTGGGCACGGTAGATCCGCAACGCCTGCGCGCCCTGTTCAGTCAGATGGTCAGTCTGGGCATGATCACCCGCGCGCAATGGGCGGCCCTGGACTGGGAACGGCTGATTTTCTCCGAGCGTATCACCCAACTGACACCGGCGGAGCTGCAATGGATAGAAGATCATCCCGTGGTTCACCTGGCCAATGACATCTACTGGCCACCTTTCGAGTTCATCGATGCACAGGGCCAATATCGCGGCATGGTGGCGGAACTGCTGCAACTGGTCAGCCAGCGTACCGGGCTGCAATTCCAGCCTGTACTGAAACAGAGCTGGCAGGAAGTGGTGGCAGGCGTCAAAGAGGGACGGCTGGACATGTTCTCCGCGGCCGTGGCCACGCCAGAACGGAAAAAGTTTGCCCTGTTTACCCAACCGTTCTTCTCTTTTCCCATGGTGATGCTGGCGCGGGAAGGCCATGCCGTCATCACCGACATCAAAACCCTGAAAAATGAAGACATTGGCGTGATTGCAGGCTATTCCACCGATGAATTGCTAAGCCGGATGCCCCTGCAATCCCGCCTGCACCGCTATACCAATCTGGAACAGGCCATGGACGCCCTGATTGCCGGCGAGATCAGTGTGCTGGTGGACAACCTGGTCAGCCTGAATTATCTGCTCTATCAAAAGGGTATCAGCGGTTTTGCCGTGGTGGGCCAGCTGGGAGAGCCCTTTGATCTGGCCATGGGCGTGCGCAAGGATCTGCCCCTGCTCTACTCCATCATCTCCAAGACCCTGGACAACATCGATGAAGCAGAGAAGCGCGCCATCTACCAGCGCTGGCTGCAACTGAAGATGATCCGCGCCACCGACCACAGCCTGCTACTGAAGGTGGTGGCCATCAGTGGCCTGGTGGTACTGGTACTCTTTGCACTCATCGGCTGGCAGCGCCGGTTGTCGAAACAGATGAACCAGCAGCTTGAGCGGGTACAGGAACTGACCTTTGCAACCGAAACCGATCCGGATGGCATCATTCGCCAGTGCACGGCCAGTTTTGCCAAACTGCTGGGCAGCACACCGGAACAACTGCAGGGGCAGCTTCACCCGCTGTTTGAGCACACCAAACAGACTGGCCACCTGCAACAAGCCCTGCAAAAGGGTGAAAGCTGGGAAGAAGAAATAGAACTGAAAAGCCCGTCAAGAACCCTGTACCTGTGCTTTCAAGCCAACCCGCAGCGGGTACGCGGCAAGCTGCGAAGCGTACACATTACCTGCAGCAACCAGACCAGCGAGAAACTGCTGGAGCAAGCCTCACTGCAAGACAGCCTGACCGGTTTATCCAATCGGCGGCATTTCAATCAGATTTTTGCCCGGGAAGTACTGCGGGCGCGCCGGAATGGGCAGATTTTCTACTGGGCCATGCTGGATCTGGATCATTTCAAGAATCTCAATGATGAGCTGGGCCACCAGAAGGGAGATGAAGCGCTGGTTCGGGTAGCCGAGCTGTTCCGGGCGCATTTCCACCGTGCGGGTGATGGCATTTTCCGGCTGGGCGGGGAAGAGTTCGGCCTGCTGATTCAATTGAACGAAGAAGCGCAACTCAAACCCAAGCTGGAGGCCCTGCGGCAGGCAGTGGAAGACCTGGCCATTCCCAATCCGGTGGAGCCCGGTGGCGTACTGACCATTTCCATCGGCGCGGTCATCGTGCCGGCGGAAGTTTCCGCATCACCGGAACGCATCTACCAGCTGGCCGATGAGCAGCTTTATCACGCCAAGGCAGCGGGCCGCAACAAGGTCATGATTCGGCGTCTGGCCGCGGACCAACCCCCACAGCCAGCCTCCGCCGGTAGTTGAGCCGGCTTCGGCAGCCATCCGCCCGTATCTACACGTATGGTCAGCAACGGGCCCGCAAGGCCAGACTCACCCGCGAGGCTGGCAGCCGGCCCAGTCGATTGGAAAGCCACCAGCCGGTCTCCGCCAGTGCCCGCAGATCCACACCGGTTTCCAACCCCAGGCCGGTGCAGAGATGCACGATTTCTTCCGTGGCCACATTGCCGGTGGCACCGGGCGCGTAGGGACAGCCGCCCAGACCGGCCACGGCACAGTCCACAATGCGGATGCCCAGCTCCAGCGCCTGATATACATTGGCCACGGCCATGCCCCAAGTATCGTGAAAATGCACCGCGAGCTGCGACAGTGGCAGTTCCGCCGCCACGGCCTGAATCAGTTGGCGGGTCAGCCGCGGGTTGCCGCTGCCAATCGTATCGCCGAGGGAGATTTCGTCGCAGCCCATCCCGGCCAGCGCCCGGCTCACTTCCACCACCCGTGACAGCGGCACCTTGCCTTCATAGGGGCAACCCATGACACAGGACACATAGCCGCGTACCCGGCAACCGGCCGCTCGGGCCTGTTCCACCACGGGCTGGTAGCGCTCCAGTGAGGCCGCCACATCGCAACCGATATTTTTTTGGCTGAAACTGTCACTGGCGGCGGCGAACACGGCAATTTCCCGCACGCCGGCCTGCAAGGCCCGTTGCAGCCCCTTTTCGTTGGGCACCAATACCGGGTAGCGCACGCCAGCGTCCAGATCCAGCGCCCGCAGGACATCGGCGCTGTCGGCCATCTGTGGCACCGCCTTCGGGCTGACCAGGGCGCCGGCCTCGATGACCCGCAAGCCAGTCTCCGCCAGGCGCTGAATCAGGGCCACCTTGTCGGTGGTGGCCAGGGGGTGTTGTTCATTCTGCAGCCCGTCGCGCGGGCCCACTTCCACCAGTGTGACGAAATCGCTCATTCCAGCTCCAGCAGCAGTTGCCCTTCCTGCACGCGATCACCGGCCGTGACCGCGCAAGTTTTGACCTTACCGGCATCACTGGCCTGCAATTGATGCTCCATTTTCATCGCCTCCAGTACCAGCAGGGTTTGCCCGGCTTCCACCGTATCGCCCACAGCCACGCGGCATTCCAGCACCTGCCCCGGCATGGGTGCATGCAGCACCTTCGCCCCACCGGCTGCAGCCGCGCCCTGTGTACGGGCCGGTTCCACCCGCAGGCTGTGGTCTTCGCTGCTGATCTGCCAGCCTTCATCCAGCACATCCACCCGCCAGTGCCGGGCCTGTCCGTCGATCTCCAGCATCAGGCCGTCCGCATGCTCCAGCACACGTACTCGCAAGGGGTCATTCTCGCCCAGTGTGGCCGTCCATCCGCTGTCGGCGGACCAGGCCAGGCACAATACATGCACGGCATCCCCCACCCGCCAGCGAAAACGGTAGCGGGCCGGGCCGTTGATTGACAGGGGTGTGGCCCCGTTTTCCAGTGCTTGCCACACGGCCAGTACAGCCAGCGCCCGGGCCGTATCCAGCGGTTCGGCCTGTACCACCTGCGGGTGCTGATCCAGCCACTGTACATGAACCTGGCCCTGCTGCATCACCGGCTGCCGAAGCAGTTGCAGCAGAGCGGTACGGTTATTGACCACCCCGTGGATGTGCATCTGCCGCAAGGCCCGTTCGGCCAGACCCAGTGCCGACCGCCGGTCGTCGGCATGCACGATGAGCTTGGCCAGCAGGGAATCGTAATGGGGGCTGATTTCATCCCCGGCACGAAAGCCGCTGTCCACCCGCAGGCCGGGCCATGCCGGAAATTGCAATTGTTCCAGCCGGCCGGTCTGCGGCAGAAAGCCCCGGGCCGGGTCTTCCGCGCACAGGCGCAATTCGATGGCATGGCCCTGCAGGCGCAGGTCGTCCTGTTGCAGCGTCAGCGGCTCACCGGCGGCGATTTTCAGTTGCCAGGCCACCAGATCCACGCCGGTAACCGCCTCGGTGACCGGATGTTCCACCTGCAGGCGGGTATTCATTTCCATGAAGTACCCGCCGCTGTCATCCAGCAGAAACTCCACTGTGCCGGCTCCGGTGTAGCCGGTGGCCCGCACCAGTTTCAGCGCCGCTTCGCCCAGGGTGGCACGGGTATCCGCATCCAGCCCCGGCGCGGGGCTTTCCTCGATGATCTTCTGATGGCGGCGCTGCAACGAGCAGTCGCGCTCGAACAGATGCACCGCGTGGCCGTGCGTGTCGGCCAGTACCTGCACTTCCACGTGCCGGGGTTGTTGCAGATAACGCTCCAGCAGCAGGCGGCCATCGCCGAAGGCGGCCTGCCCTTCCCGCATGGCGGCGGCCAGGGCCTCGTCCAGTTCGGCTTCCCGGGTCACCTTGCGCATGCCCTTGCCGCCACCGCCGGCCACGGGTTTGAGCATCAAGGGAAAACCCAGCGCCAGCGCCTGCTGGCGCAGCCATTGCGGATCGTCACTAGCCTCCACCGTGCCCGGCAGCACCGGCACGCCGGCTTCTTCGGCCACCTGGCGGGCGGCGTGTTTTTCTCCCATGCGCACGATGACATCCGGCGCCGGGCCGACAAATATCAGCCCGGCATCGGCGCAGGCTTGCGCGAAAGCGGCGTTTTCCGCCAGGAACCCGTAACCGGGGTGAATGGCATCGGCACCGCTGCGACGGGCGGCCTCCAGTACCGCCTGCTGGTCGAGATAGCTTTCAGCAGCCGCCGCCGGCCCGATGCACAGGGCCTGATCGGCTTGTTGCACATGCAGGCTGTGGCGATCGGCTTCGGAATAGACGGCCACGGTTTCCAGCCCCAGCATGCGGGCGGAGCGAATGATGCGGCAGGCGATTTCACCGCGGTTGGCGATCAGCAGCCGTTTCATGCGCCCTCCTGCCAGGGTGGATTGCGTTTTTCCAGAAAGGCGCGCATGCCAGCCTGCCCTTCGGCCCCCACGCGGATACGGGCAATGCGGCGGGCAGTGTCTTCGACCAGCGTCTCGTCCGGCAGGGGCGCGACCCGCTGCAGTAGTTCCAGCACTTCCCGCTGGGCCTGTGGCGCGTTGCCGGCCAGTTGCTCGGCCAGTGCCAGCCCACGGGCCTGCAATTGATCAGCCAGGCAGCATTCCGAAGCCAGGCCCAGGTGGCAGGCGGTCGCGGCATCGATGATTTCCGCGCTGAGCATGTAGCGTTGGGCCGCGCGCCGGCCCATGGCCGCCACCACATAGGGACTGATGACGGCGGGAATCAGTCCCAGCTTCACTTCCGACAGGCAGAAGCGTGCGTCGTCTGCCACCAGCGCGATGCCACTGGCGGCCACCAGCCCCACGCCGCCCCCGTAGCAGGCACCCTGGGCCAGGCAGATCAATGGCTTGGGATAGCTGGCCAATTGCTGCATCAGCCGGGCCAGGGCCAGGGCATCCCGATAGTTGTCTTCCTCACTGGCCTGGGCCATGCGTTGCATCCAGTTCAGGTCGGCGCCGGCGCTGAAATGCCGCCCTTCGGCCGCCAGCAGCACCACCCGCACTGATTCATCCAGCAGCAGCGCGGCCAGCGCGTGGCGCAGTTCCTCGATCATGCCATCGTGAAAGGCATTGCTTTTCTCCGGCCGGTTGAGCCACAAGCGGGCAATGCGGCCGGTTTCCACGCGTATCCATTGATAATCCATGTTCACCTCACATGCGAAAGACGCCGAAGCGGCTGTCGGCCGCCAGGCCACAGGCCACGGTTTGCAGGGCATGGGCCAGTACCCGGCGGGTGTCGGCCGGGCGGATGATGCCATCGTCCCACAGACGGGCGCTGGCATAGAAGGGGTGGCCCTGGGTTTCGTACTGCTGGCGAATGGGCTGCATGAAGGCTTCCCGTTCGGCTTCCGTCCACTGCTCACCCTTGCGCGCCATCTGTTCCTCGCGCACGGTGGCCAGCACTTGCGCCGCCTGCTCACCCCCCATGACCGAAATGCGCGCGTTGGGCCACATCCACAGGAAGCGTGGTTCGTAGGCACGGCCACACATGCCGTAGTTGCCGGCACCAAAACTGCCACCGATGACCACCGTCAGCTTGGGCACATCGGCGCAGGCCACCGCGTGCACCAGCTTGGCACCGTGCTTGGCGATGCCTTCCTGCTCATACCGCTGGCCCACCATGAAGCCGGTGATGTTTTGCAGAAAAACCAGCGGAATGCCGCGCTGGGCGCACAGTTGCACGAAATGCGCCCCCTTGAGGGCGGATTCGGAAAAGAGGATGCCCTGATTGGCCAGTATGCCTACCCGATAGCCGTGGATGCGGGCAAAGCCGCATACCAGAGTCGTGCCGTAGCGGGCCTTGAAGGGTTGAAAACGGGAGTCGTCCACGATGCGTGCGATGACTTCCTGTACATCGTAGGGCTGGCGCAGATCCACCGGCACCACGCCATCCAGTTCTTCCGGCGCATGGCGTGGCGGCAGGGGCTCGGCATCCGGTTCGAGGGTAACGGGCGCCGGGCCGAGCTGGGCGACGATCCGGCGGGTGATGGCCAGGGCTTCCCAGTCATCGTGGGCGTAGTGGTCGGTCACACCGGATTGCTCACAGTGGACATCGGCACCGCCCAGCGCCTCGGCACTCACTTCCTCGCCGGTGGCAGCCTTCACCAGCGGCGGGCCGCCGAGGAAGATGGTGCCCTGCCCGGCGACGATGACACTTTCGTCCGCCATGGCCGGCACATAGGCACCACCGGCCGTGCAGGAGCCCATGACCACCGCGATCTGGGCAATGCCCGCCGCCGACATGCGTGCCTGGTTGTAGAAAATGCGCCCGAAGTCGTCCTTGTCCGGGAAAACTTCATCCTGCTGCGGCAGGTTGGCGCCGCCGGAGTCCACCAGATAGATGCAGGGCAGACGGTTCTGCTGCGCGATTTCCTGGGCACGCAGATGCTTTTTCACCGTTTCCGGGAAATAGGTGCCGCCCTTGACGGTGGCGTCATTGACCACCAGCATGCAACGCCGCCCCGAAACCTGGCCGATACCGGTGATCAGCCCGGCACCGGGGGCCTGCTGGTCATACATTCCCCAGGCGGCCAGTGGCGAGAGTTCGAGAAAGTCACTGCCGGGGTCGATGAGAGCGGCGATGCGGTCACGGGGCAGCAGCTTGCCGCGGGCAGTGTGACGCGCGCGGGCCTTTTCCCCGCCGCCCTGGCGGTTTTTTTCCAGTGCCGCTTCCAGCTCGGCCACCAGCGCCCGCATGGCCTCGGCCCGTTGCCTGAATGCGTCGCTGCCGGTGGCAATGCGGCTTTGCAGCACCGTATCCATCAGCCGTGCCTCACCAGTTCCCGGCCGATGAGCATGCGGCGGATTTCCGAGGTGCCGGCACCGATTTCATAGAGCTTGGCATCACGCAGCAGGCGGCCAGCAGGATATTCGTTGATGTAGCCGTTGCCGCCGAGAATCTGGATGGTATCCAGCGCCATGCGCGTGGCGGTTTCCGCCGCCAGCAGAATTACCCCGGCGCAATCCTTGCGGCTGGTCTGGCCGCGATCGGCGGCCTGGGCCACGGCATAGGTGTAGGCACGGGCGGCATTCATGCCGGTGTACATGTCCGCCAGCTTGCCCTGAATCAGTTCGAATTCACCGATTGGCTGGCCGAACTGCTTGCGCTCGCGGCTGTAGGGCAGGGCCAGATCCATACAGGCCTGCATGATGCCCAGCGGACCGCCGGTGAGCACCAGCCGTTCATAATCCAGCCCGCTCATCAGCACGCGCACGCCCTCACCCACCGTGCCCAGTACATTTTCTTCCGGCACAAAACATTGTTCGAAGACCAGCTCGCAGGTGTTGGAGCCGCGCATGCCCAGTTTGTCCAGCTTCTGCGCGGTGGAAAAGCCCTCGAATCCCTTTTCCACGATGAAGGCGGTGATGCCCCGCGGGCCTGCGGCCGGATCGGTCTTGGCATAGACCACCAGTACATCGGCATCCGGTCCATTGGTGATCCACATCTTGTTGCCGGTGAGCCGGTAGCCCCCTTCCACCGCCTCGGCGCGCAATTGCATGCTGACCACATCCGAGCCCGCGCCGGGCTCGCTCATGGCCAGTGCGCCCACCCACTGGCCGCTGACCAGATTGGGCAGATAGCGGGCTTTCTGCGCCGCGTTTCCGTTGCGGTAGATCTGGTTGACGCACAAGTTGGAATGCGCCCCGTAGCTCAGGGCAATGGAGGCCGAGGCCCGGCTGATTTCCTCCATGGCCAGCACATGTTCCAGATAGCCCATGCCGGCTCCACCGTATTCCTCCGAGACGGTGATGCCCAGCAGCCCCATCTCGCCCAGTTGCGGCCAGAGTTCGTTCGGGAAGGCATTGTCCCGGTCCACCTGCTCGGCCAGCGGTGCGATGACTTCATTGGCAAAATCCCGTACCGAATCCCGCAGCATGCGGGCGGTTTCAGACAATCCAAAATTCATTTCCTGCATCATGGTTTTCCCGTTTCGGTTTGCAGGCCCTGTTCGATGGTGTCCAGTTCCTGCAACATGTTGTCGATACACTGGCGCTGTTCCAGCAACTGCGCCCGTTTCCCGGCCAGCTTTTCCAGCAGAAACCGGCGCTGGGCTTCCTCGCCGCGCGGGCCGTGGTACAAATCCAGAATCTCGGCAATCTCATCCAGGGAGAACCCCACCCGCTTGCCGCGCATAATCAGTTGCAACCGCACCCGGTCACCGCGGGTGTAGATACGCTGCTTGCCCTGCCGGGCCGGGCGCAGCAGACCCTTTTCCTCGTAGTGGCGAATGCTGCGCGTGGTAATGCCAAAGGCCCTGGCCAACTGTGAGATGCTGTAGCTTTCCTGCAATGGTGTGGCCATGAATCGCCCTGCCCAAGATTGCACGCCACAAGTTTACCTTTACGGAAGGGTTATATCCAGTATTGGGTATAAATGCTGAAAACTTGACCCGAAGCAGGGTCGGCATTGCATCGACCGTTTACGATATGACAGCAACCATAAAGAGAGGGCTGCCTCATGTACGGTACAAGTATCACGGTTCCGGGTCGTTTCGATGAAGTGGTGGAACACACCAAGCAGACCCTGCTGGCACACGGTTTTGGCATTCTGGGGGACATGAACCTGGCCGCTGCCCTGCACTACCGGCTGGGCGTGGAACGCCGCCCATACCGCATACTGGGCGCCTGCTGGCCGGAGGTGGCCAACAAGGCGGTGAATCTGGACCCGGATATCGGCCTGCTGCTGCCCTGTAATGTGGTGGTGCGGGAGGTGGACGACGCAACCTGTGCCATCAGTTTTGTCGACCCGCTCAAGGTGCTGGCCGTGGCCGAACTGCCAGAACTGGAAGCCGATGCGGCTGTGGTAGCGGGCAAACTTCAGGAAGTACGTCAGGCGCTGGAGGGGCGGTAGCAAGGATGTCAATGAACACGGGGAACACTGGTATCCGTTGAGATTGACAACGCTGAAGGTTTTTTCCGGCATGCTCTCAACCCGTTGCGATGGAGAGAATGATGCCAATAGGCACACCGTTGTGCTATCCTGCCTCTGATGAAACACATTCAATGGAATGCTGACAAAAATCAGCGGCTCATGGAGGAGCGGGGCATTTCCTTCGAGGATGTGATTTTCTACCTGCAGCAAGGGTGTCTGGTGGACGACATCCAACACCCCAATCTGCGTAAATACCCCAATCAGCGGGTGTTTGTGATAGACATAGAAGGCTATATCCATTTGGTGCCCTATGTGGAAAATCAAAGGGAAATCTTCCTGAAGACCATCATTCCCAGCAGAAAAGCCACCAAGCGGTACCTTGGAGGAAAACCATGAGTCAAACCCGGTTGGACCAGGCAGAAAAAGCCCTTCTCGAAGCCTTTGAGGCAGATGAGTTTGAATCCGTTCTGACACCCGAACGCAAGGCATCAATCCAGAAAGCCGCCGAAGAAACCTTCAAGAAAGACAAGAGAATCAACATCCGAATTTCAAGCCGTGATTTGCGCTCTCTTCAACGAAGAGCACTGGAAGAAGGGATTCCCTATCAAACGCTGGTATCCAGCATATTACACAAATATGTTTCCGGAGGCTTGCGAGACATTGTAGCCAGCAAGCCCACTCAGGCGGCTCGAAAAACACGCGATTGATACCACTCACGGCCACCCGGTCATTGCTCAAACCAGCCATGGATTAGCGAGTCAGGCTCAAAAACAACTGCGGCAGTTTTTCCGGCAGCCGCTCTACCCGGTCGATGACCAGGTATTGACGCCCGAACAGGGTCTGCATGTATTCGTCGGCGTTCGGGTCCAGGCTGATGCAATGTACATGGATGTTCTGCTGGCTCAGTTCCTGCAC
>WFUE01000154.1 GCA_015485125.1 Lysobacterales bacterium | reverse complement strand
TTCGTGAAGTTTTTTGAAAGCCGTTTCCCGGATGTAAAAGGGGATGACTGGATCAACGGGGTCTATGCCATCGATTCGGCCTCCCGCGCCCAATGGGAGGAAATCGAGGATTTTCCGCCCTATGAAATTCCTGTGGACGAGGGCAAGAAACTGTTTGAAACCAAGTTTGCCAATGGCAAATCGCTGGCGGACTGCTTCGAAAACGGCGGTATTGGCATCAAGCAGAACTACCCGTATTTCGACACCAAGCGTGGCGAAGTGGTGACCTTGGAGCTGGCCATCAATGAGTGCCGCGAGAAAAACGGTGAAAAGCCCTGGGGCTGGAAAAAAGGCAAACTGGCCAAGGTATCGGCTTACATGGCCTGGACTTCCCGCGGCAAGAAGACCAATGTGAAGATTCCGGACGATCCGCGTGCCCTGGCTGCCTATGAAGCCGGTAAAAAACACTTCTATTCTCGTCGTGGACAGCTGAACATGGCCTGTGCGCATTGTCACATGCATTACGCAGGCAACAAGCTGCGGGCGGACATCACCAGCCCGGCGCTGGGCCACACCACCCACTTCCCGGTGTTCCGGTCCAAGTGGGGTTCCCTGGGTACGCTGCACCGTCGTTTTGGCGGCTGTAACAAGCAGGTGCGCGCCAAGCCCTTCAAGGCCCAGAGCGAGGAGTACCGCAATCTCGAGTACTTCCTGACCTACATGAACAACGGGTTGCCCATCAACGGCCCTGGTGCCCGCAAGTAAGCGTGAGGAGATGAAGATGAAAAAACTGATCATTGCATTGTTGCTGGCCGTCTTCCTGTCACCCTCGGCTTTCGCAGGCACTTCCGCAAAGGACGTGCAAAAAGTCATCAAGGAAGCGGAAACCCTGCGCAAGGAAGCCGCCAAGCTGCACTACGAATGGCGTGACACCAAGAAGTACATCAAGAAGGCCCAGGCCCTGATGAAGGAAGGCAAGCTGGACAAGGCCATGAAAGTGGCCAAGCATGCCCGCCTGGAAGGCCAGCGTGCCATCGAACAGGCCAAGCGTGAAGCCACGCACTACAAGGATCTGATGCCTTGAACCTAGCTTGATTCCTGTTGAAAATGCCCGGCCTTTGGTCGGGCATTTTTCTGCGGATTGCACAAAGGGCTTGTATGAGCGTTTTGTGGAGTGTGCAGAAAGCACCAAGTTTTGTAACAAACCATGGGCGGCACTGGCCGCAGGAGTACAAACGTAATGTCAATGAATCGTCGTGAATTTGTTCATGTCTTGGGGCTGGCGGCAGCAGCCGGGATGCTGCCGGGGGGCAAGGTGCTGGCCGCAGGCCGTGGCAAATCCCTGTATGAGGTGCCCAAATTCGGCAATGCCCGCATCTTGCACATGACGGATTGTCATGCGCAACTACTGCCGATCTATTTCCGCGAACCCAATGTGAACCTGGGCCTGGGTGTCTCCAAGGGCCGCCCGCCGCATCTGGTGGGCAAGAACCTGCTGAAATACTACGGTCTGCCGGAAAAAGGCCCCATTGCGCATGCCCTGACTTATCTGGATTTTGATGCAGCCGCCAAGACATACGGCAAGGTCGGTGGTTTCGCCCATATGGCGACACTGGTGAAACAGTTGCGTGCCGAGGTGGGGGAAAGTCAGTCCCTGCTGCTGGATGGCGGCGATACCTGGCAGGGTTCCGGCACGGCCTACTGGACCCGTGGCAAGGACATGGTGGATGCCTGCAACCAGTTGGGTGTGGATGTAATGACCGGCCACTGGGAGTTCACCTATACCGAGGATGAAGTGCGTGCCAACATCCAGCGCTTCAAGGGCGAGTTCGTGGCCCAGAATATCAACCTGACCGAAGACGCGCTGTTCGATGACGCGCCAGCCTATGACACTGATACCGGCCATGCCTTCAAGCCCTATACCATCAAGCAGATGGGCAAGCATCGCGTGGCTGTGATCGGTCAGGCCTTCCCTTACACGCCCATTGCCAACCCGCGTCGTTTCATTCCCAACTGGACTTTCGGCATCAAGGACGAAAACATGCAGGCGCTGGTGGATGAAGTGCGCGCCAAGGAAAAGCCGGACGCGGTGATCGTCATTTCCCACAATGGCATGGATGTGGATCTGAAGATGGCCAGCCGGGTCAGCGGTATTGATGTGATTTTCGGCGGTCATACCCATGATGGCGTGCCTGGCGCGGTGGAAGTCAAGAATGCCAAGGGCATCACCCTGGTGACCAATGCCGGTTCCAATGGCAAGTTCCTGGGTGTGATGGATCTGGATCTGGGTGAAGGCAAGGTCAAGGGCTACCGCTTCCGCCTGCTGCCGGTCTTCTCCAACCTGCTGGAGGCCGATGCGGACATGAGCCGACTGATTGCCGATATCCGCAAGCCGTATCAGAAGGATCTGTCGGAAAAACTGGCCGTGGCCGATGAAACCCTGTACCGCCGTGGCAATTTCAACGGTACTTTCGACCAGATCATCTGCGATGCCCTGCGCACCGTCAATGACGCACAGATTTCCCTGTCACCCGGCTTCCGCTGGGGCACCACCGTGCTGGCCGGCGATGTCATCACCATGGAAAACGTGCTGGATCAGACCTGCATCACCTACCCGGAAACCTATGTGCGCGAAATGACCGGGGAGGAAATCAAGCTGATTCTGGAAGATGTCTGCGACAACCTGTTCAACGAAGACCCGTACTACCAGCAGGGTGGCGACATGGTGCGCGTGGGTGGCATGGACTACACCTGCACCCCCGGAGAGAAAATGGGCAAGCGCATTTCCGACATGCAACTGGATGACGGTACTGCCATTGACCCGAAGAAGAAATACAAGGTATCCGGCTGGGCCACAGTAGGCTCGCAGGCACCCGGTGAACCCATCTGGGATCAGGTGGCCGAGTACCTGCGTGACCAGAAGCACGTCAAGGTCAAGAAGCTCAACACACCCAAACTCAAGGGCGTGGCGGGCAATCCCGGTATTGCCGATTATCCCGGCAAGCTGGCCTGATTGCCGGCTGCCTTGCGCCCCGGCCAGGGGCGCGTGATCGGAACCCGTGAAGGGGGGAGGTGCCGAGCGGCAGGGAAGCCGGCTCGGTTTTTTTGTGGCCTTCAGTCTTTCTCTGAAGGTGCCGCAAGCAGTTGCCGAATACTTTCTTCCAGATAATAGGGAAAGAGATCAGCACTGTTGTAGCCCAGTATTCGTTTCACGGTCTCCTTGCCGTCGGCATCCAGAAACAGCAGGGTGGGGCTGGTGAAAATCTTGCGCTTGCTGGCCCAGACACTGCCATCGATGCTTTGCCCGTCAAAATCCCGCAGCATTTCCCCGGCATCCATGCCGATTTCGGCAATGATCAGCCGGTCTGCGAAATCTCCGGCCTTGCGCATGGGGTTGAGCACTTCTTCCTTCAGCTTCTCGCACCAGGGGCAATCCTCCAGCGAAACCAGCAGCAGGATCTTCCTGTTTGATTGCCGGGCCTGCTCTGCCAGTGCTTGCAAGTCATGACTGCGTTGCAGATCAGTGGGTTCTTGTGCCTGGCAGGTATGAAACAGTAGCAGCAGGCAGGCCAACAAGGTTTTCATTCACGGTTCTCCAGCAGAAAATCCACCACATCATCCAGGTACAAGTCGCGGAAGAAATGGTCGGCTCCGTCCAGTTCAATCCAGTGGGCACTTGCAGGCAGGTTATTCAATGCGGGTTTCAGTTTCAGACTGAGCGAATCTTCACTGCCCAGAATCAGGCGGTAGGGGCCGGTGTAACGTGGCCACAGTGAAGGGGTATGCTGATCCGGGTTGAACCAGTAGCTTTCCAGGGTTTGCCGGCTGACCTGGGTATCGCGGCAATGCAGGAACCTGGGTAGTGGTTTCAGGCTGCGCGGCCCGGCCAGCTCCTCCAGTGCATTCCTGTCATGCCGGGGCTTGAAGGTCATGGGTGCGATACTGGTCACGCTGGCCACCTTCGGCCCCCGTGCATGCAGGGCAAACAGCAAGACCTGATTACCACCTCGTGAATGGCCGATCAGGTCGATTTGCTTGACGCCCTTGCCGGCCAGCCAATCCGCCCAGGCCTGCAGTTCATCCACCGCATCCTCGTGGCGGTGGTAGTGCGGGCTGGCACAGTCATAGAAGCCATGCCGATCATCGATATTCAGGGAGAGATTGGGCGCCAGGCTGGCCAGGCCATTTTCCGCCAGTCCATCCTGCAGGCCCTGGATGATCTCCATATTCTTGTGCCCCAGCGTGCCATGCAGGATCAGATACAGACGTTCCGGCAACTGGTCGGGTTTTGCGCCTTCCAGATCGGCATTCAGCCTAAGGCCTTCATGGGGCAGGCGGACTTCCACAGCCTGTACAGTGAAAAGGGGCAGAAGCAGGAGCCAGAACAGGTATTTCATCTTGGATAGCCTATGCACAAAAAAGAGAGCATGCCACGAAAAAGCATGCTTGTTGATATCTAAAGAGGTGATGGCAATGTAAAAAGTTCATGCGTAGTTGAGCAAGATCATTTTGGCGTTGTAATGTTGAAAGTGTTTTGCCGGTTATCCGGGGTTTTGCGCTCGTTTTGCCAATCATTTCCACCCTGTGCTAGACTGACCGGCGCTGAATCAAGGAAAAGGAAATTATGGAAAAACATTCAAAAAAAACCATTCAATAACAATAAGTTAACAAAAATCGTCAGGGGGGTCATCCTGCTCCTGCCTGGTTTGCTGCAAGCCGCCCCGGGCGGATGTGCTGGTGATGACCACCCCGGTGCTGCCGGCACACATCCAGGGGCAAAACGGCCAGGCTATCAGCCCCTTGCAAACCCTCTACTGGATGGACTGCGAACCCGGCTTCGGCCCCTGCACGGCCAGCAGCCGCGACAGCGTGCTGGCCGTCCGCGCGGAAGAAGTGGAACAACTGCATGACCTGGGCTACAACTACCATGGCCGCCAGGGCTACATCTACCCCGTCTGCGGCCCGGAACCGGCCTGCATGCCCGCCGGCACCGTCCGCCTCTACCGCCGTTGCAGCAGCCTGAGTGATGACTGCGCCATCTTCCCGGAAAGCCAGCTGGATGCCATGAGCCTGGAAGGCTACACCCAGGCCGCCTACCCCGGAGCCGCCCAGATACTGGGCTATGTCTACCCCAACCAGGACCAGGACGCCGACGGCCTGCCGGACGGCATGGAATACCTGCTGGGCACCGACCCGTACCAGCCCGACAGCGATGGAGACGGCCTGAGTGATGGCGAGGAATACCCCGCCTGGGACCTGCCCCAAAGCGACCCGCGGCTGGGCGAAATCGTATTTGCCGACAGTTTTGAGGACTGAGTCATGAAAGCGATCCTGCTACTGATCCTGCTGTGGCTGCCCGCCGCCCAGGCCTATATCAACGAACCCTATATCGACCCGCCCAATCCGGATAGCCGGACCCCTATTGAGATGGTAGTGGAAGGAGGTATATGCCATGGTATTACGGTCAGGCCCCCTCCGTTTCACACAGTCTCTGGCAGTCAAGTGGATGTTACTATTACCTTTATAGAAACTTCTGGAATACTGTGTAATTACCCAGAAGGCAGCTACCGCTACCCCTTGGGCCAGTTACCTGCCGGAGACTACACCCTGAACCTGTACAAGCATCTGGAAGTAGACCCACCGGTAGCCGATGAGCTGATCTACACCATCCAGTTCAGCGTTGCCCGTGCCCCGGTGCTGCCGGTGCCGATGCTGAATGGCTGGGGTTTGGGAGGGATGGTGGTCAGTCTGATGCTGCTGGGCGGCTGGTGGCATCGGCGGCTGCAATGGAACAAGGAGCTTTGACGACAAGGCTATGAAAGCGATCCTGCTACTGACCCTGCTGTGGCTGCCCGAAAAACCACTGCAACTGGCTGCTGTCGGGCGGAATAGGCGAAGCCGTATTCCGCCATTGGGCTTGAACGGGTTCCGGTGCAATACGCTGCGCTATTGCACCCTACGATGCTGGGCACCGACCCGT
>WFUE01000153.1 GCA_015485125.1 Lysobacterales bacterium | reverse complement strand
GACAGTGCCAATGACTCGGCAAGTCTGACCATCAATATCACCGCGCAATAACACAGCCACTGCACCGGCCAGGCCACGCCGGTGCGATTCACGCCCCGCGCCGTGCCGTGCTGGCCGTTTGCCCGAGCAACCGCTGGATGGCGGACCACAAGGGCCAGCTCAGCCAGCGCAACAACCAGCGTGGTTGCAGCACGGCCATGGCGGCCAGGGGCAACGCGGTGGCCAGCAGCCAGATGGAACCGAAACGGGTCTGATCCAGACCGGTCAGATCCGCCAGCAGGGCCACCGGCCAACCCAGCAGGAACCAGTTGCGTAGTATCTGCATGACATTGTGCATGAGGGTATGCTCCCGTGGTTTCGACCCTTGCAGCTTGCCCGCGCCCTGTCTCAAAACCTGAGAATGCTGCGGATTCGTCTTGCTGCTGATTGATTTGGCGCATTGCGCGCGGGCACCGCGACACGCAGAATGCGCTCATCGCATTCGGAGATCCGCACCATGGCAGAATGGCTGGGCTGGGCAAGCGTACTGCTGCTGCCGCTGACCTTTACCCATCGCCGTCACTGGCAGGCACTGTTGCAATCCGCGGTACTGCAACGCCGCGTGCTGCTGATTGCGCTGGTGCTGACCGCCCTGTGGAGCATGCGTGCGGGCTTGCATCCCTTGCTCCAGTTTCATTTTCTGGGTCTGACACTGACCACGTTGATGCTGGGCCCGGAAGGGGCGTTGCTGGCTGGCGTGCTGGCGTGGCTGACCCGCGCACTGCTGGGCATGGAAAGTTTTGCATTGGCGGGCGAATGGTTATTGGCCTGGGTTTGTCTGCCGGTGGCCCTGACCCAGGGCATGCATGTGCTGGTTCAGAAATACCTGCCACACAATTATTTCATCTTCTTTTTCATCACCGGTTTTTTTACCGCCATGCTTTCGGCCATCGTCGCCATGCTGGCCTGGGGAGCACTGCTGACACTGGGCGGCACACTGGAGGCCCAGCGCATTCAGGAAGAGTTTCTGTTTCTCATTCCATTGATGCTTTTCGGCGAAGGTTTTCTCAATGGCCTCAATCTAGCCATTTTCGTCGTCTACCGGCCGCAATGGGTCCAGGCCTTCAATGACCGGTTGTACCTGCCCTACAAGCAGGATGTTTGACCGGCGCCCTTCCCTGTTACGCAAGCACAAAAAAGCCCGCCATTGGGCGGGCTTTGGTACGGAACGGGACCGGTTCAGCACTTGCAGCAGCTTTGCTCCTGCAGCAGCTTGAGACCGTGCTCGAAACGCTCCACCACCGGGGTTTGCAGCTCCAGCAGGCCTTCCTCGTTGCGGGCGACCAGCCCTTCTTCCATGGCATTGTCGAGAATGGCGCGGTAGGGTACATCGGTGCCGTAGCGCTGGCACAGGCTCTTGAAGCTTTTTTCGCCTTCCTTGGGCAGCAGCAGGGGCTTGCCGCCCTTGTCCTGGTAATCCGCATCGTTGATCCAGCCACGCAGCACGCGTACACGACGGTTCCAAAGGAAGGGGTCCAGATCCGCCTCCGTGGGCTCGCCCAGCAGGGTTTGTACATCCGGGCGGCTCAGGCCGGACAACAGGGCCATGCGGGAACGGCTCAGCTTGCGGTTCGGCAAAGCGAATTCCTCCTGGATCACATCCAGATAGGCGCGTTTCATCTGCCGGGCCACATAGGGGAAAGGCACGCCCATCTTCAACATCAGGCGAACCAGCGGGCGCAAAATATCCTGCAGGCAGGCGTCAAGCACTTCCTTGAACTGCTTCTTGGGGTCGATTCTTTCTTTCATAGTGGGCTCTTTATTCATGGGTTGAGGGTTCATGCTTTCCTTGGGGTAAATGGCAGATAAATCACACATACCCCAAGGTACGGCGCATATTTTGACGATCTGTCGCTTTTAAGGTGTGAACTGGTTCACACTTTGCTCTTTCTTGTGACATTGTATACACCAAAATTCTCAAAAAAGCGGAATCCACGCTTATTGGCGCGACGCTGGCGCTGCATGCCGGCCCTGTTCAAACAATCCGGCCACATCCACGCGATCGAGCACATGGGTTTGCGCGCAAAATTCGCAGGTCACTTCGATGCGTCCCTGCTCCGCCAGCATCTTTTCCACTTCCGGGCGCCCCAACTGCACAATCATGCGCTCCACGCCTTCCCGACTGCAGGTACAGACATGCCGCCGGGGCTGGGCGTCAAACAGGCGGATATCCTCTTCGGCAAATAGTTTTTGCAGCAGTTCCATTTCATCCCAGCGCAGCAATTCTTCCGGCTTCAGGGTCTCGGCCAGCATGAACAGGCTCTCCCAGTCGGATTCATCCGCTTTCTCATCCGGCATTTTTTGCAACAGGAAACCCGCGCAATGCTCTGCATCGGCCACCAGCAGAAAATCTGTTTTCAGCTGCTCGGATTGTTCAAAATACGCTTGCAGTGAAGCGGCAATTCCACCCGCCTCGACCGGCACCACACCCTGCCAGGGCTCACCCTTGCCCTGATCGATGATGACGGCAAAGCGGGCATTCGGCCCGACCAACATGGCGAAATCGGCGTCATCGGCTACAGGCAGATCCGATTGAAAACGCGCCGTGGCGCGCAGATGCACGGGAGAACGGTACTCGGCCACCAGCAGTGACAGTGGCCCATCCCCCATCAATTGCAGGCTCAGGCTGCCCTCGAACTTCAGGTGCGCGCTCAGCAGGGCACAGGCTGCCAGCATTTCTCCCAGGTATTGCCGTACGAACGGCGGGTCATCGCGCTTGGCCTGTATGCCCTGCCAAACCGGGTCCAGGCGCGCCACACAGCCCCGCACGGGATGCTGCTCAAACAGAAAACACTGTACATAACCGGTTTGGGCCATCCTATACGCTCTCCAAGGGAATCAGCCGCAGATATGGGGCCAATCCCTGCAAAAACAAGCACCGTGAGCGGAACGGATCAGTATAATTGGCCGTCTGCACTTCACGACGAGCGGAACAAGATGCCCCTGCAATTATTCAACAGCGAAAGCAAGCAGAAAGAGCCCTTCCAGCCGGAAAACCCCGAGCGGGTCACGCTCTATCTCTGCGGCCCCACGGTCTACAACTACACGCATATCGGCAATGCCCGCCCGGCGGTGGTGATCGATGTATTGTTCCGCCTGCTGCAAACCCGCTACCCAAGGGTAGATTACGCGCGCAACATCACCGATGTGGACGACAAGATTATCCAGGCTGCGAGCGAAGAAGGCATTGACATCGGGCAACTGACGCAACGCTATACCCGGGCCTGGCATGAGGATATCGCCCAGCTGGGCGTGCTGCCACCGACAGTGGAGCCCCGTGCCACGGAACACATGGACGAGATGATCCAGATGATCCGCACCCTGATCGAAAAGGGCTTTGCCTACGAATCCCGCGGGCATGTGCTGTTCGATGTCACCCGTTTCGACGGCTACGGACAACTTTCCCACCGCAAGCTGGAGGATATGCTGGCCGGCGCGCGCGTGGAGGTGGCCGACTACAAGCACCACCCCGGAGATTTCGTGCTCTGGAAACCCGCCGGTGACGACCAGCCCGGCTGGGACAGCCCCTGGGGCCGTGGCCGCCCCGGCTGGCATATCGAATGCTCGGCCATGTCGGAAAAGCATCTCGGCGAAACCATCGATATCCACGCCGGTGGCCGCGACCTGCTCTTTCCCCACCATGAGAACGAACGGGCGCAAAGCACCTGCGCCCACGGCGGCAAGACCTTTGCACGCTACTGGGTGCACAACGCGATGATCAATGTGGACAATGAAAAAATGTCCAAATCCCTGGGCAATTTCCTGCTCACCCGCGAGCTGCTGAAACAGCATCCCGGTGAGCTTTTGCGCTTCATTCTGCTCACCGCCCACTACCGCAAGGTGCTGGACTGGACCGATGCGCTGGTGGCCCAATGCCGTACCCGGCTGGACCGCATGTACAACAGCCTGCAACAGGTCGAAGACCTGACCGTGCCGGATGAATGGCTGTTGCCGGATGACAAGGTACTCGCCGCCCTGGAAGACGACCTGAACACGCCAGAAGCCCTGGCCGCGCTGAATGAATGCTTCCATGCCCTGAACAAGGCCGGGGACGACGAGGAAAAACGCCGCCTCAAGGGGCGGATACTGGCCAGCGCCACCCTGCTGGGCATCCTGCAACAGGAACCGGCCCGGTGGTTTGCTGCCGATACACAAGCCCTGCCCATGCCGGAGGCAGACATCGAACAATTGCTGGCCGAACGTACCGAGGCGCGCCAGCAGCGGGATTTTGCCCGTGCAGACGCCATCCGTGACGAACTGCTGGCCAAGGGCATTCTGATCGAAGACAGCCCGGAAGGGCCCAAGTGGAGACTGAACCGATGACTATCGACGAAGCACAACAGGCCATCATCGACGAATTCGCCTTTTTCGATGACTGGATGGAGCGCTACCAGTATCTCATCGATCTGGGCCGCAAGCTGCCCGACTTTCCGGAAGCATGGAAAACGGATGACAACTTGCTGGCGGGATGCCAATCCAAGGTCTGGGTGGTATTCGAAATGCGCGATGGCAAGCTGCATGTGGACGCCACCAGTGACTCCGCTATCGTCTGTGGCATCATCGCGCTGGTATTGCGCGTCTATTCGGATCAGACACCCGCGGACATCCTCCGTACCGAACCGCGATTCATTCAGGAAATTGGCCTGTCCGAGCACCTCTCCCCCACCCGTGCCAACGGGCTGAAGGCGCTGCTGGAGAAAATCCGCAAGAAGGCCGCTGAAGAAAGCGGAGCATAAAAAAAGGGCCTGCGATCGCAGGCCCTTGCTGTATG
>WFUE01000152.1 GCA_015485125.1 Lysobacterales bacterium | reverse complement strand
GATGCGGTTCATGCCGCCGGCGTGGAGAATCTGCATGGCGATGTGCCCGCCGGCGGCATGAACCGCATCCGTCCAGATCTTGTGCCGGCCCAGCTGCCAGCGGTGGCGGAGGGTGGCGGCGAAGGGCGCAACCCAGCCGCGCCAGTGTGGCGCGATGCCGCCGGTGATGATCAGACCCGCGCCTCCTTCCGCCCGCTCGGCGAAATAGCGCGCTAACTGGTCGGCGTCCCGGCGGCGGTCTTCCAACCCGGTATGCATGGAGCCCATGATCAACCGGTTCGGCAGGGTCAGGGGGCCGGCGTCCAGCGGAGAGAACAGATGTGGAAAGGGCGTTTGCGTGTTCATGCAGCGATGGTAAACCATACGTGTGAGTATGGCCATAGGGTGTGATTCTTGATCTGCGTCGTCAGGCCGTCATCCTGAATCGGTTATCATAGAGGGCTGAAAAAGATGAGGAGTAGGGTCATGAATCCGGTACTGAAACGACTGACTTCCGACCACAAGAATGTGGCACTGCTGTTGCAAGTCATGGCCGAGGAACTGAACATCTTTGCCACTTCCGACCGCAAGCCCGATTTTCGCCTGATGCGGGAAATCGTCGAATACCTGCAGGATTTCACCCAGGATGTGCATCACCCGCAGGAAGACCTGCTGTTCGAACTCACGCTGGCCCATCAGGAAACCCCGGCACCGGTGCTCACCCGTCTGCTCAAGGAACATGACGAACTGCGCGACATGAATCATGCCGTGCGGGTGGAAATCGACCAGATCTACAACGATGCCATGGTGCCCCGGCGCGAAATCGAGCAGACCCTGCGCCGTTTCATCCAGATGACCCGCGACCACATGAGTGCCGAGGAAGAGGCCGCCTATCCGCTGGCGGAAAATCTGCTCGATGAGTCGGAATGGCAGCAGGTTGAAGCCGCGCGCAAGAGCCGGGTGGACCCCCTGTTCGGCAAGGTGGTGGAAGCCGAGTTCTCCCGCATCGGTGACCGACTGCGCGAACGTGGCCTGCTGCCCGGATGACGCGGGCGCAATCCCGTCTGCATTACCGCCAGCCGCCGGCAGATATCGATGACCGCTTGCCAAAAGACTGGCACCCGCTGATTCGCAACATCCTGCTGGCTCGCGGCATCCGCCGGCCGGAACAACTGGATGCCTCCCTGAAGCGCATGGCGCCGGTTTCCAGCCTGGGTGGCTTGCCTGAGGCGGTGGCCATTATCGTCCAGGTCATCCAGCAGCAACAGCGGCTGTGCATCGTGGGTGACTACGATGCCGACGGCGCCACGGCCACCGCCCTGCTGCTGCGTGGTTTTCGCGCCTGCGGCCATGATCGGGTGGACTATGTCGTGCCTGACCGTTTCGAGCTGGGTTACGGCCTTTCGGCCGAGCTGGTCGACCAGCTTCCGGAGCCGCTACCGCATTTGTTGATCACCGTGGACAATGGCATCTCCAGTGTGGCCGGGGTGGCGCGTGCCCGTGAAAGGGGCATGCAGGTCGTGATCACCGACCACCATCTGCCGGGCGAGCAGCTGCCCGAGGCCGATGCCATGGTCAATCCCAACCTGCCGGGAGAAGCTTTCCCCTCCCGTGCGCTGGCTGGCGTGGGCGTGGCCTTCTACCTCATGCTGGCCGTGGCAAGGAAACTGGAAGAGGCGGGCTGGTTTCAGGCTTCCCGGCCCAGGCCCGACCTGCGCCAGCTGCTGGATCTGGTGGCCCTGGGCACCGTGGCCGATGTGGTGCCGCTGGATGAAAACAACCGTATTCTCGTTACCCAGGGGGTGCGGCGCATTCGTGGCGGCGAGGGCAACCCCGGCATCCGTGCCCTGCTGCAAGTCTCGGGCAGGGAGTATGCGTATTGCAGCACGGCTGACCTGGGCTTTGCCGTGGGCCCCCGCCTCAATGCCGCTGGCCGGCTCGAAGACATGCGTCAGGGTATCGAATGCCTGAGTACCGACGATGAGCATCTGGCCCTGCAATGGGCGCAGGGGCTGGATGAAATCAACCGGCAACGGCGGGAAATCGAAGGTGAAATGCTGCAACAGGCCGAGCAGATCGTGGCCGACCTGTTGCAACAACTGGCACACCCGCCCCCCGTCGTGGTGGTGCAACACCCGGACTGGCATGCTGGCGTTGTGGGGCTGGTGGCCTCACGCATCAAGGAAAAACTACACCGACCGGTACTGGCCCTGGCTCCGGCCATGCCCGGCAGCACGGAATGGAAAGGCTCCGCCCGTTCCATTCCCGGTTTTCACCTGCGCGATTTTCTCGCCGACCTCAACACCCGGCACCCGGGCCTGCTGGACAAGTTTGGCGGCCACGCCATGGCCGCCGGCTTTTCTCTGCAACAGGACCGGCTGGCCGCCTTGCAACAGGCGGTGGCCGAACTGGCCGCCCGGCGCGTGGACCCCAGCCTGTTGCAACGGCGCATCGAGCACGACGGAACACTGAACCCGGCGGACTTCAGCCTGCAATTTGCCCAGCAGCTGCAAAACCTGCTGCCCTGGGGGCAGCATTGCCCTGCGCCCTGCTTCGTGGGCGAATTTCAACTGCAAGACTACCGCCTTATGGCCGGCAAGCATCTCAAGCTCTACCTGCAGGTGCCGCAAGGCCCCGCTGTGGAAGCCGTGGCTTTCAACACCCCGGCGGAAATCGTGGAAGGCCGGCGCACACTGACACTGCTCTACCGGCTGGAAGTCAACCGCTACCGCGGGCGGGAAAGCCTGCAATTGCTGGTGGAGGATATTTTGGAATGATCGAGTCGTAGTCGCTTGACAGTGCTGAATTCTGGTGTTGCAACTACTGTATTTCATTTGATATTTTGTCATAACTCATTCATTCCATATGGAATGTTCTGTTTGATTGAGAGGGCGATTGATTGTTTATGGTGGATAGCAGTGAATCAAGGGAAATTGTCTATGTGCTGACCAACCCGGCCATGCCAGGTCTAGTCAAGATTGGCAAAACCACTCAATCAGATGTAAGCGTCCGGATGAACCAGTTGTATATCACCGGTGTGCCTGTGCCCTTTGACTGTGTCTATGCGATAGAGGTGAGTGACTGCTCAAAGGTTGAAATGGCACTTCATGTGGCGTTTGGGCCTAGCCGAATCAATCCCAAACGAGAGTTCTTTAAAATTGATGTAGAGCAGGCTATAGCTATATTGAAGCTGCTTGAACAAAAAAATGTCACACCTCAAGTTCGGTCCGAGTTCAATCAGTCTGTATCCCAAGCTGAAAAGGATTCGGGTAACAGATTGAAGAAACGCCCAAGAATGAATTTTTCTGAAATGGGTATAGATGTTGGTTCAGAGCTGCTTTTCAGAGATGGAAGAACTGTGGTTACTGTCAGAAATGAGCGAAAGGTAATGTATAACAATGAAATCATGACATTGACAGCTGCAACCAGAAAAATCATGAATCTTGAATATTCTGTACAACCTTCTCCATACTGGACCTATGAAGGAAGATTATTAAAGGACATATATGACGAGGTCTATACAGGGGAAGAAATGGAGTAAGTCTTTTCTAGGGCTTATTGAAGAGCACAACAAATTTTTATTCTTGCGGGTAAGACAAGCATGATTTCCTGCAACCAGCATTTGTGGGTGTCCGGCCTGCTGGCGCCGGACTTCCTGGCAGTAGCGCAGCATCCGGCTTGCCAGCATCATTGTCTTGAAGACTGAACCAGTCACACAAGCCCTGTCATCCCGCCCTCAGCCTCTGTACAATAGCGCGTTTTTCCAAGCAGGTGACCGAGGATGGAAATCAATCCCGTTCGTCAGAAGATCGAAGATCTCAAGAGCCGTACCGAGGCTCTGAGGGGGTATCTTTAACT
>WFUE01000151.1 GCA_015485125.1 Lysobacterales bacterium | reverse complement strand
GTATAAGAGACAGGGCGTATACACTCCCGTCGCTGCGCGCGATTTTTCCTTGCCAGAGGAAAAAATCCACACCACTCAGTTCCTTCGTGGGTGGGTTTTCGTTCTGGCGGGGTCAAAACCGTGCTCGCTCCGGTCATGAGCATGCCGAAACAGTGGTTCGATTCCGGTATGGCCGTATGGAAGCTGTAGTGTCGCAATGATCAGGAGGGCCAGCCAGGGGTTCACGCTGCTGGAGTTGCTGGTGGTGCTGGCCATTCTTGCCATCGCCGCTTCGCTGGTGGTGTTGCAGCCGGGGCTGGCGGGCGGGCAGCGAGCCTTGCGGGCACAGGCGGATGACCTGTTGTCTCCGCTGGTGCGGATCTGTGATGAAGCCATTCTGACCGCCCGCCCCTGGGGCGTGTGGCTGGGTGCCGGGGAGTGGCGGGTGCTGACCCGCTTGCAGGGGCAGTGGCAATGGCCGGCTGGCGAGCAGGACCGAGGTGCCTGGCCCAGGCAGCCCGAAGCGTTGTTCAGTGTCGGTGGTCGGGAACTGGAACCGCAGCCCTGGCCACAGGCGGGCGAGGCGGTGGCTCCGCAGGTCGTCTGCCTGCCGCAGGGGCTGCGTACGCCGGTGGAAATCCACTGGAGGGATGGCGAAGGGCGTACCCGGTTGCGTATCGAATTGCAGGCGGACGGGCGGCAGCAATGGCACTGGCCGGAATGAAAGCAAATCGCGGGTTTACCCTGCTGGAAGTGCTGGTGGCGCTGGCCATCGTCGGGCTGGTACTGGGCTCGGCCCTGTTCGTGCTCGGCCAGCGACTGGAACAGCAATACCGGCTGGAACAACAGGACCGGGCCCGCTGGGTGGCCGTCAATGTGCTGGAGAAGCTGCGGACGGAACAGCCCTGGCCGGCGGCCGGGCAGCAAGCCGGTGAGGCCGACATGGGCGAGCAGCATTTCTACTGGCTGCTGGACGCGGTGGACACCGAGCAGGAAGGCGTTCGGCGCGTGGATGTGCGCGTATACGCCGACCGGGAACAGCAATGGGCGCTGGCCCGGTTGACCACCCTGGTGACCCGCCCATGAACTCACGGGGCTTTACCCTGCTGGAAATGCTGGTGGCCCTGGCGGTCATGGCCGTGCTGGGGGCGCTGGCCTGGGGCTCGCTGGATGTACTGGCCGAAAAACAGCAGGTGCTGGAAACACGGGCCGGGCAATGGCAGCGGCTGACACTGGCCCGCGCCCTGCTGGATCAGGACATCCGCCACGCGCGCATTCGCCGTGTGCGGGATGCGCAGGGCCGCCGCTTGCCGGCGCTGATGCTGCAGGGTGGGCAACTGCAATGGACCCGTGGCGGCGTCTGGGATACACAGGGTGAGCCGGGCCATCTGCAGCGGGTATTCTGGAACTTCCAGGGGGCGCACCCCCGGCGCGCCGCCTGGCCGGTGGCCGATGTGGCGGCTGGTACGGAAGCGGTTACCAGTCTGGAAGTGACCGAAGTCGACGAGATGCGGGTCTGGCTGCTGGACGAGCAGGGGCGCTGGCAGGATCGCTGGCCCTTGCCCGGGCAGGTGGAAGATGCCTTCCCCCGCGCCATCCGGGTGCGCTGGCACAGCCCGCGCTTCGGTGACCTGCAATGGCAGTGGTACTGGGGCCTGACCCGGCCGGACTGGCCGGTGCAGGGTGCGCCTTCCGGGGAGCAAGACCATGCGTCGTGAGCGTGGTGTCGCCCTGTTGCTGGCCATGCTGGTGCTGGCCCTGTCGGCCATGCTGGCCACCCGCCTGCTGGAAGACGGTCAGCGTCGCTACCAGCAACAGCGGGCACGGGCGTTGCAGCAACAGGCCTGGCAACTGGCGCTGGGCGTGGAACGCTGGGCCAGCCGCCTGCTGGTGGAGGATGCCCGCCGCAACCAGCATGACAGCCTGGCCGAGGACTGGGCGCGGCCGGTGGTCAACCTGCAGGTGGAAGGTGGCACGCTTTCCGGCCGGTTGCAGGATCTCAGCGGGCGCTTCAATCTCAATAATCTGCTGGGCCGGGATGGTCGCCCCGATCCCCTGTGGCTGGAACGCTACCGTCGTCTGCTGGCCCGGCTGGGCTTGTCCTCCTCGCTGGCCGACAGCCTGCTGGACTGGCTGGATGCCGACAGCCAGCCGCGGCCCTCCGGTGCCGAGGATGGCCTCTATCTGGGCCGGGGCTACCGGGCGCGGAACGGGCGGATACAGGCCCTGGCCGAGCTTTCGCGGGTGGCCGGTTACACCCCGGAAGTCCTGCAAAGGCTGCGCCCCCATGTGGCGGCCCTGCCACCGGGCCGGACGCTGAATGTGAACACGGCAACCGCCCCGGTGCTGCAGGCGGTGATTCCGGAGCTGGGCGCTGATCTGGCCGCCGGCCTGCAGCGGGAAGGCGAGCAGGGTTTCGACAGCCTCGAAGCCTTTGTCAGCCGCCTGCGTGCCCAGGGCATCGTGCTGCAGCAGGGGCTGGGGCTGGGTGTGCGCAGCCAGGACTTTCTCTTGCGCGTGCGTTTGCAGCAGGAAGAGCGGCAACTGGCCCTGCGCATGCATTTGCATCGCGAGGGCCAGCGGATTCAGGTATTATCCCGCGAGACCGACGCCGACGACCACTGATCAGGGATCACCATGGCCCGACACCTGCTGCTCTACCCGGAACATCCTGACGGCCAGACCCACTGGTGGTGGCTGGAGCAGGGCCGTGTGCGGCAAAGCGGCCGGTCTTCGCTGGAGCAGGCGCTGGCGCAATGGAAGAAAAAGGACCGGCTCTGGCTGCTGCTGCCGCCACCACAGGCCATGCTCTATGCCGTGGACGCGGTGGCCGGCCATTTTCGCCAGATGCAGAAGGCCGCCCCCTGGGCGCTGGAAGACCAGCTGTTGCAGCCGGTGGAGGCGCTGGCCATCCAGCCGGCGCAACAGCCGGTGGCGTCCCGCTGGCCGGTGGCGGTGATCGAGCAGGATGTGCTGCAACGCTACCAGCAAACGCTGGAAGTCCATGGCATTGCCCGGGCGGCGCTGATGCCGGCGGTGGCCGCCCTGCCCGGCAGCCGGCAGGCGCCGGCCCTGTGGCTGACCCGGGGCTGGCTGGTCTGGCACAACGGTACGCAGGCCCATGTGGTGGCGCAGGATCAATGGCAAGGGTTGTTGCGCTGCTCCGACCTGGGGCTGGATACAGCCGAACACCTGCGCCTCTGGCGGGATGACGACCAGCCCCTGCCGGATGACTGGGACCCCGCGCATCCCCTGTGGCAGGGCAAGCCCATACAGCCGGAAACGGGTCACCCACTGGCGACCGGCGAGCTGCCGGACAACCGCCAGCGCCCGCTGTGGGCCTGGCTGCAAGCGGCGGCACAGAAGGCGCCTTCCTGGCGCTGGACGGCTTTGCTGGCACTGTTGCTGCTAGCCAGCTGGCTGGGGCGGGATTACTGGCTGATGCAGCGCTGGAACCACCAGGCCGATCAACTCAAGCAGCAGATGGAACAGATCTACCGGCGCAGCTTTCCTGACGCCAGGCGGGTGGTGGATGCCCGGGCCCAGATGCGCCAGCGGCTGGATGCCCTGCGACGGGCGGCCGGCGAACAGGTGGAAGGCAGCCTGCCGGCGTTGTTGCAGCAGGTAGGCCCGGCCCTGACGCAACCGGGCCTGAGCCTGCAAAGCCTGCGCTATCGCCGTGGTGTGCTGGAGCTGGAAGTCAAGGCCGCCGATCTGGCGCGGCTGGACCAACTGCGCCAGGCCATGGAGCAGGCCAGTGGCCAGCCGGTACGCATGACGGTGACCACCGAAGCCGGTGAAGGGGCCACCGCGCAACTGCGCCTGGGCGAAGGAGCACAGCCATGAACTGGTGGCAACAGCGTCAGCCCCGGGAACAGCGCGCCCTCTTGCTGGCCGCCGTGGTCATTGCCGCCACCCTGTTCTGGTACGGTCTCTGGCAACCCTTGCAACAGGGCATGGCGCGGGCCCAGGCCCGCCTCGACAACCTGCGGCAGGCCGTGGCCTGGATGCAGCAGGCGGAACAGCAAGTGGCCCAGCTGAAGAAAAAACGCGGTACCGGTTTCAAGGATCGTGGCCGGCAATCCCTGCTGACCCTGCTGGATCAGAGCGCGCGGTTGCAGGGCCTGGGCGATGGCATTCGGCGCGGTGAGCGCAGTGGCGATCAGGGTGTGCGTTTGTGGCTGGAAGGCGTGCAGTTCGACCCGCTGATCCTGTGGATCGAGCGCATGGAGCGGGAATACGGCATCGTGGTGGAAGAATTTTCGGCGGAAAGCACCGGCCTGCCGGGGCAGGTCAATGCGCGTGTACGCTTCGTGGATACCCAGGCAACACAGTGACAGCCCCTGGCGCTGTCGGGAGAACAGACATGCAAGACATTCTCAAGGTCGCGAAAGAAGCGGCGCAGGCGGCGGAAGAAATCATTCTGCACTACTACGACTGTGGCGTGAATGTGGAACTGAAGGCCGACAACACGCCGGTGACCCAGGCCGATGTGGAGTCCGAACAGGCCATCCGGGAAATGCTGACCATGGCCTTTCCCGATTTCGGCTTCTACGGCGAGGAAACCGGGCGCAGTGATCATGACAGCGACTATCTCTGGCTGGTGGACCCCATCGACGGCACCAAGTCCTTCGTGCGCCACTATCCCATGTTTTCCACCCAGATCGCCCTGATGCACCAGGGCGAACTGGTTCTGGGGGTTTCCAACGCGCCGGCCTTCGAGGAAATGGCCTGGGCCGTGCGCGGCGAGGGGGCCTTTCTCAACGATCAGCCCATCCGGGTCAGCGATATCGCGACTTACGATCAGGCGGCGCTGTCCACCGGCAATATCGGTTCGCTGGCCCAGGACCCGAAAGGGTGGTCGCGCCTGGGAGAACTGGCGCGGCAGGTGCAGCGTACCCGTGGCTATGGGGATTTTCTCCATTATCATCTGCTGGCCCGGGGCGCCATCGACATCATCGTGGAGTCGGACCTCAACATTCTCGACGTCGCCGCTCTCACCGTCATCGTGCGCGAGGCCGGCGGGGTGATGACGGCGCTGGATGGCCAGCCCATCGGTCTCGACACCCGCTCGGTGCTGGCCGCGCCGCCAGCCCTGCATGGCCAGCTGCTCAGGCACTTCAATGCCTGAGCGCCCGCGCATCCTCGGCCAGCGGGAGCTGGCCCGTACCCGCCTGTTCCGGGTGGAAGGGGTGGAGCTGGCCTTTGCCAACGGCGAGGTACGCCAGTACGAATATCTCAAGGGCGATCACTTCCGTGCCGTGGCGGTGGTGCCGCTGTTCGACAACGGCGATGTGATGCTGGTGCGCGAATACGCCGCCGGGCGGCATGATTACGAGCTGGGCCTGCCCAAGGGGCGGGTGGAGGAAGGCGAAAGCTACGAAGCCGGCGCCAATCGAGAACTCCAGGAGGAAATCGGCTATGGCGCGCGCGATTTGCGGGTGATCAAGATGCTCAGCCTGTCGCCGGCCTATATGAGCCACCGCACGGCCATCGTGCTGGCACGGGATCTCCATCCGGCCCACCTGCCGGGAGACGAGCCGGAAGCCATCGAAACCCTGCGCTGGCCGCTGGCCCGGCTGGAGGAACTGCTGGAGCGGGAGGATTTTTCCGAGGCCCGTTCCATCGCCGCGCTCTATCTGGTGCGCGACTGGGTACTCGGGGAGCGCGCATGAACACGGCGCTGCGTGACGCCCTGCTGCCGCTGATGCAACAGGCCGGCGAGGCCATTCTGGCGGTGTACGAAACGGATTTCGCCGTGGAGCAGAAGGCTGATGACAGCCCGGTGACCGCGGCGGACCTGGCCGCGCACCGCTGCCTGGCGCGGGGCCTGCCGGCGCTGCTGGAGGTGCCGGTGCTGTCCGAGGAAGCAAGCGTGGACTGGGAGACCCGCCGGCACTGGCCGCGCTACTGGCTGGTAGACCCCCTGGACGGTACGCGGGAGTTTGTCAATCGTACCGATGAATTCACCGTCAATGTGGCCCTGATCGAAAACCATCGCCCGGTGCTGGGCGTGGTGTTGCAGCCGGTGACGGGGCGGGCCTGGGCCGGCATTGAC
>WFUE01000150.1 GCA_015485125.1 Lysobacterales bacterium | reverse complement strand
GTTGCACCCACCAGCCCTTTGCCTGGGTGGAAGCGTCTGGAGACGGCACGGGCGCCGGTTTATCCGGCGTGGAAGCCGCTTCCGGCCGGTCCATGGGTTGTGGCACGGCGGGAGTCTGCGGTTCGGCCACGGCTGACGGAGGGGAGACAGCGGATTCTTCTACCACCACCGGGGTCTCCTGCCGGGCGCTGTCCGCCGGTGTTTCGCTGGTTTGTGGCGGTTGCGCTTCAGCCTGCGTGCCGGCTTCTGTGTCAGCCGGTGTGCTGGCCGGGGTGCCACTCGGGGATGCATTCCCGGATTCAGCCGCGGGGCTCGTGGTGACTTCAGCCCGTTCGGCAACCGGCTCCGGTGGCAGCAGATCCAGGGTGGGTTTGCCAGCGGGCTGGCCTGATTCGTGCGCCTCAGGCTGGGTTGGCTCGTCCAGCAGCGGGATGGTTTCACCCTCGCCTTCAAAGGCCGGCCGTTCAGGCAGGCCCAGACGAACCGTGCGCTCAACCGGCTGCGGTTCACCGTCCAGCAACATGGGCAGGAAGATCACCGCCAGCGCCACCAGCACCGCCGCGCCCACCAGTCGTTGCTTCAGCCGATCATCCACAGAACCGTCCTCGCCAGAATAGCCGTCTCATTCTACCCGCTTTTGCCTGACGGTGGGGGATCGCAAACCGCCGCCACGGTAAAAAACGAACCGCAGACCAGCACCGTTTCATCCGCCCCGGCCACGGCGCGTGCATGCGCCAGCGCCATTGCCGGCGCAGGGAACAGCCCGTCGGGCCGGATCCCCATGCGCGCGGCCAGTGTTTCGGCAGACAGGCCACGCGGCACATCCAGTCCGGCCAGCCACCAGTGGCCCACATGCGGGTGCAGGGCCGCGGCCATGGCAGGCAGATCCTTGTCTTCCAGCGCGGCGAACACCAGATGCAGGGGCGCGTGTGCGGCCAGCCAGGGTTGCAGGGCTTCCAGCGCCGCCGGATTGTGGCCCACGTCCATCCAGACCCGTGCATCCCCGGGCCAGGGCTGCAAACGCCCCGGTACCCGCACGGCGGCCAGGGCCTCGGGCAGGGCCGGCCAGTTCAGGGGAATGCGACGTTTCCTTTCCAGCGCATACAAGGCCGCCAGCGCACCGGCCAGATTGTCACCCTGCCAGGTACCGGCCATGGCCAGTGGCGGCCCGTGCAGCACCTGCCCGCCCTGCTGCCAGTACCAGCCACCGGCCTGCGGTTGCAGCTGAAAATCCCGCCCCAGTTGCAGCAGGGGCGCACCCAGCTCAGCGGCTGCCTCTGCGATGCTGGCCGGTGGCTGCCGGTCGGAACAGATCAGTGGCCGCCCGCTGCGGGCGATACCGGCTTTCTCCCGGCCGATGCTTTCCCGGTTATCGCCCAGCCAATCCTGGTGGTCCAGCCCGATACGGGTGATGACCGCCACATCGGCATCGATGATGTTCACCGCATCCAGCCGCCCGCCCAGGCCCACTTCCAGCACCACCACATCCACGGCCTGCTGCCGTGCCAGCCACAGCGCCGCCAGGGTGCCGTATTCGAAATAGCTCAGGGAGATCTCGCCCCGGGCCTGTTCGATGGCTTCGAAAGCGTGGATCAGCGCCGCATCGGTCACCGGCTGGCCGGCGATGCGCACGCGTTCGTTGTAACGCAACAGGTGGGGGGAGGTATAGGCCAGTGTGCGTTGACCGGATGCCAGCAGGCCGGCCTCGATGAAGGCCACGGTGGAACCCTTGCCATTGGTGCCGGCCACCGTCACGGTGGGCAGCGGCCAGGGGAACAGCTCCAGCCGTTCAGCCACCGCGCGCACCCGCTCCAGGCCCAGATCGATAGTGCTGGGATGCAGTTGTGACTGCCAGTCCAGCCAGTCTTGCAGGCCGGCGCCCGCCGGAGGGGGATCAGTCCTGCCCGGTTTCACCGCTTTCCCTGGGGGCCTCCGCTGCGGCCTCCACCGAGGCCGGGCCAGGCTGCCAGTGGCGATGGTGCAGCAGGCTGAGCAGGTTATGAATGCGGTCACGCATCTCGCGCCGATCGACGATTTGATCCAGCGCGCCATGCTCCAGCAGGAACTCCGAGCGCTGGAAGCCTTCCGGCAGGGTTTCACGCACGGTCTGCTCGATGACCCGCGGGCCGGCAAAGCCGATCAGCGCCTTGGGCTCGGCCAGGTTGACATCCCCCAGCATGGCCAGGCTGGCCGATACACCACCCATGGTGGGGTCGGTCATTACCGAAATGAAAGGCAGGCCGGCCTGGCGCATGCGCCCCAGGGCCGCGCTGGTCTTGGCCATTTGCATCAGCGAGAACAGGCTCTCCTGCATGCGCGCGCCGCCGGAGGTGCTGAAGCAGACCAGCGGCAGCTTCTGCTCCAGGCAGCGCTCCACGCCGGCAACGAAGCGGGCACCCACCACCGAACCCATGGAACCACCCATGAAGCGGAACTCGAAGGCGGCCGCCACCAGCGGCATCTGCTTGAGGCAGCCCTGCATCACCACCAGGGCATCCTTTTCACC
>WFUE01000149.1 GCA_015485125.1 Lysobacterales bacterium | reverse complement strand
CTCTCTTGCCTTCTTCGATGATAAATTCTGCCTTCTCGCGGGTGCTGCCATGCTGCATCATCAGCTCAATATCGCTTTCATCCTGTGCCGTGAACTGGCGTTTCTTCTTCACCACCTTCATTTCATCGATCTCCTTCAAAAACCGATAACTATTCCTGAATCCAAGGGAAAATATCTGCACTCCCCCTCGGCAACACCGCCTCCGGCTCGCCAGTGGCTGAAAACGGGGCAATATCCCTGGCACTCTCCAGCCATAGCTTGTACTGAATGCCGCCATACTGCGCGCCCTCTGCCCACATGGCCGAGCTAAACCGGTTGTATTGCACTACTCTACGCCTTCTGTGGCCGGCTTTCCAGCAAACAACCACCCGTCACCATCAAAACGGGACCCCCTTTCCAAACCCGCCCGTATGGTTTATGGTCTGTGCACCGGCGCTAGACCGGATTGACAACCAACACAACCAAGAAGGGGGAAATCATGCGCACACTTTACGCATGCCTGCTGGCTCTGTGCCTGAGCCAGGCGGCTTTTGCCGCGACGGGATTGGCACTGGTGCATGGAACGGGGAAGCAAACCAACGCGGCCAATGACTACTGGCAATGGGGAATGGTCAATTCCATTCGTCAGGGTCTGCCTGACTCCAGCAACTATGTGGTCATCAACTGTGATTTCGAGCAGTACATGTGGGACAGCCGTGCCGCCGGTTGCCTGGCCACGCAACTATATGACTTCATCCAGCAGAAGAATATCACCGACCTGGTGGTCATCACCCATTCCAATGGCGGCAATGTCATGCGCTGGATTCTCTCCAACCCCACCTGGGACAGCCGCTACCCGGCCATCATCAACGCCGTTCGCTGGGTGAACGCGCTGGCGCCCTCCTCCAAGGGCACGCCACTGGCAGACGCGGTGATGCAAGGCAATGTGTTTGAAAGCGCCGTGGGCTGGTTGCTGGGCTATCAGAACAACGCGGTTCGCCAGCAGCAGACTTCATGGATGGCCTATTACAACCAGAACTGGCTCAAGGGTACTGCCGGCCGTCCGGCCCTGCCCAAGGGCTTCTGGAATGTGGTGGGCACGGATGTGGAAACCGCCATCTGGGACAGCGACAGCTACTGCGGTGGCTACAGCCTGAACCTGGGTCTGGAAGTGACACAGGCCTGGCTGAACAGCTGCTCGGACGGTTTTCTCGAATGCAGTTCGCAGGAAGGGGCCGGCACCACCTGGTTCCGCGACAAGAGCCGCATGAACGGCGGCGAACCCCTGAGCCACAACCAGAGCCGCCGCCAGTGCTTCGGCCTGGATGTCATTCTGCGTAACGATATTTGAGGGCTGCGACCATGAAAAATCTTGTCATCACACTGGCCTTTTCCCTGCTGGCCGCAGGCAGCACGCAAGCCGCCGATCCGGCCTCACCGCTGGCCAATACCCGCCATGAACCGGTCACCTGGCAACAGCCGGTGGAAATCAACGCCGACCTGCTCAAGGGGCTGAATCCGCAAGGCTTCCAGCAGCACAGCACCAGCTTCCACCTGGATGTGCGCGGTGCGGAGCTGACCCGGGGCGTCGCCCTGCAACTGAGTGGGCCGGAAGCGGTGGTCATGCTGAACCGGCTGGACAGCACCAAGGCCCTTGGCACCTCGGCGTCCTTGCTGTTTCAGGGGCAGAAAAGCGCCCATGTCCGGCATGTGGTGGACGCCGAGGCCCTGAAAGCCACGGGCTGGCTGGCCGGGCAAAACCTGGCGCTGAAGCTGGATGCACAGGCGCCCGCCGGCATCTACACCCTGCAACTGGCCAAGGCCGCCGCTGACAGCCGCTGGGTCATCAGTGTGCAAGACCGCAACAGCCCCTGGGCGATGACGGCAAAGATCGCGAAACAGGCGGTACTGGCCGGCGAACCCGTACACATCGAAGCCCGTTGGCAAGGCGAAAAAGCCAAGCTGGAACAGGTTCAGGGCTTCCTGATCGCCCCGGATGGCCAGCCGGCACAGACACTCAGCTTCAAGGCGGCGGGCAACGGCCGCTGGGTAGCGGATTTCCCCGCGCCCGCAGCCAATCAGCCGGGCCTCTGGGATGTGCAGATCCTCAGCCGGGGGCAAACCGAAAAGGGTGAACTGCTGCGGGATGCCCGCCTGGCCTTTGCCAGCGCCCGGCCCAGCGCCCGTATGACCGGCACACCCCTGTGGATCTTGAACAAGCGCCAGGGCCTGCTGGAAGTACAACTGCATGTACAACAGGCTGGCCGCTACGCCATCCATGCCCTGCTGGCCGGTGAAAACGGCACGGGCCTGAAGGTGGAACACGCCCGCTGGCTGGAACCGGGCCTGCAAACCCTGCGCATACCGGTCAAGAGTGAAGGCCCGCTGCGCCTGCTGAACCTGCGCCTGCAGGATCAAAGCCGCCTGGCCGATCTGGGCCAGATGCGCATCGAGGAAAGCATCGAAAACAGCCGTTACTGATTACGGCCAGCTCATGGGGACAGGGAGGTTCCCTTGTGTCATTCTGAATATCTCACAACCTGGCGACAAACAAGCCGGCACATCACACTCAGCAAACACTCCCCCCTGCCCACATGCTCGATTTGCGTATCATTTGATATAAATATGGTATAGATTCTATACCATGCCATCCTTCGAGTATGATGCGAATAAAAGCAGCCGAAAGAATCAGGTCAAACACGGCCTGGACTTTGAGGCCGCACAGGCACTCTGGCAGGACAGTCATCTGCTGGAAATCCCCGCCAGAATCACGGACGAACCCCGATGGCTGGTTATAGGCCAGATCGATGGTAAACACTGGTCAGCGATCATCACCTATCGTCACGACAACATTCGCCTGATTTCGGTACGCAGATCTCGCAAAGAAGAGGTAAAGCTGTATGAAAGCCAAGACATTGGACAAGCAATTTGAGGATCATCAAGACATTACCCGTCACCTTGATCTCTCCAAAGCCAGGCGTCCCAATTTGGAGTCCAAACGGGTCAATGTGGATTTCCCCCGCTGGATGATCGAATCACTGGACCGGGAAGCACAACATCTGGGTGTCAGCCGTCAGTCCATTATCAAGATCTGGCTGGCTGAACGCCTGGAAAAAACAGCCTCTGGCCGGCAGCAACCTTAAAACCCATCAAACCGCCTGCATTTTAACGGGATACAGCCAGGGCCTAACCCGCCCTGCGCAAGCCTTCGATCTGCTTCTTTGCATAATGGAAACCAACTATCCAAATATATTCAATAAGTTGCACCATGTTGAACATTCGGCAGAGATGCCGGAACGGGTGCGGCACCGGGTATGGAATGACCTGCTCATGGTAGAGATTGATCAGAAAACTCGTGCAACTTTCCGACATGCAGACCCGCAGCGGCACCCGGAGGCCTGAGGCCGGTTCAGCCACAATGGGCATTTTCTTCAATGAGCGGCGATATCGTAGGGTGCAATAGTGCCAGCGTATTGCACCAAGACCATGTCAGATTCCACGGCGGAATACGGCTTCGCCTATTCCGCCCTACGACAGCCAGTTACAAGCAATAATTTTGAGCGTGCGGTTTTTCGCAAATCGAGACGCAGAGAGCAGATTGTGAGGGAGCGTACATCCAGTATGTGACCGAGTGAGACTGCCCGTGCAACGCAGAGATGCGGAAAACAAGCCTCTCACCATCCTCATGATCTCCTGGCACAAGTTTTGGGCGAGCGGTTTTTCGTAGATCAAGGCGCATGGGCTGAATCGCGAGGGAGCGTACAAAAAGTACGTGACCGAGTGAAGCAGCCCATGCAACGCAGAGATACGGAAAACAAGCCGCCCAAAACCAAGATGCTCAAAAATCAGCCGGTATTCTGGATCCCCTGCGCAATCCCGTTGACCGTGGCCAGCAGGGCCTCGAACAGATCCGGATTTTCGCAGCCGTCAGCGCGCCAGCGTTGCAGCAGGTCTACTTGCAACAGGCTGATGGGGTCCACATAGGGGTTGCGCAGCTTGATGGCCTGTTGCAGGCCGGGGTCGCCGTCGAGCAGGGAGGCGTTGCCGTTGATTTCGAGGATCAGCCGTTCGGTGCGGTCGTATTCTGCGCGAATGCGGTCATGCCAACGCAGGCCGTCTTCGGCCAGTTCGGCGTAGTGGCGGGAGATGCCCATGTCACACTTGCACAGCACCATTTCCATGTCGTCGAACCAGGCACGCAGAAAACGCCATTCCGCCTGCATTTCCCGCAGGGTTTCCAGCCCGAATTGCCCGACGGCGCGTTCCAGCCCGGTGCCCACGCCATACCAGCCAGGCAGGCCATGGCGGCTCTGGGCCCAGGCGAAGACCCAGGGAATGGCACGCAGATTTTCGATGCCCTGCTGGCTGCGCCGGGCAGCGGGCCGCGAGCCGATGCGCATGCGCTCGATGACATCGATGGGTGTGGCCTGGCGAAAGTACTGGATAAAGCCGTCGGACTCATAGACCAGTTCGCGATAGGCCTTGCGTGCTTCCGTGGCGATGAATTCCATCACCGTTTTCCAGTGGGTTTCTCGCGGGTCGGATGGAGGTTGTTCCAGGCTGGCCTGAATCACCGCCGCGCTCATCTGTTCGAAGTTGCGCAGGGCGATGCCACGCAGGGAGTATTTGCGGTTGATGACCTCGCCCTGCTCGGTGACCCGCAGCTGGCCGGCCACGGAGCCGTGGGGCGCGGCGAGGATACCCTGCTCGGTCTTGCCACCACCCCGGCTGATGGTGCCACCGCGGCCGTGGAAGAACACCAGCTGCACGCCATGCTCACTGGCCAGTTCCAGCAGGGCCTGCTGGGCCTGCTGCAAGGCCCAGCGCGAAGCGGCGATGCCACCGTCCTTGTTGCTGTCGGAATAGCCCAGCATCACCATCTGGCGCATGCCGCGTGCCTGCAAATGCTGGCGGTAGACGGGATTGTTGAACAGGGCCTGGAGAATGGCCGGGCCGGCCTGCAGGTCTTCCACGGTTTCCAGCAGCGGGGCAATGTCCAGATTGACCGCGCCCTGGGCATCCACTACCTGGCCCATACGTGCCAGCAGCAGCACAGAGAGCACATCGTCGGCGCCCTGGGTCATGCTGATGATATAGGTACGGATGGCTTCCGGCCCGTAGCGTTTCTGGCAGTCGCGGATGGCACGCATCACATCGGCGATGCGTTCCACTTCGTGGTCGTCGCAGCCGAAGCGCGGGGTTTCACCCTGCAGTACCTCGTTCAGCTGCTGTTCCCGCTCCTCGG
>WFUE01000148.1 GCA_015485125.1 Lysobacterales bacterium | reverse complement strand
GTTGGGAGAAGATCCCAAGGCTTACAGCAAGGATCTACCCCAGGCGCTGCCCATTTTGAGCAATCCACAAACTGGCCGGGAATAAACGCCAGGCCAGGCGTGCATGATTCTGCCCGTACTGGTAGTTGATCTGAGTCAACTCTATTCGCCCGGGTATTGATTTCGGTTAATGGCCGATACCAGAAGCCGGCGTATAGTGGCTCCCATCACAATGGCAGGAGACGGGAGTACCTCATGCATATTTCCCTGGCTATCACCGGTGCCGGTGGCGCTGGCGTGATCACCGCGGGCCAGCTGCTGCTGGACCTGCTGGCCGCGCACGGTCTGTACGGGCTGATGCGGCGTTCCTACGGGCCGCAGATTCGTGGTGGTGAAGCGGCTTCCCTGTTGCGGGTGGCGGATCAGCCGGTGTATTGTCTGGATGACCGCTTCCAGCTCATGATTGCCCTGGACTGGAAGAATGTGGACCGTTTCGTGGACGAGATTCCACTGGGTGCCGGCAGCCTCCTGCTGCATGAAGAAAGCGCCGGCCCCGTGCCCCCGGAAATACAACGTGAAGGCGTACGGGCCCTGCCCGTACCCATGAAGGCGCTGGCCGCGCAGGAAAAAGGCGGGCGGATGAATTCGGTGGCCCTGGGGCTGGCTGCCCGCCTGCTCAACCTCCAGCCGGAACAGGCGGCGGCACTACTGGACAAGCGCCTGCATCGCAAGGGCGAAGAAGCGGTACGGGTGGCGCAGGCCAATTTCGAGGCCGGCTACCACTGGGAAGGTCTGCCCGAACCGGTGTTCAGTGCCACCCCGGCGTCTACACCCCCGGACTGGACGCTCACCGGCAACGAGGGCTGCGGCCTCGGTGCCCTGCGTGCCGGCGTGCGTTTCGTGGCGGCCTATCCCATTACCCCGGCCAGTGACATGCTGGAATGGCTTTCCCCGCGCATCGAACAGTTGAATGGCGCGCTGATTCAGGCCGAGGACGAACTGGCCTCCATCAACATGGCCATTGGCGCGGCCTGGGGGGGTGTGCCGGCCATGACCGCCACCTCCGGTCCGGGGTTGAGCCTGATGCTGGAAGGCATCGGTCTGGCCGTGGCTTCCGAAACCCCGGTGGTGGTCGTGGATGTCATGCGCGGCGGGCCTTCCACCGGCATTCCCACCAAATCGGAACAGGCTGATCTGGATCAGGCCCTGCACGGCCTGCATGGCGACGCGCCCCATCTGGTTCTCGGGCCGCTGGATGTGCCGGACTGCGTGCTCACTACCCAGTGGGCCGTGCATCTGGCCGAACAGCTTCAGGCACCGGCCATCGTCCTGTCCGATCAGGCCATGGGCCAGTCACGCATGCTGGCGCGCAAGCCGGCTGAAATTCAATTCATCGGCCAGCGCAAGCGGGCGGAATCCCCCGGAACGGATTATCAGCGTTACGCCATCACCGCCGACGGCGTCTCGCCCATGGCCATTCCCGGCACACCCGAAGGCATGTACACCGCCGACGGTCTCGAGCATGAACCTGGCGGCAAACCCTCCAGCGCAGCGCTGGATCATGTCATGCAACTGGACAAACGGGCCCGCAAGCTGGAACAGCATGACTTTGGCGACCTCTGGGCGGAAATGGCCGGTGAGGGCGAGCTGGCGGTGCTGACCTGGGGTTCCAGCACCGGCGCGGTGCGGGAGGCCTGCGAGCGTTTTTGCCGGCAGGGTGGCCGGGTGCGGATGATCGCCCTGCGGCTGCTGCTGCCGGCGCAGACGGACAAACTGGCACAGGCGCTGGCCGGTGTGGATCACCTGCTGGTGGTGGAGCAGTCCCACAGCCGGCAGTTTGATCGCTACCTGCGCGCATGGCATGCACTGCCCGTCCAGCCCCGTGTACTGGCCCGGCCGGGGCCGGTGCCGTTCACGCCGGGAGAAATCCTGACCGAACTGGAGTCGATGTCATGAGTGAACACAGCCAGCCGAAAGCAGCGGTCAAGCCAGCCTTCTATAAATCCGGCATCAAGCCGGTGTGGTGCCCTGGTTGCGGCCATTTCGCCGTGCTCAGCGCCCTGACCAAGGCCCTGGCCTGGCTGGAACTGCCACGGGAACAGACGGCTCTGCTATCCGGCATCGGTTGTTCCTCGCGCATTCCCGCCTATACCGATCTGTACGGTTTTCATGGCATACACGGGCGGGCGCTGGCGCTGGGAACGGGCCTGAAGGCCGCGCGACCGGAGCTGACCGTGCTGGTGGCCGGTGGAGACGGTGACGGCCTGTCCATTGGTGGCAACCACTTCATTCATGCCTGCCGGCGCAACATGGATCTGACCTACATCCTCATGGATAATCAGGTCTATGGCATGACCAAGGGGCAGGCCTCGCCCACCACCGACCCCAACTGGGATCACAGCAAGCTCACGCCCCATGGAACGCACATGCAACCTTTTCAACCGGCCGCGCTGGCACTGGCCGCGGGCGCCAGCTTTATCGCCCGCGGGTTCAGTGGCGATCCGGCGGGCATGACCCGCCTGCTGGTGGAAGCCATCCAGCACCCGGGTTTTTCCGTGGTTCAGGTGCTCAGCCCCTGTCCCACCTTCCGCCCGGAACAGAAGGGCTGGAAGCACAGCATCCATGCCTGGGACTGGGAGGCCACCGACGATGCGGTGGAAGCCGCCCGACGCATCCATGCCGATGATGGCATGCATACCGGCATCATCTTTCGGGCGGAAAGACCCGTCTGGCAACCGGTGCGCTGCCAGCAGACCACGGTGGAGGCCATCGAACAGGAGTTTGTCCCATGAGTGAACACAGCGCGAACATCGACAGCCTGCCACTGTTTCTCGCCCACGCCCTGGTGGTGGAAGAAGAAGCGGTGGAAAACTACGAGGAGCTGGCCCATGTGCTCAAGGCCCACCACAATGATGAAGTGGCGGCGCTGTTCGAGCAGATGGCGGCATTTGGCCGCAAGCATGCGGATGAAGTACGGCAGCGGGCGCAAGGAACAAGCCTGCCGAAGCTGGCACCCTGGGAATATCAGTGGCCGGATGGCCTGAGCCCGGAAGCCGGTGGCGCGGCGGATGCCCATTACCTGATGAACACGGCCCATGCCCTGCGACTGGCCATGAACAACGAACAGCGTGCGCGGGATTTCTACGCCAGTGTCGCCGAATACAGCACCGATGCGGCGGTACGCAAGCTGGCTGCGGAATTCGCCGCCGAGGAAGCCGAGCACCTGCAACTGCTACAGGACTGGCTGGCCCGCTGCCCGGATGATCCGGAAGATTGGCGGGATGACCCGGACGAGGCGCATATGCCGGAATAGCAGGCCTTGAAAGAAATTGGGCCGGCAAGGCCGGCCCGAATGGTTTCGATGCGGGTTTCAGGGGTTCATGGCGCGAATCAGTTCACCATCACTGGTATCCCCGCTCAACTCCCAGAAGAAAGCACCACCCAGGTTCTGTGTGCGGACATAATTCATCTTGCCGGCAATGGTTTCCGGTGTGTCGTAACTCCACCATTGATCGCCACAGAGCCCATAGGCCGTGCCGGCAATCTGCTCGGTGGCCGGGCAGGTATCTTTCAGCACCTTGTAATCTTCAATGCCGGCTTCGTAAGTGCCTGGTGCCGGGCCGGTGGCACTGCCACCCGGAGCCAGCTGGGAGACGCCGGCCCAGCCGCGGCCGTAGAACCCGATGCCCAGGGTCAGTTTCTTTGCCGGCACACCCTTGGACAGTAACACTTGAATGCCGTTGTCCGCGTAGAAGCCTGCCTGAGGAATGCCGGGGTAGTCGTATAACGGCGAGTGCGGGGCCGTGGGGCCATTTCGAACCCAGGCGCCGAAAAAGTCATAGGTCATGACGAAAATATGGTCCAGATACTGGGCCGCCCCGGCATAGTCGGCGGCGTTGATCTTGGTTTCGCCAGCACCGATGGCCGAGGTGATCAATTCGTTGCCGAAGCGGTTGCGAAGGGCTTGCATCATCAGCCGATAGGCGTCGTAGCCGCTGTTGTCACAGCTCAGACCACATTCATTGGGATATTCCCAGTCGATATCGATCCCATCGAACAGGCCATCCCAGCGTGGATCGTGAACCAGGTTGTAGCAGGAATCCGCGAAACGATCCAGATCGTTTGCTGCTTGCGAAAAACCACCGGACCAGGTCCAGCCTCCGAACGACCAGAGAATCTTGATGTGCGGATAACGCGCCTTGAGCTTCAGCAACTGGTTGAAGTTGCCCTTCAGAGGGTCGTCCCACTGGTCGGCGATACCGTCCACACTCAACTCGGCCGGATAGGCTTTCTCATAATCAGCGTAGGCATCGCCCACGGTGCATTGGCCGTTTTGTACATTGCCGAAAGCGTAAATGATGTGCGTAAGCCGTTCTGCTGAACCACTGGTTACGATATTTTTGACATGATAATCGCGGCTGTATACGCCCCAGTTGGTGAAATAACCGGCGATGATCTGGCTGTTATTGTTGACCGGGGGTTGGGTGCTCTGACCCCCTTCAAAACTGTGTGACAAGACAATGTCCGATACAGAGGGCAAGTTGGCCCGTATTTGAACTGAAGTGGTGGCCGTATCATCCAAACCGCCATCGTCGGTGACCGTCAGCCGCACGGTGTAGGTGCCCACGTTGGCATAGACATGGCTGGGGCTCAGGGCACTGCTGGTGGTTCCATCACCGAAATCCCAGGTATAGGAGACAATTTGACCATCAGGATCCTGACTGGTACTTGCGGAAAAGGTCAGGCTTTCATTGACATAACCACTGGTTACTCCAGAAATCCTGGCCGAAGGTGGTTGATTCCCGGTCTCATTGCCGTTACCACCATAGTCCAGATCGATCACGTGGTAAAAACTGTTGGCGGTATCCGCCACATCCCACACGGCCAGTACCACATGGTAGCCGCTACGGTTGCCCGGCAGTGTGCAGTCGTGGGTGAAATCCCTGGGGGGGATGGCGCCATCATCATTGAATTCGCAGAATGGTGTGGCCTCAAAGCTGCTGCGAGAAAGCGGCAGGTTGGGGTTCCAGTCCGGCTTGGTAATGAAATAGCGCCAGTCACGGGTGCTGTGCGGGGCGGTCAGGCTCCAGGTGAACGCCATGGGACCAGCGCTGACAGCGGTTTTGTGCCAGCGGGTCGGGCTTTGTTCGTTCAGTTCGGAAAAATTGTCCTTGCCGGCTGCCGCCAGGGTGCCATCGGCTGGCCCGCCTTCGGGGTAGCGATCCGGGCCTTCCAGAGACTGGGGCTCCCACTGAACGGCACCGCAGTTGCTGTTCAGGTTGCCTGCCTCTGCGGTACATTTGTAGGCCCGGGAGAGCGTGATGTACCCATGTGCCTCGGCCAAAACCGGCACGAGCAGCATCATCAGAGTGGCTGGTGCCGAAAACAGTCGGCATAGAGTCTGAATAAGCTTCATAATTGTATACACCTATACTTTTTGGGTTGAGCGATTTTATGCATTAGATATCTCTAAAATGTGAGCCATGTCACATTGCGGGAAGGTTAAGCTTGAAAGGCAGCGCAAACCCCTCGCACCAAGGGCTGGTATTAACCGAATGCTTTTGTTATAAAGGGGAACTTTTCTAGGCAATCTGCCTTCTAAGGTTCAGTCTTTGAATTGAAGGGGGTAGTAACCATGAGCAAGTCCATGACACTGAATGCCCTGCCCGTTTTATCCACAGCCGGCAGTCTGGATGCTTACATCCAGCAGGTGAATGCCATTCCCATGCTCTCGCAGGAAGAGGAACAGGAATTGGCACGCCGCTACCGTGAGCAGAACGATCTGGAAGCCGCCCGTCGCATGGTGCTGGCCCATCTGCGCTTTGTCGTGCATGTGGCCCGCAGCTATGCCGGTTATGGCCTGCCGCTGGCGGACCTGATCCAGGAAGGCAACATTGGCCTGATGAAGGCCGTCAAGCGCTTCGACCCGGCTCAGGGCGTGCGGCTGGTTTCCTTTGCCGTGCACTGGATTCGCGCGGAAATGCACGAGTTCATTCTCAAGAACTGGCGTATCGTCAAGGTGGCCACCACCAAGGCGCAGCGCAAGCTGTTCTTCAACCTGCGCAAGTCTCGCAAGCGCCTGGGCTGGATGAACCAGAAGGAAGTGGATGCCATCGCCGAGGATCTGGGCGTGTCCAGCCGGGAAGTGATGGAAATGGAATCCCGCATGAGCGGCCAGGACATTGGCTTCGATGCGCCGGCGGCGGATGATGACGAAGGCAGTCGTGCCGCGCCCGCGCCCACGCTGTATCTCACCGACGAACGCGGTGATCCTTCCAGCGTGCTGGAAGCGGAAGACTGGGAGGAGCACAATCACCAGCTGCTGTTTTCCGGGCTGGAACAGCTGGATACCCGCAGTCAGGACATCATTCGTCGTCGCTGGCTGCAGGAAGACAAGGCCACCTTGCAGGAACTGGCCGACGAATACGGCGTTTCGGCGGAACGAATTCGCCAGATCGAAAATCAGGCCATGAAAAAGCTGCGGGCCAGCATGGCAGCCTGACAGCCGGCGTCTCGGCAGGCCAGCCCAACAAAAAACCCGGTCAGGTTGCCCCGACCGGGTTTTTTCATGCCGGTTGGCAACGCGCCTTACAGCGGGTTGACGTTCTCGGCTTGCAGGCCTTTCTGGCCCTGGGTCACGTCCATGGTCACCTGTTGGCCTTCCATCAGCGTCTTGCGGCCGGAACCGTTGATGCTGCTGTAGTGCACGAAGACATCCTTGCCGCCTTCCTGTTCGATGAAGCCGTAGCCTTTCTCATCGTTGAACCACTTGACCGTACCTTGTACTTGCTCACTCATCTTTCTGTCTCTCATATATGCCGACCCCGAAGGGCCATTGAACTTTCGCCCCCGTGCAACATGCACGCAAGGCACAACCAGTTCCGCAGGTGATCTGCGCTGGCGAGGTTCACAGGTGGGGATTCATCGGGAGGGGCCGGGCAAAGCAGGCAGTCCGTGGATGCGACCCCAGGCTGTGCCCGGTTCGCCAATGTTGCGTAGATCTTTCATCTGCCCCCTTGCGGGTGGCGTGGTTACTGCCTGTCTTGCTGGAACTGAATGGCCACTTTAACACGACCCTGCCGGTTTGCACAGCAAAACTTGGTTTACGCGGCCAACAGCAGGTCATAGGCCATGCTGGCGGCCATGGCCAGCAGCAGCCAGGCCAGGCCGGTACGCAGCCAGTGTTCCGGCAGGCGCTTGCTTACCCGGCTGCCCAGCCAGATGGCCGGCAGGGAACCAGCCAGCAAACTGGCCAGCAGGCTGAAATCCACCTGACCCATGCCCAGATGCCCCAGGCCGGCGAGCAGGGTCAGGGGCACGGCATGGGCGATGTCGCTGCCGACAATGGTGACGGCCGGCTTGCGCGGATAGATGAGAAACAGCAAGGCCGCGCCCACGGCTCCGGCACCCACGGAGGAAAGTGTAACCGAAACGCCCAGGACCATACCCAACAGCACCGTGGCTTGGGTACGGTAGAGATAGAACCAGGGTTTGACCGGGCGATAGGGCATGAGGTTGTCATGCAGCACCCGCATGGCCCGTTGGTGAAACAGCAGGGTCACGGCGGCGCCTGCAAGCATGAGTACCATGGTGGCTTGCAGCAGACGGCCCACATCCTCGCCCTGCTGGTCAAGCAGGTGCAGTGTGGCCAGCGTGAGCAGGGTGGCGGGAATGCTGCCGGCGGCCATGCGGCGAACGATTTTCCAGTCCACCGTATCCTGCTGATGATGAGCAAAGACACCGCTGGCCTTGGTGATGGCGGCATAGAGCAGGTCGGTGCCCACTGCCGTGGGTACGGGTATGCCGAACAACAGCACCAGCATGGGGGTCATCATGGAGCCGCCACCCACGCCGGTCAGGCCGATGAGAAAACCCACCAGCGCGCCGGCCAGGGCCATGGGCAGAAAGGATTCAAGTAAAGTCGGCATAAGACTATCTCTTTCGGGATAGGCTTATTTATACGCGCTGTGAAGAAAAAAACAAGTCGGCGTTCAGGCCGGCTTGCGGGTATGTACCCGGATTTCCACCCGTCGGTTTTTGGCGCGCCCGTCCGGGTTGTCGCGACCATCCGGTAGCTGGTTGGGGGCCACGGGTTCGCGTTCCCCCCGGCCGTCGGTACGGATCAAAGCCGCATCCACTCCGTGGCGGGTCAACCAGCGTTCCACCGCACCGGCCCGGCGCAGAGACAGATCCAGATTGTAGGCATCCGAGCCCTTGGCATCAGTATGGCCAATGATTTCCACCTGTGCCACATCACTGTGGTTGAGTACCGAAAGCACGGCTTGCAGGCTGGGTTCGGCCTCGGGTTTGAGCTGATCGGCATCGAAATCGAACAGGACATCACTGGAAAGTGCCACTTCGATAACCTGGCCGACAACGGTGGCATTCAGGGTTTGCAGCGCCTGTTCCAGCGGCATGCTGGTGGCCACCAGTGTGCTGCTGAGCCCTTCAATAGCACGGGTTTCCGCAACAATTGCACGGGATTCGGCCCGGGGCAGGGCGTTGATGGCCGCCTGCTGAGCCGCGGGATCATCCGGATTTTCGCCATAACCGGCCCATGCGCGGGCAGTGAGCAGGGCCAGTAGTAGCCAGGGCTTGTTCATCGCTGGATGGGCAGGTCGTCAAAGGGAGTGACGTCGGGGACCACCAGATTGATGGTGTTCGTGTCACTTTCCGGTGCCGGAAACTTGAACCAGAACACCCGTCCAGGCGGTTTCACGCTCAGCTCCGCATGGTTCCAGCCCGGTCGGTTTTTCGACGGGTTGGCAATCCAGTCCCCTTTCTCATCGCGCAGCACCAGGTATTTGCGCTGGGATTTCGGGTCGATGTAGTAGACCCCGTCCAGTTGCATTTTCAGGGCGAATTTGCCCGATTCCGCATTGGCGCGCAAAACCACGGTCAACACGCCGTCCTTCACTTGTGCCCGCAACACATCGACGCTATTGCCCGTGGCATGAAACTGGCTTTGCAGGGGCTCGGCGGCGGTAACGGCGGTAGCTAAAAAAAGCAGGGCGAGCAGGAAAAGAGATCTGGACATGACGTGACTCCTGATTGAGGTTGAGTGGCCGTTCACCAACATACAACGCAGTCAGAGTCTGTTGGGTTGACAACCGGTTATATTTGTACCCCCATGTGCAGAATTTCACAAGTTGGCGGCCTGATTGATACAAACGGATACAAAACAGTCGCAAAATCGCAAAAAAAGGCTGGCAGAATGTGTCGCTGCAACTGACTGACAGGGTGAGACACATGCGCAAACTGTTATGGATGGGGGTCTGGCTGTTCGCAGCACCGGCGATGGCCCAGTTCGACTGGGGTGGTGGCGGTTGCAGCGGCAGCGGGAGTTTCCAGCAGCCCATCGCCTATCGGGACGTGGTGGTCGTGGGTGACATTCCGGCCGGCAAGGTGGATGTGCTCATCGAATTGCAGTCCGACAATGATGTGGACATCCAGTTGTTCGATGCCACTGACGGCACCGCCATCGTCGAATGGCCCAATGGCTTGCTCAACGGGCCCGGCGTACAGCAAACCCAGTATGCCGGCGTAACGGTGGAATGGTCCGGCTACAACGGCGATGGCACCGGCTACGGGCATGAGTACATCCTGCTCACCGGCACCACCGACCGTGATCTGACCATGAAGGCGTACGGCTATGTGGCCGGTAGTGCCACGGTGAACTACAGCTGGCAGGGCACGGCCGGTTGCAGCGATACCCCGGCGGCCAGTGGCAGTGGCAGCTTCCAGCAGCAGATCGCCCAGAATGCCGTGGTGGTCGTGGGCGACCTGGTGCCGGGGATTGCCAACGTGCGCATCGAACTGCTTTCGGACAACGATGTGGACATCCAGTTGTTCGATGCCACCGATGGCACCGCCATCGTGCAATGGCCCAATGGCCTGCTCAATGGCGCCACCGAGGCCAGCACCAGCTATCAGGGTGTAAACATCACCTGGTCCGGTTACAACGGTGACGGTACGGGTGCCGGGCACGAGTTCATCGAGATCGCCGGCACGCTGAGCCGTACCCTGACCATGAAAGCCTTTGGCTACGCCGCCGGGTTCGCCACCGTCAACTACAGCTGGGGCAACAGCAACGGCAGCGACCCCTGGGCTGCGTACTATGCCAATGCCGCCGGCAAGACCGGCACCGCGCTGAAACTGGCCCTGCATGACATCATTGCCAACAACACGGCGCTCAGTTATACCCCCGGAGTCTGGGATGCACTGAAACAGACCGATGAAGACCCGCTCAACAGCAACAACGTGGTGCTGCTCTACAAGCAGACCAGCAGCCCCAAGAGCAACAGCGGCGGTGGCGTGGACAACTGGAACCGCGAGCATGTCTGGGCCAAGTCCCACGGCAGCTTTGGCACATCACCGGGGCCGGGCACGGACATTCACCACCTGCGCCCCACGGATGTCACCGTCAACAGTGCTCGTGGCAATCTGGATTTCGACTATGGTGGCAGCGTGGTGGCCGAGGCCCCGCTGTGCAAGGTGGACGGGGATTCCTGGGAACCGCCGGATGTGGTCAAGGGAGACATTGCCCGTATGCTGTTCTACATGGTGGTGCGTTATGAAGGGGGTGACGGCTGGCCTGACCTGGAACTGGTGGACGCCACCGGCACCTCCGGCCCGCAACTGGGCAAGCTGAGCACCCTGTTGCAATGGCATCAGCAGGATCCGGTGGATGACTGGGAGCGCAGCCGCAACGACAAGATCTACCAGTTGCAGGGCAACCGCAACCCCTTCATTGACCACCCGGAATGGGTGCAGGCCATCTGGCCCTAGCGCAAACAGAGAAAAGACGATCACAGTGGGCTCCACCGCAAGGTGGACCTTTGACCCGGATCCCTATCCCGATCCGGGTTTTTTTTGCCTCGAATTCAGTCCGGTTCGGGGGCCAGCCAGTGTACCGAGCCGACTTCCATGTGGTCGAAACTGCCTTTGAGCCACTTCCACAGCATCTTGCGGGTGTAATTTTCCAGGGCTTCGCCTTCACCGCCTTGTTTCTGAATCAGGCTCAACTGCAGATTGATCTTCAACGCTGCCGGGTCGTAGTGTTCGCTCAGGGCTTCCAGCAGGTTGTGCTGGCCGCTGCGGATGGCCGGCAGCGTGTACAGGCGGGCGTGGATCTGCTGCACGCGCACCGTGGAGAAAATGGGCCGCAAGCGGGTCATGATCAAAGTTCGCGCGCGCTGGCTGGCCAGCCACACCAGCGCATGGGTGGCTTCCAGCAGATCAGGCGCCAGTTGGCCGTTCTCCTCGAAATGGTTCAGGGCCGGAAAATAGCCCAGCCCTTCCGCCCTTGACGCCTCCAGCACGGCACCGGCCAGCTGCCGGGCCACCTCCGCCGGCTGTGCCACGCTGAGCTGGCGCAAGTCCTGTTCGGCCACGCGCACGTCGATTTGTGCTTCCAGGGTCTGTATATTCAGGCTCATGCCCCCACCTTAGCGAGAACCGGGAGCAAGAGAAACACCCTGAGCGGAATAGCGTGGAAAAATCTGGAGCAGAGCATGTCCCAACCTGACATTCGCAAGGCACCACAAACTTTAAAGCTGGATATCGAAGGCATGACCTGCGCGGCCTGTTCCGGCCGCATCGAACGCAAGCTCAACCAACTGGACGGGGTGGAGGCGCAGGTGAACCTGGCCACCGGCCAGGCGGACATCCACCTGCAAGCCGACGGGCCGGCGGCCAGCACCGTTTTGGAAACCATCGAGACGCTGGGCTATGAACCCCAGACCGCCGAGGTGGAGCTGCGCGTGGAGGGCATGACCTGCGCCGCCTGTAGCGCGCGGGTGGAACGGGCGTTGAAAAAACAGGCCTGCGTGCTGGATGCCAGTGTCAACCTGGCCACGGAACGGGCGCAAGTACGCTATCTGCCGGCCATGTGCCCACCGGAAAACCTTGTGCAGATCATTCGTGATGCCGGGTATGACGCCGCCGTGCTGGATGGGGATTTGCCAGAGGAGCAGGATGACCGCGAGCAACAGCGCCTGCAAACCATGGCCCGGGATGTGCGGCGGGCCTTTGCACTGGCCGTGCCGGTACTGGTACTGGCCATGGGCAGTGACTTCTTCCCGGCCTTTGCCCGCTGGCTGCAAGCATGGGCGCCCTTTCCCGCCTTCTGGGCCTGGGTACAGGCGATACTGGCCTCGGCGGTGCTGTTCGGGCCGGGTCTGCGCTTTTTCCGCCCCGGCTGGAAGGCCTGGCTGCACGCCGCGCCGGACATGAATTCGCTGGTAATGACCGGCACCGGGGCTGCCTGGCTCTACTCCATGCTGGTTCTGCTGGTACCGTCGTGGTTTCCGGAAAACAGCCGCCATCTCTATTTCGAGGCTGCCGCCGTCGTCATTGCCATCATCCTGCTGGGCAAGTATCTGGAAGAGCGGGCCAAGCAGAGCACCGCCGGCGCCCTGCACAAGCTCATTGGTCTGCAGGCCGATACCGCCTGCCACCTGCGGGACGGAAAGGAAGAAACGGTACCGGTCAGCCGGTTGCACCCCGGTGACGAGGTGCGGGTGCGTGCCGGCGAGCGCATGCCGGTGGATGGCACGGTGCTGGAAGGCCAGGCCTGGCTGGATGTGTCCATGCTCACCGGCGAACCCATGCCCAGGGCCGTGGAAGCCGGTGATGAAGTACAAGCCGGCACCCTGGTGAACAACGGCCTGCTGCGAGTGCGGGTGGACCGGCTGGGCCGCGATACCCTGCTGGCACAGATCATCCGCATGGTGGAACAGGCCCAGGCCGGCAAACTGCCCATCCAGCAACTGGCCGACAAGGTCATCCGGGTCTTCAGCCCCATCGTGCTGGTCATCGCTGTACTCACCTTTGCCGCCTGGCTGCTCTGGGGGCCGGCACCGGCACTCAACCATGCGCTGGTGGCCGCCGTGGCGGTGCTGGTCATCGCCTGTCCTTGCGCCATGGGTTTGGCCACCCCCGCCGCCATTCTGGTGGGTACCGGTCGTGCCGCCGAACTGGGTGTGCTCTTTCGCAATGGCGAGGCACTGGAGCACTTGTCGCAGGTGCGCACCCTGCTGATGGACAAGACCGGCACCCTCACCCAGGGTCGACCGCAACTGGTGGAATGGGTGGCGGAGGATGGCCCGGCCATGCTGGCCATCGCCGCCGCGCTGGAGGCCGGCAGCAACCACCCGCTGGCCCAGGCCGTGCTGACTGCCGCAAACGAACGGGGCATCACGCCTGCCGCCGTGCAGGCATTCGAAAACCTGCCG
>WFUE01000147.1 GCA_015485125.1 Lysobacterales bacterium | reverse complement strand
TTGTTTTTTGTCAAAAAACCAGGGATGCCATCTTTCTGCGAAAGGTATTGACCAAGGCACGATCCTCGATCAGATCAAAAGCTGCAAGCAGCCCTTCACGCGCTTGCTTGCGCAGATCTTCATCCCCTTTTTCCAGTACCTTGAGATAGGTTTCCAAGCCTTCCTGCCAGCGTTGTTGCGACAACAATGCGGCCGCGAGCCGCAGATGCAGCGCACAATCGTCCGGATGGGCTTGTAGTTGCTGGATAAGCTGGTTTATATCCCCACCGTTCTGCAACAATTTCAGGCGGGTACTCAATGTCTGAACGCTTTCATCCATGCGCTGATCCGCCGGCAGGCTTTTCAAGATATCTTCCGCTTCTTCCAGCCTTCCCAGGGCCATGAGCACCTGTAGCAGCACCCGTTGCGCGCGAAGATATTCCGGATCCATGGCCACGGCCTCCCGTGCCCGCTGCAAATCATCATCCGTGACTTCACCCTGTTCCAGAGCAAGCTCCAAGGCCTGTAACAACGCATCGGAAGCGCGCGGCAAATGCTTTTCGATCATGGCGCGAATGGCCGACTCGGGTTGCACCCCCATGAATTCGTCCACCACCACGCCATCACGAAAGAGCTTGACTGTGGGCAGGCTGCGCACGGCCCATTGGCCGGCGAGGCGTTGTTCCTGGTCGGTATCCACCTTGGCCAGGCGTACCTTTCCACCGTAGGAAGCCACGATGGCATCCAGTACGGGCATCAACATCTTGCATGGACCACACCAGCCCGCCCAGAAATCCACCAGCACCGGTTGTTGCCGGGAAGCTTCCACTACCTGCTGGTCGAAATCGGCTTCGGTGACATCCACAATCCACTCATTCATTGACGATCTCTCCTCAATACAACCGGCTTGAACATGGGGCTTACAAGCCCGGAATCAAGTCATTCCTCCAGCAAGCGGCAGACACTGTCGATCTTGTCCTGCATGTGCTGAGTCCGATCGGTACGTGTCCCCACCTTGATGGTTGTGGTAATCCGTGGGGCGCCCATTTCGTGCACGACTTCATGGCATCGGCGTATGGCCTGGAAAACGGCGTCCCATTCCCCTTCGATATTGGTGCCGTAGGCATGCAGGTGGTGCTCCAGTCCCGCATCCCGCAAAACTTGCTGACAAGCCGCAATATAGGGAGAAACCGAAAGCCCCGCACCCAGGGGCACGACACAAAGATCAACAATGACATGCATTTCAACTGGCCTCGTTCAGGGTTTTATTCATCTTCAGCAAGGCTTCCACGACAGGCGCAGGGGCTTTCATCCAGGCAAAGTGATCCGCGGGTACCTGCAAGGGTGGCGAACCCATGGTTTCCACCCGTTTCTCAGCGCGCGGCATTTTATCCAGCAGATACTGCCAGCCTTCGACACTGATCAACGGATCTTGCTGAAACCAGATGGAAAGCACGGGTGTGATTACTTGCGCGATGCGCTGTTCGACATCCAGCGCACTGCCCCCGATGACAAACTGCCCGGTCAGGGCGGAATGGCTCCAGTCACGTACACAACGGCGGCCTTCGTTACCACCGAATTTCAGACGCTTGCCCGGATAGTAGCCCAGAACTTCCGTTAACAGCCGGGCCATTTGTATCAGCAGATAGTAGTATTTTCCCTTGCTGCCATAACAGCGATACCAGGGCGCGCCCGTCCCTACCAGCAATAACCGCTCGAAACCACCATCCAGGGCATTGTAGAGCGTGGCCAGCTGCCCACCCAGGCTATGACCGCCCAGCCACCATCGTTTTTGCGGATAGATTTGCCTGAGCACGGCCATCATTTCCGGCATTTCGATTTCCAGCACCTCGTGATAGCCAAAATCCACCCTGCGGCTGGCACGCAAACTGCTGGCTCCGTTGCCACGACATTCCACCAGCGCCACGCCCACACCCTGACGGGCCCAGGCCTGTGCCCAGCGGTCGTAGTTTCTGGCCGCCACACCCAACGCCGGCATCCAGACCAGTACTCGCTCACAGGCATCGGGCATGAACAGGCGCCACTGATTGATTGCGCCATCACTGAAGCGGTGTTCCAGAATAGACAGGGAAACTGGGTTCTCCATGTAGGCATCCTGTATGGAAGATTGGCAATCTAGCCATATTCCCGCTAGTCTGACAAGGTCGCGGCACAAAAAGCATGGCAGATGGTGGAATTCAGCGAACAGGATGACCAGTGGCAGATCATCCTGACACCCAATCAAGCGTGGACTTGGCGGCAGAACCGGGCTTTCCTGCTGTTAATGGCCATCATCTATGCCCTGATTTCCGGCTTCTGCTTGTACTTCGGCATGTGGCCGGTGTTGTTTTTTTCCGGCCTGGATCTGGTGCTGCTGTTTGCCGCGCTCTGGTGGGTGGTGCGCAAGAACCAGCAAAAGATCGTGCTGCGCAAGGAAGGCGATCAGTTGGTACTGGAAATTGGCCGGCTGCATCCGGAGTTTACCGCCCGTTTCCCCCTGCAATGGGTACGCAGGAAAGGCCGGCGCGCCCCACTGGAAGATGGCTGGTCCACCATCTGCATCGGCCAATCCGGCAAGGATATTGAAATCAGCCACTTCCTCAATCAGGCCGACCGCAAAAAACTCTGGCAATTGCTGGACAAGCTGGAAGTCAAACCAGCCTGAAAGCAACCCGAAGGCTCAAGAACGCTTTCAAGCAAACAGGCCACCCGAAGGTGGCCTGTTTGACATGTTGGGCCGTGAAAGCGTCAGAACTCCATCCGCAATCCCAGATTCACCGTGTACTGGCTGAAGCCTTCCAGTCCAAGCAACTGGCGGTAGGTGAAATAGAATTGCTTGCCGCCATTGCTGACATAGACCAGACCACCACCCAGAGAGCCGTAGCCACGGTCCGGGGAGTCGGTACGAATCAGGAAAGGTGATTGCCGTCCCAGCAAACGCGCTTCGATCACCATGCCATCATTCTGGGTTTCGTAGCGGAAGGCCGCATCCAGTTGCGGTGTCAGCACACCGGAATCCAGACTGATGCTCTTGTTCATTTGCAAGCCCGCGGACAACACCAGAGAATCAAAGTCGAAACTTGAATAACGCACGGCACCAATGCCCGCGGCACGCTCATCATAGCCATCGACGGATGTACCCGTGTAGCGCATGGATACGTTCGGCGTCACCACCAGCCCTTCGCGATTGAAGTGCAGACCCGTGGCCAGCGCCAGTGTGGTCTGGGTTGCATCCGTGGAACCGGCCATCAACACATCTTGCGATACCGAACCGATGCTGAATGCCACGCTGCGTTTCTGGTCCACATTCAACCAGCCCTGGGAGATACGCGCATCGACAAACCAGTTGTCTTTCGGGTACCAGGACAAATAGCCGGTCAGGGTCGTGCCACGGGTATCCATGGAACCACCATCGGCATCATCGGAGCCAAAACTGGCATAGCCCAGCGCCGCACCCAGTACGAAGTTGTGGCTGAAGCGATAATCCACACCTGCGGTAATCCCGGATGAACTGAAATCGAAGGCGATTTCCCGTGTGGTGGGATCACGATCACCGGCACTGATGGTGCCGTTGACGAAGAAGCCCCAGGGGCTGGCCAGGCCACTTTCCCGTGCACTGTCCACATCGTTCATGAGATAGCGTAACGAGGCCAGTTGCAGGGTTTGATCCCCATAACGCAGATTCAGGCCATTCATGCTGAAGCCACCCGCGCCGGCCCGCAGCTGGTTCATACGCGCATCGATATTGCGGAACTGGGCGGCGCTGACTTCCACCATAGCGGAAGTCTGAGTAATCACCGCCCGCGGGTTGACCGCCCGCAGCACATTGCGCACATCCGAAAGACGGCCTTCTTCCAGGGCCTGGAACAGCGCATCACAAAAGGCCTGCTCATTGTCATTGGCGGGTGCGAGGCACATCTCCTCGATGGGCCCCACCGAACCGCCGGCGATTTCATCATCACCGGCCGCATCATCCAGCAGACGACGCAGGTCCACATCACTCAGCCCCAGATAGGAGACATCCAGTACCAGCTGTTCACTGACATTGGCCGGATCATTGGCATCCACCAGTGAAGCCAGCATCTGGATCACACCCGGCGTGCGCGATACTTCAGCCACCGCGGCAAACTGAACGGTTTCCGTGGCGCCCGGCTGAATCTGGCCTTCCAGATTGCAACGCAGCACTTTGGTCTCGACAGCAGTACACGACCATTGCTTGGCCGTTTCAACAGCAAAGCTGGCCGGGCCGTCCAACATAGCTTCCACATAGGCCGACTGAATGGGAGCCGCACCTTCATTGGTTACTTCAAAGACATACTGAATCGTCTCACCGGAGCGCACCTGCGTCTTGTCAGCAGAACCGGTCACCACGGCCTGGCTGGCAAAGTCCGATGCCGAAATTTGCAAGGTCAGCGAAGTCATGGAATTGCTGGCGTTTTGCTCAAAACCATTGGGCACATAGGTCACCGCATCCACGACCAGGGACTGGCCGGGCTGGCCTGTGGCTTCTACATCCAGTCGCACCTGTGTCTGGCTGCCGTTGGCCAGCACACTGTTGAATACACATTGCAGATTGGGCTGCTTGTTCAAAGGTGCGCATTGCCAGCCTTCACCGGAGGCCTGCAGCAGAGTCAGGCCATTGGGCAGAGTAAAGTCCACGACAAAATCAAAGGCGGTTCCCGGGCCCAGATTATCCAGCACGGCACTGAGGGAAAACTGCTGCCCGGCCAGTGGCGTATCGGTTGTGGAAATCAAACCCAGTTGCAGATCGAAGGGCTCGCCGGAACCGCCACCCTGCCCGATGGTGATCCGGGTCTGCTGGGTATTGTCTCCCGATTGCAGATCCGGTTCCTGGCTGCTGACCGTGGCCAGCAAATCCACAGTACCGTCGATTTCCGCTGCCTGGAAATCCAGGTTCAGTGACTGGCTGCTCCCCGCTGCCAGCGACTGGTTCAACAGGCAAACGGTCTGGTCCGCGCCCTGTGCGCTGCAGGACCAGTCCGGCCCCGCCTTGGCCATCAGCATCAACAGGCTGCCGTGGGTGATCGACAGGTTCACACCGGAAGCATCGGCCTGCCCGGTATTCTGCACCACATAGGTCACGCTGATTACGCCACCCGGTGCCACCTGGGTTTCGCTGACGGTCTGGCTCAATACCAGGTCCACCTGCGGGCCGGTAATCACATTGTCGATGCGATCCACGGCATTGTTGTTGGGCACGGGGTCTGTCACATCGGCGTTCACTACCGCTGTGGTTTCCACCACTTCTCCGCCCAGGTAGCGCACCTGCTGGACAATGGTCTGGCTGTCTGGCGGGCTCAAGGCCCGATCAAAGGCACACTGCATCTGCACACCAATACCGGATGTGGGCGCGCAAACCCAGCCAAAGGGCGCCTGCACCGACAGCAACTCCACATTGTCCGGCAGTTGATCGTCAATGACCACACCGGGGGCCGGTTGCGGGCCCAGATTGCTCACCTTGATGCGGTATTCGTAAAGATCACCGTTTTGCAGTGGTGGGGTATAAACAGCTGTTTTTTCGATATTGAGATCAGCCTCGGGCGTGCCCAACTGCACTGTAACACTGCTGCTGTCATTGGCCGTATTGTCATCCAGTGGCGGGGTATAAACCGGTTTCAGCGTGGCCGTGCCGGTTATGCTGGCCGCAGTTTCGGACGGGTTGATACGAATATCCAGCACAAAGGTTTCATCAAATCCGACACCGATACCACCCGTTCCACGCGAGGAGGGATCGACACCACCAGCCACCGGTTGAACAAAACCGCCACCCGAACAGGCGATCACGCCAGTATTACCTTGCAGACAAGCCCAGCCCGTTGGTGCGGAATAGCCCACCAGCGACTGCGATGGCGTGGTGGTGAATTCCAGATAACCATCCACGAATTGATTGCCCACATTTTTGATCCGGGCGCTGAATTGCACGGTATCACCCGGTGTAGCCTGACTGACATTGATTGTGGTTGTCACACTGGCATCCGTGACCACCGGCTCGGTGACCAGCGTGGCACTGGCCGTATCATTGCTGGCAACCGGGTCGGATTCAGTTGCTCCAATGGACGTGGTGACCGGGAAATTACCCACCGTTGTGGGAGCCGTATAGTAGATGGCAAACTGCCCACTGGCATTGGCTGCCACATTGGCTTGCGTACAACTCACCACCAAGGCAGATACACTACAGGTCCAGGGATTGCTGGCAACTTGCGGGGTAATGAAAGTACTACCCGTTGGCATATTGATCTGGACCTGGGCATTGGTTGCTGCATCCGGCCCATTGTTAGCCCAGTCCACCAGCAGGGTTGCACCATCCCCCACGGCAACCGGGTTTGGCTGCAGGCCAAGACTCACGCCCATGTCGGCGGACGGTGCGGCAACGTTAATGCCCACATCCGCAGAGGTGGTATTGACCGTGGCACCCGGTGGATCTCCATTCACAAAGACCGGTGTGCCATTGATATTGACATTGTAGGGGCCACCAGTAGCCGGTGCGGTGAATGACAGCGGCAAGGACGGCAAATTGGGCCAGGTAGGTGGGCTGATCAACGAACAACCTGCCTGCCCCTGAAGAGAAGTATCACAGCCCCAGTTGGGGTCCGATGCCAGTGCCGTGGTATCCAGCGTCAAGTTAGTGTCATAGGCGATGGACAGACTGACATCATCCGGGTTGGGCGGTGTTGTCCCACCAGTGATGGATAGCACGGGGGTAATGGTAACCGGCACAACCGCGTTGGCGTTGACATTCACTTGCAAGGCACTGTTATCCGGCACCGACTGCCCGTTGGCAACCGTACCTAACGCCAGCGTATAGGTCTGTGCCAATGCCATACCCGGCAGTGTCAGCACCGCCAACCCGAGCCAAAGAACAGCAGTCTTCACCCCTTTCATCATCCTTTCCCACCTCTACATGAAAATGTGTCTGCTTTCACAGAAAATCCATGTTAACCCTTTTTGAACCAAGGGAGAAGATGGTGATGGATCCGAACCTTGTCAGAAAACCCGTACCGCGATGGGGTTCTCAGTTTTCCTGTGTGACCCATGCCAGTGCCTGGCGGATCCGGTCCAGGGTCTTGTCCTTGCCCAGTAACACGGCCACTTCGTTGATGGCCGGTGACTGCCCCATGCCGGTCAGGGCCACGCGCAGGGGCATGCCGACCTTGCCCATGCCCACTTCCAGCTCGGCGGCGGTTTGCTGAATGGCCTGATGGATGGGTTCAGCCGTCCATTCCTCCACAGCCGTCAGTTTTTGCAGCAGCATTTGCAGCGGCTTTTCCGCGGCGGCCTTGAGGTGTTTCCTGGCGGCCTTTTCCTCATAGCCTTCCACTTGCTGGTATAGGAAGGCCATGGCATCGCGCAACTCCAGCAAGGTCTTGCAACGTTCGGCGAAGGCTGGAATGGCCTGTTCCAGCGCCGGACCCTGCTGTTCGTCCAGATCCGCCCGGGCAAAATGCCAGCGCAGGTGTTGTGCGGTTTTTTCCACCGGCCCGTGCATGATCCACTGGTGGTTGAGCCAGAGCAGTTTTTCCGAATTGAATACCGAGGCGGAGCGGCTGACATCACGAATATTGAACAACCGAATCAGTTCCTCGCGGCTGAAACGCTCCTGATCGCCATGGGACCAGCCTAGGCGGGCCAGATAGTTGATGACCGCGTCCGGCAAATACCCTTCGTCCCGGTATTGCAACACGCTGACCGCGCCGTGGCGCTTGGAAAGCTTGGCCCCGTCGTCGCCGTGAATCATGGACACGTGGGCAAAGCGGGGCGGTTCCGCGCCCAGGGCATGGTAGATGTTGATCTGCCTGGGTGTATTGTTGAGATGATCCTCGCCGCGAATCACCTCGGTGACGCCCATGTCCATGTCGTCCACCACCACGGTAAGGTTGTAGGTGGGCGTGCCATCACTGCGGGCGATGATGAGATCGTCCAGTTCCTCGTTACGAAACACCACCCGCCCACGCACCAGATCGTCCACCACCACCTCGCCTTCCGTGGGGTTGCGAAAGCGTACCACCGCCGGCTCGTCCGGTTTTTCCGTGCGATGGCGGCAGGTGCCGGGATAGCGCGGCTTCTCGCCATTGGCACGCTGTTGCTCGCGAATGCGATCCAGTTCTTCCCGGCTGCAGGTGCAGTAATAGGCCTTGCCTTCGGCCAGCAATTGATCCACCACTTCCCGGTAGCGGTCGAAGCGCTCGGTCTGGAAGAAGGGGCCTTCATCCCAGTCCAGCTCCAGCCAGCGCATGCCTTCCAGTATGGTTTCCACCGCTTCCGGGGTGGAACGCTCTCGATCGGTGTCCTCGATACGCAGAATGAACTGCCCCTGATTTCTGCGCGCTTCCAGCCAGCAACTCAGCGCGGTACGGGCACCGCCAATATGGAGATAGCCGGTGGGGCTGGGGGCGAAACGGGTACGAACGGTCATGATGTCAACTCCAGCGGGGCCGTGGCCTGTTGCAGCCACTGGCGTACAGGTTCTTCCAGCAGGGGGCCGATGGTTTCACGCACACGGGCATGGTAGGCGTCCAGCCACCGGCGTTCCGTTTCGGAAAGCAGGCCGGGCTCGATCAGGTGGCGATCGATGGGTACCAGGGTCAGATTTTCGAAGCCCAGCAAGGGCCTTTCCGCGCCTGGCACGGTTTTTTCCACCACTTCCACCAGATTTTCGATACGAATGCCATAGCCACCCGTCTTGTAATAGCCCGGCTCGTTGGACAGCACCATCCCTGGCTGCAGCGGCACCGGCGAGCGGCCCTTGCCTATGGATTGTGGCCCTTCATGCACGGAGAGAAAGGCCCCCACGCCGTGGCCGGTGCCATGGTCGTAGTCCAGCCCGGCCTGCCACAGGGCGTGCCGGGCCAGGGTATCCAGCTGCGCACCGCTGGTGCCCGCAGGGAACAGACTGCTGCCCAGCAGGATATGCCCCTTGAGCACACGGGTGAAACGGTCTTTCATCTCCGCCGTGGGCTGGCCGAAGATCAGGGTACGGGTGATGTCGGTAGTCCCCTGTACATACTGGCCTCCGGAGTCGATGAGATAGATCTCGTCCTGTTCCAGCGCCCGATTGCTCTGTGGCGTGACCCGGTAGTGCACGATGGCCCCGTTGGGCCCGGCACCACTGATGCTGTCGAAGGAAAGACTGACCAGTTCAGTGGACTGGCGGCGGAACTGCTCCAGCTGTTCAGCCAGGTCCATTTCCGTAGGCCGGCTGTCGCGGGGAAGCTGATCGAACCAGTGCAGGAAACGGCACATGGCCACGGCGTCGATCACATGCGCCTGGCGCATGCCGGCCAGTTCCGCGGCATTCTTCACCGCCTTGGGCAACTGGCAGGGGTCGTCCATCTCCAGCACATGCCCGCCACTCCGCTCGATGGCCTGGCGCAAGCCCACCGGACAGGTCTGTGGTGCCACGGCTACCCGGGCGTCTTTCAACTCCTGCAGGAAGGCCGGCAAGGTCTCCGGCGCATGCAGGTGGACAAAATCCGGCAGGTTCAGCGTGTGCAGCTTGCGCGCATCCACGAACCAGTGTGCTTCGCCTTCCGCGTTCAGCACCAGAAAGCTGAGCACGAACGGCGTATTGGGCACATCCATGCCACGCACGTTCAACAGCCAGGCAATGGAATCGCTCTGGGTCAGCAGCAGATGGCTGGCACCCGCCTGGCGTATCCGCCCTGCGATTTGCGACACCTTGTCGCGGGCTTCGAGGCCGGCCCACTCCAGCGGTTGCAGCCGCACCGGCGACAGCGGCATGGGCGGGCGTTCGTGCCAGACGGCATCCACGGGGTTTTCTTCCAGCAGGCGCAGCCGGGCCTTGTTGCCATCGGCCAGGGTCTGCCAGCGATCCACCTGCGCCTGTGTATGCAGGGAAGCATCACAGGCCAGCGTCTGGCCGGCTTGCAGATGTGCCCGCAGCCAGTCTTCCAAAGGCGCTTCGATGATATGGCGCAATTCGAATATCCGCTGGTCCACCTGCTGCTGCATTTGCAGGGTGTAGCGTCCATCAGAGAAAAAGGCGGCCTTCTCCTGCATGATCACCGCCTGGCCGTTGGAACCGGTAAAGCCGGTCAACCAGGCCAGGCGCTGATTAGCCAGAGGCACATATTCGCCGAAGAAGATATCGTGCAAGGGCACAATCAGGGCATCGACGGCCTGTGCCTGCATCCACTGGCGCAAGGCCGCCACCCGCTCGGCGGTGTGCTGGCCATTTTCGATGTCTTCAACATAGGCCTGCTGCAAGCGTTCCAGCTCCGCTTCAGTCGCGGCGTCATGGGTATCCAGCAGTTCCAGACCGGGGAAACGGCCCAGCGCCTTGGGTGCGGCGGCGATGGCCGCCAGAATATCAGGTTCAGCTTTCATGCAGCGCTCCAGTCAGAGGGGTGGCATTATAGCGTTCAATGCGCGAACGCCATCAAGGGGTTTCGGCCACCACAGCATGATGCTGTTCGCCGAGACCGGCAATACGGGCTGTGACCTGATCGCCGGGCTGGAGATATTCCGGTGGCGTGCGTCCCATGCCCACCCCATCCGGCGTACCGGTAAAGAGCAGATCCCCTGTTTCCAGGCGCATGAAGGTGGATACATGGGCGATCAGGGCCGGTACATCATGCAGCATCAGGCGGGTGTTGCTGCGCTGCTTGACCTGACCGTTGACACTGAGTTGCAAGTCCAGCCCCTGATGCAGGTCGACTTGCCCGGCCGGAACCAGCCAGGGGCCGACCGGGCCGAAACTGTCGGCGGACTTGCCCTTGATGAACTGCCCGCCCCGCTTTTTTTGCCAGTGGCGTTCGGACACATCGATACCCACGCAGTAACCGGCCACATGGGCCAGCGCCTGCTCACGGGGAATGCGTACGCCACCGCGACCGATAACCACTACCAGCTCCACCTCCCAGTCCACCGCCTCCGCATCACGCGGGATGATGATGGGGTCTTCCGGGCCGGCAAGCGCGGTGATGGCCTTGGAAAAGAGCATGGGGTCTTCCCGCCGCTCGGCTTTCATCTCCGCCAGATGACCGGCATAGTTCAAGCCAATGGCCAGGATTTTGCGCACGCCGCCCACCGGGCAGGCCGGTTGCGCATTCGCCGGCAGGGCTGGCAAGGTGCCCACATCCAGCGCGTCCAGTTGCTGTTGCAGGTTCTCCAGATGCGTACCGCTCCAGTCTTCCACCAGGGCGGAGACATCATAGGCCTGCCCGTTCAGCCAGACGCCAGGCTTTTCCCGGCCATCCTGGCGAAAGCGAATGGCAACGGGGTTCATTGCGCCTTGCTCTGCTGGCTGAGATAGAGCCAGGTGTCGATGACCGTATCCGGGTTGAGCGATACGCTCTCAATGCCCTGCTCCACCAGCCATTCGGCAAAATCCGGATAATCGGAAGGCCCCTGCCCGCAAATGCCGATGTACTTGCCCTGCTTGCGGCAGGCCTGGATGGCCAGCTCCAGCATGTATTTCACCGCTTCATTGCGTTCATCGAACAAATCGGCCACCAGCGAGGAATCCCGGTCCAGCGCCAGCGTCAGCTGGGTCATGTCATTGGAGCCGATGGAAAATCCGTCGAAATATTCGAGGAACTGCTCGGCCAGCACCGCGTTGCTGGGCACTTCGCACATCATGATGAGCTTGAGCCCGGCCTTGCCCCGCTCCAGCCCGTGCTCGGCCAGCAATTCGACCACCGCCCTGGCCTGGGAAACCGTGCGCACAAAAGGCACCATCACCCAGACATTGTCCAGCCCCATGTCCTCGCGCACCCGCCGCAGGGCCTGGCATTCCAGCGCGAAACCGGGGGCGAAATCCTCGGAAAGATAGCGGCTGGTGCCACGAAAACCAATCATGGGGTTTTCCTCATCCGGCTCGTAGCGTTCGCCGCCAATCAGGTTGGCGTATTCGTTGGATTTGAAATCCGACAGGCGCACGATCACCGGCCGTGGGGCAAAGGCCGCGGCGATGGTGGCCACCCCTTCGGCAATCTTGCTGACATAAAACTCCACCGGGCTGTCGTAGGCGCTGATCTGCGGTTCGATCATGGCCTGTAGATCCGCCGGCAACTGCTCGTATTCCAGCAGGGCCTTGGGGTGAATGCCGATTTCGTTGTTGATGATGAACTCCAGCCGGGCCAGGCCGACACCCGCGTTGGGCAGGCGGGAAAAACCAAAGGCCCGGCCCGGATTGCCCACATTCATCATGATCTTCACCGGCGCCTCGGGCATGGATTCCAGCTCCACCTTGTTGACGCTGTATTCCAGCAAGCCGTCATAGACCTTGCCGGTTTCGCCTTCGGCACAGGAGACGGTCACTTCCTGCCCGTCGCGGATGCTCTCAGTGGCATCACCACAACCGACCACCGCCGGCACGCCCATTTCGCGGGCAATGATGGCCGCGTGGCAAGTCCGCCCGCCCCGGTTGGTGACGATGGCGGAGGCCCGCTTCATCACCGGTTCCCAATCCGGGTCGGTCATGTCGGTGACCAGTACATCCCCCGGCTGCACCTTGTCCATTTCCTCCAGGGAACGCATGATGCGCGCCTTGCCGGCACCGATTTTCTGGCCGATGCTGCGCCCTTCGGTCAACACCGGGCCGCTTTCCTTGAGCTGGAAGCGTTCCAGCACCTGCCCCTGGCGGCTTTGCACGGTTTCCGGGCGCGCCTGGACGATGTATAGCTGGCCGTCATTGCCATCCAGCGCCCATTCGATATCCATGGGGCGACCGTAGTGTGCCTCGATCTTGCAGGCATCCTCGGCCAGCCGGTGAATCTGCTCGTCATTCAGGCAGAAGCGCCCACGCAGCTCTTCCGGCACGGTTTCCGTTTTTACCGGTGATTCGGCCTGCGGATAGTCGGGGTTATAGACCATGCGTACGGCCTTGCCGCCCAGATTGCGCCGCAGAACGGCCTGCTTGCCAGCCTGCAGGGCGGGTTTGTACACATAGAACTCATCCGGATTGACCGCGCCCTGCACCACCATTTCCCCCAGCCCGTAGCTGGCGGTAATGAACACGGCATCCCGGAAACCGGACTCGGTGTCCATGGTAAACATCACGCCACTGGCGCCGATGTCGGAACGGACCATTTTCTGCACCCCGGCGGAAATGGCCACTTCTTCATGGCTGAAATGCTGGTGCACGCGGTAGGCGATGGCCCGGTCGTTGAACAGCGAGGCATAAACCATGCGAATGGCACGCTTGACCGCTTCCAGACCGCTGACATTGAGATAGGTTTCCTGCTGACCGGCAAAGGAGGCATCCGGCAAGTCTTCGGCCGTGGCGGAGGAACGCACCGCCCAGCTCACCTGCTCGCCATACTGCTCCAGCAGGCGGGCATAGGCTGTATCCAGCGCCTGATCCAGATCAGCCGGAAACGGGGTTTCCATGATCCAGCCGCGAATTTCGGCACCCACTGTCTGCAAGGAGCGCACATCGGATACATCCAGCCCCTGCAAGCGCTGCTGGATACGATCATGCAAACCGGCCTGATCGACAAAATGGCGGTAGGCATCAGCCGTGGTGGCAAAGCCACCGGGTACCCGCACGCCCATGCCGCCCAGATGCTGCAGCATCTCGCCCAGGGAGGCATTCTTGCCGCCTACTCGCGCCACATCCCCCATGCCCAGCTGGTTCAGGGGCAAAACAAACTCGGCCATCCGGTTCACCTCGCAACAGTCAGAAGCAACAAAGCGCGCTATTTTCGCATACTCCTGCCCATTGGAGATAGCCGAACCAGCCATCTGACCCTCAATAAAGGGTTATTGGCGCTAAACCCGCAAATCCACTTCCAGCAAGGCGCCCTTCCGGCCTTCCAGCAGGCTTTGTTCCCGCACCAGCCCCATCAACCGACCGGCCTGATACAGCCGTTCATGCAGGCGGCCGGCTTTCAGCGACAGCGATTCAATGCCCGCCTGTTGCAGGCTTTGCAAGCCGCTGGCCGGGTTCCATAGCTGCAAACGGGCAAACTGGCTGTCCTGCCGGTTCACCAGGCCATCGCCGTTTTCATCCAGCGCCGCCAGCTCGCTGAACCCGCGGCCACTGGCCGGACCAAACAGTTCACGGCCATCATCCACCCGTCCATTGCCGTTTTGATCCAGCACCAGATAGGCCGCCTGCGGGTTCAGGCCGGGCAAGGCATCGGCCAGGCCATCGAGATTCAGGTCGAAGCGATAGCGATCCCGGGCCAGGGTCAGTGGCTGATCGCCCAGTTGCACCACCAGCGGATCGGTCATGTTCTCTTCCCCGGACTGCTGGCTGCGTACATCCAGTGACAGGGAAAAGGCCGCCTGGATTTCCACCCGCACCTGCCGGGTCTCGCCGGCATCGTTTTGCAGGGTCACATCCAGGGAAAACTGAAAGGATTGCTGCATCTCAAAGGAAAAACGGGAATCGACCCGTGCTGGCGGTTGAGCGGTTCCTTCTGCGCCATCCCTGGGCGTGGCGGGTGTCCGTGGCACATCCACTTCCACACCCAGCCACTGCTTCAGTACCGCACGCAGGATCAGAAGCCGCAGGGCTTCCTCGCCTTCGGGCGCGGCGGGGGCTTCCGCTGCTTTCTCTGCATCTTCTGCACGCATGGGCGAAGTGTGTAGCGGGCTGGCGTGCCTGACACCAGACAGGGCGGACAAGTGTTCCATAAGGCTGCCTCCAATCAATATTTGCATGTTCAGTTCATCCCGTATCGGCATAATGACTTTAAACTTGAGCCATGAACGGCAAAAAATGGCCACCAAATGCTTCATGCTGGTGCGAAATCAGGGTCGGCACCGGTCGATTGGCTTCAGATTGCCGGTGACCTGCCGATAAGACGACTACATGGGGCTACACGCCCAAGCAGACTGCCGGAGACATAGTGCAAATCACACAGAGCACCAGCCTGGATACCCTGCAACTGCTTTCCAGCCGGGAAGCCCTGCAGGCGTTCAAGGTCGGTCAAATCATCAAGGTCAGCGTCATTCAGGGAACTCCGCCGGAACAAGGGGGCGGGCGCGCCCTGCTGGAAATCGCCGGCCGCCAGCATGAAGTCCGTTCGCTGGTACCGTTGTCCAGCGGGCAGAAACTGCTGGCCAAACTGCAACAGGTCGGTGACCGTGTACTGTTGCAACCGGTGAAAGGCGAAACCGTAACCGGTAAAAATCTAGGCCCGGCAGATTCCGGGCAGATGCAAACAGCCACGGAATCCGTCAGGCTGATTGCCCCCGCCCTGCGCAATCTTTTGCCACGGGCTCAACCCGTTCAGCAGCTGGTGGAACTGGCCCGCGCCCTGCGCCAGCACCCACAATTCCACCAATTGCCGGAGGATTTGCGCAACACGCTGATTCAACTGGTGGAGGCACAACCCGGCACACCAAGGCCGGATGCACGCACCTTGCGGCAGGCCATCGAAAACTCCGGTCTGTTTCTGGAAAACCGCCTGGCCACCAATACCGAAACGGCACCACAGTCACTACAACAGGACCTCAAAGGCCTGCTCTTTCGCTTGTTGCAGTTGCTGGATCATCAGGGCATTCGCCCGAGCCCAACCGCTCCCGATCTGAAGGACAGCCTTTTCAACAGCCCGCAAAAAGCACTGGTACACACGGCTGCGCTTGCCAACACACCACTGGCATACCCCATCCGCGTAAAGAAAGCAGCGCTGGATCAGCCACTGGAGACCTTGCTGAAACAGCTGTTTCAACTGGCCGATGGCGCGCTGGCCAAAACCACCGTGCAGCAGCTGCAGCACCTCAGCCGGGCATCGGCTGGTTTGCAATCCGGGGGGTTGCAACTGGACATCCCCTGGATCAGCCCCTGGGGCACTCTTCCGATTCACCTGGAAGTCGAACCCGAGCACGAACCCCCGCAAACCTCTGCCGAAAACACGGCAACAAGCTGGCAAATCCGTCTGGCGCTGACCCTGCCGCATCTGGGTGCCATACAGGCCGCGCTTCTGCTGCAGGGGCAACAACTGAGCACGCAATGCTGGTGTGAACACGCTACAAGCCAGGCACTGCTTAAGCGATACGAAAACCGTTTCCAGCAACGAATCAACCAACTGGGCCTGCAAATGGAAGCGCTGGTCTTTCGCGGCACGCCCATTCTTGATGACCCACCTCCATTGCCGTCTCGCAGCCAGCTACTGGATGTTCAGGCATGAACAAGCGCGCATCACAACCGGCATGGGCCATCGGCCTGCAATATCTGCCCGATGAACCTCCCGTGGTCGTCAGCAAGGGGCAGCAAGCCACGGCGGCCGCCATGCGCAAACGCGCGGAAGCCCTGGGCATTCCCGTTCAGGAGGACGAGGCACTAGCCACGGCGCTTGCGAATCTGGCCATCAACGAGCAGATTCCGGAAGCACTGTTTGCCGCCGTGGCCGAGTTGCTGGCCTGGGTGTTCTGGCTGGAAGGGCGTGCACCGGAAATGACCGACCCGGATCAGGACGGATCCGAATGACGATCGCAAGTTTTCAGTGCTCTCGGGGATGATGCAATTTCTGGATCAAAGCCGCTTCCGCCCGTGAAAGCTGACCGGTGGCAACAAAATGTTCCATGGGCTGCCCCTGCCCGGCCAGTTCCGCCAGGTGCTTGAGCTGAAAGGCGTGCTGCTGCACGGATTGCAGGGCCAGCACCTGCTGTTCCAATTGCTGGATACGCGCTTCCTGCCGGGCCTCGGCGGCTTTTCTGGCGCTTTGCAGGCTATGCAATTGTTTTTGCGTCCGTGCCTGTTGCCGGGCTTGTTGTTCCAACTGCGCAAGACTGTTTTGCAGACGGGTTTCCAGGCCATGCAGGCGCGTGCGCGTTTGTTGACGGGTTGCTCGCAGTGCCAGCAGCACCAGAACCAGCATGGCCAGTGTGGCCAGCCACAAATAGAGCATCACGCCTCTTCCTCCTCTTCCACGCGGGCATCCTGCAACAGCTTTTCCACATCTACCAGAATGTAGATCTTGTCGTTGAGATGCACCAACCCACCGATGTACTGATTGGCCGCCTCGCCTTGCAACTGAGGGGGTGGCTGGATGAGGTTCTGTGGCACATCCACCACATCCCGTACTTCATCCACCAGCATGCCGATGGTGGTCTTGTCTGATTCGATGATGACTACCCGCGTCTCTTCCGTCACCGGTTCAGGCGGCAGGTTGAAACGTTTATGGGTATCAATGACCGTCACCACATTGCCACGCAGGTTGACGATACCCAGCACGAAGGGTGGCGCGCCGGCCACCTTGGCAAACTCCATCAGCGTCAGCACTTCGCGTACACACATGACATTGACCGCATAGAGTTCGCGCCCCATGCGGAAGCTGACCCAGCGGTGGGTATCTTCAGCCTGTTTCTTGTTTGCTTGTGCCATTTTCTTGACTCCTGTGGCTTACGGCCTGGGCCACATCACTTGTTATTCGGCAGAAAACTTCAATAATATTCCATAAGTTATTGATTTCTTGCCTTCAGCCACGCAGCTTTCCCGGCTCTGAACACTATGAAGCAATTTTCAGGCCATTATTCATTCCAGGCATGGGCCAGCATTTTGGCCAGCTCCAGCGGGTCGATCACAGCCAACGGCTGGCCCTTCACCATGCCAGCCAGCCAGGGGCGTTTCGTTGCCTGCGTGTTCCAGCTGATATCCGTGGCAGCAAAACGCCGGCTGCCTTCCAGATCATCCACGCGCAGGCTCCAGGGCAATTCAAGCAAGGGCACGACGATGCCCTCGCGATGGGGGATGCCCTTGCCCGGCATGATGATTTCCGCCAGATGCACTACCACGCGCGTGGCATCATCCACTGCATACCGCCCCTGAAACCAACCCTCATTCCAGACGACCACGCCTTCCGGCCAGGGCTTGGGGAGGTCGGCACAGCACAAGGGCATGGCCAGACGCAAGCCATTCAGTTGCAGGATCAAGCAATCGTGCTGTTGGGCATCCCGCCAATGAGCCATGGCTGGTGGGGTTTCCAGATTCAGTACAGGCCGTTGTGAAGTTTCCGCGACGGGAGTCGCCACTTCCGGGTCGGGCAAGTCGTGATCGGCAGCAGTGGCCGCATCGTCATCCGCCACCGGCTGCGCCGGGGCAGGTGTTTCTGTATCCGTCTGTGCAACGGTTCCTGTCTTCGGAGTGGTTTCCGCGGCAAGCTCCGGCGTTTCAGCCACGGGTTCGGCTTCCACTTGCACCACTTCCAGTTCGGGTTCCGCCAGCAGGTCATCGAAATAACCGGCCAGCATCTGCTGCCCTTGAATACTTGCCTCAGCCATGGGCCTCTACCTCCTTCAACAGGTCATCCAGCAACACGCCATAAGCCATGGAACCTCGGGCACCCGGCTGCATCAGCGGCAGCGGCTTGCGTTGCCGGCTGGCTTCACGAAAGCGGGTGTCGACCGGGATAAAGCGTGGCCACAGATGTTCACCGTGGTCTTTCTGCAGGCGCTGGAAAGTATCCAGACTGGCGCGGGTGCGTTTGTCATAGAGCGTGGGCACGATGGTATAGGGCAATGCCTTGCCGGAAGACTGGCCCAGCATTTCCAGGGTACGCAACATGCGTTCCAGCCCCTTGAGGGCCAGGTACTCGGTCTGTACCGGCACCACCAGATGGTCGGCCGCCGCCAGGGCATTGATCATCAGCACGCCCAGCATGGGCGGACAATCGAGAAAGATATGGTCATAACGGCTTTTCAAGGCCGAAAGCGCATGTGCCAGCACCTTGCCCATGCCCGGCTGGTTGCCCAACCGCCGGTCCAGTGCCGCCAGACCCGCATGGGCGGGCATCAGATCCATGCCTTCAAAATCCGTGGCATGGACGCAGGCAGCCGGTGACAGGGGTTGTTTTTCAGCCGCCTGCTGGAACAGGCTCAGCACACCCGCCTGTTCCGCTTCCACGGAAAAACGCAGCCAGGTGGTCAGTGAGCCGTGCGGGTCCAGATCCACCATCAGCACCCGCTGGCTCCGGCGGGTCAGATGCGCCGCCAGTGAAATGGCCGTGGTGGTCTTGGCCACGCCGCCTTTCTGATTGGCAACCGCCCAGATCGTCATCTTGGCCTCACGTGGCGTAATGGTTCATCAGGGAGGGAATGTCGATGATCAAAGATATGCGCCCGTCACCGCCCACAGAGGCTCCAGCAAAGCCCGGCAGGCCATTGACATAGGGCCCCAGCGGCTTGATGACGATTTCTTCCTGGCCGATCAGCTCATCCACCACGAAACCGGCCCGGCGGTTGCCCACATCCACCGTCACCACCTGCTGCACTTCCGGCTTTTCGGTATCGCCATGGCCCAGCCAGCGACGCAGGTAGAACAGTGGCAGCGTCAAGCCCCGCACCAGAATGACATCCTGGCCATCGACGGTATTCACCCGCTCTTCATGCAGGTCGAAAATTTCATGCACGGCCGACAAAGGCAGGGCATAACGCTGCTGGTCCACCACTACCATCAGGGCTGGCATGATGGCCAGCGTCAAAGGCACCTTGATCTTGATGGAAGTGCCCTTGCCCACCTGGGAATCGATAACGATCTGTGCCGACAGCGCCTTGAGCTTGCTGCGCACTACGTCCATGCCCACGCCCCGGCCCGAGACATCGGAGATTTCGTTCTTGGTGGAGAAACCGGGCATGAAGATGATGTTGAAGGCTTCCTGGTCACTCATGCCGGCCGCCTCTTCTTCCGACATGATGCCCTTTTCCACCGCCTTGGCCCGGAGAAAATCCGGGTCCATGCCCTTGCCGTCATCATCGACACGCAGAATGATGTGATCCCCTTCCTGCGCGGCGGACAGCACCACCTTGCCCTTGCGCGGCTTGCCTTTCTTCTCCCGCTCGTCCGGTGATTCCAGGCCATGATCCACGGCATTGCGCACCAGATGAATCAAGGGGTCGGCCAGGGCTTCCACCAGGTTCTTGTCCAGATCGGTTTCTTCACCCTTGAGCACCAGATCCACTTCCTTGCCCAGTTGCCGGGCCAGATCCCGCACCACCCGGGGAAAGCGGCCAAAGACCTTTTTCACCGGCTGCATGCGCGTTTTCATCACGGAGGTTTGCAAGTCGGAAGTGACCTGATCCAGATTGGAAACGGCGCGACCCACTTCGTCGTCGGACACCTTTTCCGTCAACAACGCCAGATGGTTGCGCACCAGCACCAGCTCGCCCACCAGATTCATGATCTCATCGAGCATGGAGGTGTTGACCCGCACGACGGCATCGGCTTTCTTGGCCGCTTTTTTCGCCGGCTTGTCCTTTTTGGCGGCGGGTGCTTTTTCACCGGCGGGCTTGCTGGCGGGCTTACTGGCCGCTTTCTGGGGCTTGACGGCCGTGGCTGCCGCAGCCGGTTTTTCCGCATCGGCTTTTGTGCTTTCAGGGGTGCCCGCCTCCTCTTTCAGTGCCGGCGGTGTCACCACGCCGGGAGCCTTGCCGTCGTAGAGCTCATCCAGCACCTTCTCGAATTCGTCGTCCGTGATCAGGTCATCGCCTTCGGCCGGCGTGTTCTCGGCTTTTTCCTCCTTGAGCGCGGGGGGAGTAACTTCTCCAGGTGCCTTGCCACCGTAGAGCTCATCCAGCACCTTCTCGAATTCGTCGTCCGTGATCAGGTCATCGCCTTCGGCGGCTTTTTCTTCCTC
>WFUE01000146.1 GCA_015485125.1 Lysobacterales bacterium | reverse complement strand
GTCTACGCCCGCGGCCTGGAAGCGGCACTCTACCGGCAGAAAAAGGACTACCCGGAAGCCGAGAAACGCTACCGGGCCATTCTGCGCCAGCATCCGGAAGAAGCGCTGGCGCTGACGGGGCTGCTGGAGACCTGGCTGGAGCAGGGCAAGGCCGGGCAGGCGCGTGCGGGCCTGAACGGGCTGACGGCGAAACAGAAGCGGGCCATGGGCGAGGATTACGCCCGTCTGCAGGCCCGTACCTATCGGGCAGAAGCCGGGCTGTACAAGGCACGGGGCCAATGGACCGAGGCCGCGGAGAGGCTGGAGCAGGCGCTGCCCTACCAGCCACGCGACCCGTGGCTGCTCTATGACTTGGCACGGGTGTATGTGGAGCTGGGGCGGCAGGAAGCGGCACGACAACTGTTCGAAAAGGCCCGGCAGGCCGAGCCGGAGAATGCCGAGCTGCAATACGCCCAGGCGCTGCTGCTGGATGTGCTGGATGAGGACCGGGCGGCGCTGGAAACCCTGGAAGCTCTGCCGGAAAGCGAGAAAAGCGAAAGCGTGCAGCGCAATATCCAGCGCCTGCGGCTGGCGGTGCGTGGTGACCGGCTCAGCGGCAATACCACGGTGGCGGTCACGGTGGTGGATGAACCGGAAGCACAACATCATTCCGCCGAGTTCAACGCGGCCTGGGATTATGTATTCCGGGATGAAACACCGGGCAAGTCCAGCCTGATCCATACCCGCATCCCGCTGGAATATCGTTTTGAAAGTGACGGCCCCGGCCAGTGGTTCCTGCGCGTGGAGCCGGTGCGTATGGACGCGGGACGGTTGAACATGGCCGATGCCGGAGAAGTGGAAACCTTTGGTCAAGGTTTGTTCTGCCTGCCCGGCTGTGACCCCCGCTATGCCCGCCAGTTCGACCGGGGGCTGGCCCTGGGCGTGGGTTATGAAACCGACCGCCTGCGGGTGGATGTAGGCACCACGCCGCTGGGTTTTGCGGTGGAGGATGTGGTGGGCGGCATACGCTACGATGGTTCCGCCGGCTGGCTCTACTGGGGCGTGGATGTCTCCCGCCGGCCCCTGACCAGCTCGCTGCTGACCTTTGCCGGTACCCGCGACCCGCACACCGGCGCGGTCTGGGGTGGGGTGCGCAAGACCGGCATCAGCCTGAACGCCGGCCACGACACCGGCGGCAGCTGGGGTTTCTGGTCCCAGCTCGATCTGCACCGCCTGACGGGCAAAAACGTGGCCGACAACCGCCGGGCGCGGCTGATGGGTGGCGTCTACTGGCGGCTGATCAACCGGGACGATCTCAACTTCAGCGTCGGGGCCAATGGCCATCTCTGGTGGCACGAGAAAGTGCTGGACGAATTCACCTGGACCCAGGGCGGCTACTACAGCCCCAACCGCTACCGCTCGCTGGGCGTCAATGCCGATGCCTTTGGCCGCCTGCTCGATCGGCGGCTTTCCTGGCGGTTGAAGGCCTCCTATTCCCGTTCCTGGACCTACGAGGAGACCACGCCCTATTTCGTGGATGCGCCGGCCTTGCAGCAGGAAGCCCAGGCACTGGGTTTCGATCCTTTCTTCCGGGGCGGCAAGGGCGGTGGGCCGGGCTATGCCCTGCTGGGCGCACTGGAGTACAAGGTCAACCGCCATCTGAGCCTGGGCGTGATGGCCGAAGTGGAGCGGTCGGATTTCTACGAGCCCAATCACATCGGGGTCTGGCTGCAATACCACTTCGACGGCGAGGCCCCGCCGGTGCATAGCCCGCCGGACCCGCTGCAACCCTATACCGAGTTCTAGCCGGCCGGCTCGTCTTGCTGGAGCAGCCGGTGTTTTTTCAGCAAACCGCGTAGCTGGTCGTAGGTCAGGCCCAGCAGGGTGGCGGCTTTTTTCTGGTTGAAGCGGGCCTGCTCCAGCGCCTGCTGCACAAGCGCCTTTTCCTGTTGCAGCAGCCAGGGCTTCAGCTCCAGTGGCAGGCCGGGTTGTGTGCCGCCGTCCGGTTTTCCGCTGGCCGGTCGCCAGGGGGAATCAAAGGGATCGAACTGGATTTCCTCCACCGTCTCGTCGTCGGGGGTGCGGTAGACGGCCCGTTCCACCACGTTTTTCAGCTCGCGCACATTGCCGGGCCAGTGGTATTCCTGAAGCTTGTGCAGGGCCGGGCGGCTGAAGCCGGGAAAGTGTTCCCGTTCCAGCTCGGCGCACATGCGGCGGGCGAAATGCTCCGCCAGCAGGGGAATGTCCTCCGGGCGGGCGCGCAGGGGTGGCAGGGTGATGACATCGAAAGCCAGCCGGTCTAGCAGATCATGGCGGAAGCGGCCGGCTTCGGCCAGCTGCGGCAGATCCTCGTTGGTGGCGGCGATGATGCGCACATCCACCTGCAGGGTGCGGTTGCCGCCCACCCGTTCAAACTCGCCGTACTCGATGACGCGCAGCAGCTTCTCCTGTACCCGTCCGCTGGTGGTGGCCACTTCGTCGAGAAACAGGCTGCCGCCGTCAGCCAGTTCGAAACGGCCCTGATGCTTGCGCTGGGCGCCGGTGAAGGCGCCGGCTTCGTGGCCGAACAGTTCCGATTCCAGCAGGGTTTCGGTGAGGGTGGCGCAGTTGAGCTTGACCCAGGGCCCGCCCCAGCGCAGGGAGAGAAAATGCAGCCGTTGGGCCAGCAGTTCCTTGCCGGTGCCGCGTTCACCGATCAGCAGTACCGGCCGGTTCAGCGGCGCGGCCAGCGAAAGCTGCTCCAGCGCTTCCATCCAGGCGGGCGATTCGCCCAGCAGGTTCTGTTCGTCGCGGCGTGGATTGTGCATGGGGCCAGTATAGCCATTTCCGCCGAAAGCCGCCTGTGCCAATGGTATGATGGCGATTTTTCCGGGAAGGCTGATGGCGAAGAGCAAGACCCTCTATGTCTGCCGCAGTTGCGGCGCCAGCGCGCCCAAGTGGGCCGGGCAGTGCGCCGATTGTGGTGAATGGAACACGCTGGAAGAACAGGTACAAGCCGCCACCCCCGCCCGTGGTGGCCGTCATGCCGGCTATGCCGGCGCGGCACAAGCCGTGGTACAGGACCTGGCACGGGTGGACTTGCAGCAGGAAGCCCGTTACACCAGCGGCATGAGCGAGCTGGACCGGGTGCTGGGTGGCGGGCTGGTGCCCGGTTCGGTGATCCTGCTGGGCGGCGACCCCGGCATCGGCAAATCCACCCTGCTGTTGCAGGTCACCGCCCATCTGCGCGAAACGCTGCGCCCCCTGTATGTCACCGGTGAGGAATCCCTGGGGCAGGTGGCCATGCGTGCCCGCCGATTGGGGCTGGAGGCCGAGGGCCTGCGCTGTCTGGCGGAGACCTGCGTGGAAACGGTGCTGGAGCACTGCCGGCAGGAAAAACCGGCCTTTCTGGTGATGGATTCCATCCAGACCTTGTTCACCCAGCAGTTGCAATCCGCACCCGGTTCGGTGGCGCAGGTGCGTGAATCCGCCGCCCAGCTGGTGCGCTTCGCCAAGCAAAGCGGCACCACCGTGGTGCTGGTGGGCCATGTCACCAAGGAAGGGGCGCTGGCCGGCCCGCGGGTACTGGAACACATGGTGGACACCGTGCTCTATTTCGAGGGCGAGAGCGGCTCCCGCTTCCGGGTGATCCGTGGGATGAAGAACCGCTTTGGTGCCGTCAACGAGCTGGGCGTGTTCGCCATGACCGAGCAGGGGCTGAAGCCGGTGAGCAATCCCAGCGCCCTGTTTCTCTCCGGCCATCCGGGGCCGGTGCCCGGTTCGGTGGTGCTGGTGACCCGCGAAGGTACCCGCCCGCTGCTGGTGGAAGTGCAGGCGCTGGTGGATCACAGCCAGCTGGGCAATCCGCGCCGGGTGGCCGTGGGGCTGGAGCAGAATCGCCTGGCCCTGCTGCTGGCCGTGCTGCACCGCCACGCGGGCATCGCCCTGGGTGATCAGGATGTCTTTGTCAATGTGGTCGGTGGCATGCGCCTGTCGGAAACCGCCAGTGACCTGCCCCTGCTGCTGGCGGTACTCTCCAGTTTCCGCAACCGCCCCTTGCGTGAAGGGCTGGTGGCCTTTGGTGAAGTGGGTCTCAGTGGCGAGATTCGCCCGGTGGCCAATGGTGAGGAGCGCCTGCGCGAGGCGCAGAAACACGGGTTTCGCCGGGCGCTGGTGCCAGCGGCCAACCGCCCCCGCAAGGCCCTGCCGGGGCTGGAGGTAATCGCGGTGGAGCAGCTGGTAGAGGCGCTGGATCAGGCGTTTTGACCGGCTGTTTTCAGCGGGTGGCACTTCCTTGTGCCGCATGAGGCAAATCGCTTACTGGCTGGTATCCAGTGGGGTGCACTGCCCGAAGCTTTCTTCGGCTGCGGGTGCCAGTTGAAGGGTGTCTTGCAGACACCGTGCCTGTTGCAGGGCGACTTCTTGCAGTGCTTTCTTTGTAGTGGCCTATTAGCATTCCTTGTGTGGATCAACCGGTGAAATCAGCGGCTTGCGGTTTGCCGGTTTTGTGCAAGGCATTGCGTCAGTTGTTGTTGGGCTTGCTGTAACTGCTGCAGATAGTCGCGCAATTCGGGGTGCTTTTCCAGATAGGGTGCGCTGGCCTGTTCAAGCCAGTTCAGCGCCTGGATTTCACCATCCTGGTTCAGGTGTGCGCGATAGCCTTCCAGCAAGGCCGCTGCCTGGGGGTCGTTGCAGCTGTGATCCATCAGTAGATCCAGCATGCGCGAGGTGGCTTGGCTTTTTTCGGCAAGCAGCTGTTCGCGAACAGTCTGGGCCTGTTCATCACGTTCCAGCATATCCAGCAGCTGCGCCTGCATATCCAGGGCAATCCTGCGTTGTGTCTGATTGACACCATGTTCCTCTCGGGCCAGTGCGTCCAGAAAATGCAGGCAGGCATCGATGCCAGGGCGGTTGTTTTGCTGAACCTGTTGCTGACAGCGCAGGTCTAGCGGTGACCAGCTTTCGGATTGTAGGGCAATCAAGCCGTTGGAATAGCTCAGTTTGTAGGCGGCTGGCTGAAATTGACTGCCAAGTAGTTGTTGTAAGGTGTCGCTTGCCAGCAATTGTTGCAGGTATTGTTCGCGTGCCTGGGTGATTCCAGGCATCAGGGAAACGACCGGCCCTGGTTGGCTCTCGGCCAGTTTTTCCAGGATGGGGGTCGGGTCTTGTTCCGCAGGCAGTTCCTGCAGGGCCAGCAGCCAGGTGCCCATCCACTGCGGCGCGCGCTGTTTCAGTTGTGGCAGGATCGCTGCCGGGCTGCAGGCTTCCAGTTGCGGGCAGCTTGTGGCCAGCCAGTACAGCATGCCTGGGGAGAAATGGCTTAAGGGGTGTTGTTTCAGCAAGGATTCCAGTGCTTGTTTTTGTTGGGTACTGTTGCAATCCAGCAGCAATCGATAGAGTTGCAAATTGACATCCGCAGGCATGGCAGCGATGTCGGCCATGATTTGCTGCATCTCGGTTTTGCCCACTTGGGGTGCGCTCTCGTCCACGCTGCAGGAAGGAATGTTGGCGGTTT
>WFUE01000145.1 GCA_015485125.1 Lysobacterales bacterium | reverse complement strand
GCCTTGTCGATGCCGCGCTTGAGGTCCATGGGGTTCATGCCAGCGGCCACGGCCTTCATGCCTTCACGCAGAATGGCCTGGGCCAGCACGGTGGCGGTGGTGGTGCCGTCACCGGCGATATCGGAAGTTTGCGAGGCCACTTCCTTCACCATCTGGGCGCCCATGTTCTCGAACTTGTCTTCCAGTTCGATTTCCTTGGCCACGGACACGCCGTCCTTGGTGACGGTGGGTGCGCCAAAGGATTTTTCCAGCACCACGTTACGGCCTTTCGGGCCCAGGGTCACTTTCACGGCGTTGGCCAGAATGTTGACGCCGTCCACCATGCGGCTGCGCGCGCTGGTACCAAACTTGACTTCTTTTGCACTCATCTTGCTTTCCTCTTCAATTCCAGAATTGCAGACTGAATCAGCCAGTGATCACAGCCATGATGTCTTCTTCACGCATGACGAGGTATTCCTCGCCATCCACCTTGATTTCGGTTCCGGAGTATTTGCCGAACAGCACCTTGTCGCCCACTTTCACATCCAGTGCGCGAACTTCGCCGTTCTCCAGAATCTTGCCGTTGCCCACGGCCATGACTTCACCCTTGCTGGGCTTTTCGGTCGCACTGTCGGGAATGACGATGCCGCCCGGGGTGGTGCGTTCTTCTTCCATACGCTTGATGATCACACGGTCGTGTAATGGACGAATGTTCATGTATTGCAACTCCTCTAGTTCGAACTTCAGGTTGGCCAATAATCGGATCGGTAGCCAACAGATGGGTACAGCGCGCCCGCCTTTCAAGGGCTGGCGCGCAAATTTTTTCCGAAACCACAGATAGGGACGGTGCCCGAGCCTTTCAAGAGCCACAATGAAAAAAATTCCTTGCCGGCTGCATCTGTGCGCCCGTGACAAACTTGGGTACACTGCCCGGCCAGGATGTTGCTGTGCTTTTTGCCGCCGATGACAGGTCTGAACCCATGACGACACCGCGAGCGTTGCTACTGCTGACCACCTGCCCCGATGCGACAAGCGCGGAACGGATCAGCCAGACGCTGGTCTCAGAAGGACTGGCCGCCTGCGTGGGCCGGCTGCCCGGGCTGCACTCCACCTACCGCTGGCAGGGCCGCATCGAACAGGCAAGGGAATACCAGTTGCTGATCAAGGCATCCTTTCGCCACAAGGACGCGCTGATGGAACGAATTGTCGCCCTGCACCCCTACGAGGTGCCGGAACTGTTGATACTGAATGTGGATGACGGCCTGCCGGCCTATCTGCACTGGCTGGATGAAACGAGTGATACCCATGAAGCTGAATAAGACCCGAGTGACCGTTCTGCTGGCCCTGTACTGGCTGTTGACCCTGCCCACCCTGGCCGTCAACCCGGATGAGCTGCTGCCACCGGAACAGGCCTTTGCCTTCAGCGCCCGAATCAACACGGCGGGCAAGGTGGATTTTCGCTGGAAAATCGCCGACGGCTACTATCTTTACAAAAGCCGCATCCATTTCAAGAGCCTGACCCCTGGCATCACCCTCGGTGAGGCGCAGCTGCCCAAGGGCAAGGTGAAGGAAGACGAATTCTTCGGCACGGTGGAAACCTATCGTCACAAGGTAAGAGGCCGCCTGCCCTACCAGGGCCAGGCACCAGCGCTGGAGCTGGAAGTGGAATCCCAGGGTTGTGCCGATATCGGTGTCTGCTACCCGCCCTACCGGCAGACAGTGAAACTGGAACTGCCTGCCGCAAGCAGCTCCCCATCGGTGAAGGCTGACCCCAAGCCCGTGCCACTGAACAACCTGTTTGCCACACCCGAAGCCAATGACGACGGCTTTCTCGATCCCGATATCGCCTTTCGCGCCGATGCCATCGTGGACCAGCCTGACCGGCTGCTGGCCCGGTTCGAATCCGAAAAAGGCTATTATCTCTATCGTGACAAGTTCCGCTTCCGTGTGCTGGAACCGGCCGGCATGGCTGTCACCGCAAGCTTCCCGTCGGGCGTATTCCACGACGACCCGGAATTTGGCCGCATCGAAGCCTATGAAGACCTGGTGGAAATCCCGCTTGCACTGAAACGGGGAGAGCACACCGGCGCCATGAACATTACCCTGGAAATGGACTATCAGGGCTGCAAGAAAGACGCCATCTGCTATCCACCGCAGAAAAAGCAGATTCAGCTGCAACTGCCCGCCCTGCCGGCCGCTGCCACCCGGGAAACAGCAGAGGAACCCACCCCCACGACAGTACCCGAAAGCAAGGCCGAGACAAGCCGCGATACCAACGCAGGGAGCACTGGCACCCCGCTTTCCGAACAGGATCGCCTCGCCGCCTCGCTGGCCGACCAGGGCTGGCTGGCCGTGCTGGCCTTCTTCGGCTTCGGCCTGTTGCTGGCCTTCACCCCCTGCGTATTCCCGATGATTCCCATTCTCTCCGGCATCATCGCCGGCCAGGGCGACAACATGAATGCCCGCAAGGGCTTCGTCTTGTCACTGGTGTATGTGCTGGCCATGGCCGTCACCTATACCGTGGCCGGCATCCTCGCCGGGCTGTTTGGCCAGAACCTGCAAGCGGCTTTCCAGAACCCGTGGATTCTGGGCAGCTTCAGCCTGGTCTTCGTCGCCCTGGCCCTTTCCATGTTCGGTTTCTTCGAACTGCAACTGCCTTCGGCACTGCAAAGCCGATTGACGGAAATCAGCAACAAACAGCAGGGCGGCAACCTGGTGGGCGTGGCCATCATGGGCTTTCTCTCCGCCCTGATCGTCGGCCCCTGCGTGGCCCCGCCACTGGCCGCCGCGCTGATCTATATCGGCCAGACGCAGGACCCCATACTCGGTGGCGCCGCCCTGTTCGCCCTGTCCATGGGCATGGGCGTACCATTGCTGCTGGTGGGAATCGGTGCCGGCAAGTACCTGCCCCGTGCCGGTACCTGGATGGATGGCGTCAAGGCCGTATTCGGCGTCATGCTGTTGGGCCTGGCCCTGTGGATGCTGGAGCGTATCCTGCCCGGCCAGCTCATCGTGCTGGGCTGGGGCCTGCTGTTGTTGATCTCCTCGGTGTACATGGGTGCCTTCGAGCCGCTGGCGGAAGCGACCAGTGGCTGGCGCAAGCTGTGGAAAGGGCTGGGGCTGGCTCTGGCACTGGCCGGTAGCGCGCAACTGGCTGGCGCGCTGGCCGGTGCCGACGACTGGCTGGAGCCGCTGGCTCCCTTCCGTGGCAGCAACGTTACCGTAGCCGGTTCCAACGCTCCTGCGAAAGAAGCGGCCTTCATCACCATCCATACTGAAGCGGAGCTGGACCAGCTGATGCAACAGGCCCGACAGCAGGGCAAGATGCTGATGCTGGATTTCTATGCCGACTGGTGCATCGAATGCAAGCGGATGGAGAAAAATGTCTTCTCCCGCCCACATGTTCAGGAGAAGATGACCCGGATGCTGCTGGTGAAGGCGGATGTGACCGCCAACGACGAGGAAAACCAGAAGCTGCTCCAGCGCTTTGGCCTCATCGGCCCGCCGGCCACCCTGTTTTTCGCCCCCGATGGCCGTGAACTGAAAACTGGCGGCTGGTGGGCTACATGGAAGCCGACCGTTTCGCCCAGCATCTGGAGAGCCTGCCGCAATGAGACAGCAGTTGATGATTGTTTTGGTGGCCTTCTCCGCCGCCCTGGCCGGTTTCGCACTCAGCGTGTGGATCTCCAAACAGCAGGAGGCACCAGTGACCATACAGGCGACGGCTCCACACGCCCTGGATGTCTCGGCTTCGCCTCCGGCACCCCGCTTTACCCTGCTGGATCTCGATGGCAAGGCACACAGCCTGGATGACTGGCGCGGCAAGGTGGTGCTGATCAACTTCTGGGCTACCTGGTGCCCACCCTGCGTGCATGAAATCCCGGAGCTGATTCGCCTTCAGGACGAGCTGAGCGGCCAGGGCCTGCAAGTGGTGGGTATTTCCGATGAATCCGTGGAGGACATCCGTACCTTTATGAACAAGGTCGCCTTCAACTATCCCATCCTGCGCAATCCGCCCGAGCAGGGGGATTTGTCCATCAACTACGGCAACAGCCAGGGCATCTTGCCCTATTCCGTGCTCATCGACCGGCAAGGCCGCATCCGCCAGGTTTACCGTGGCGCCTTGCAGTTCGATACCCTGCGTTCGGACCTGCAACCCCTGCTGGCCGAGTCGCCCTGAATTGGACCCCAAACCGCCGGCAATTGCCCCGGCGGTTTCATCCTGTGTTCATCTTGTTCACGCATCCTGATCACCGTTTCACGGCATATGGTGATCAGGATGCACAAGCCCAGGCACTTCGTACCCTTTGAAGAACAACTACCGGATGACCTGCGGGCCGACGAGCCGCTGGTACCCTTCCCCATGCCATCCCGATTGCCCACACCCCAAACAGAAGGGCTGAGCTACCCGGACTGGCTGGCACGGCTGGGTTACCGGGAGAGAAACGGAAGGGAACACTGAATGCGCCTGGCAAGCCGCAGGTTTCAGGCCATGCTCAACGCACCTCGGCTTGCATGCCGGGTTTCAGCCCCAGCTTGCGGCTCAGGCCGGCGTTGATTTCCAGCACATAGCGGGCCGGCTGGCCACTGGGGTAGGAAGGGCACTGGCTGCGACGGCAGGGTGGCACATTTTCCTCGATATGCACCAGCCGCTTTTGCGCATCGAAATACAGCATGTCCAGCGGGATGCGGGTGTTTTTCATCCAGAAACTCAGGGGCTGTTCATGCTCGAACACAAACCACATGCCGTGGTCTTCGGCCAGCTCCTTGCGGTACATCAGCCCCAGTGCACGCTTGTCCGGCGTGTCGGCAATTTCCACGCTGAACCGGTGGCCGTCGATGATCACCACCGGTCCTTCCGCCTGCGCGCAACCCAGCAGGAGTACTGCCAGCAACAACGGGGCACAGGCCCGCATCAGGGCGCGTCTTTCGACTTGATGGAACAACCCATGCTGGGAATCTGCTCCCGCGGGCCCTGGCCCGTCTCGGCAATCTGCACCATGGCCTCGAACAGCTCTCTGCGGGCATTCGGTACCGGTTCCTTGCGGCTTTCATCCAGCCGACCCCGGTATTGCAGTTGCAGATTGGCGTTGTAGCCGAAGAAATCCGGCGTGCAGACCGCCCCGTAGGCTTTGGCCACTTCCTGACTTTCATCCAGCAGGTAGGGGAAGGGGAATTTCTTCTCCTCGGCAATGCGCTGCATGTTCTCGAAGCTGTCTTCCGGGTAGTCCGTGGGATCATTGGCCATGATGGCCACGCTGTTGACCCCGTAGGCCTGTAGCTCGCCACAATCACGGATGATGCGATCCAGCACGGATTTCACATAGGGGCAGTGATTGCAGATGAACATCACCAGGGTGCCGTTTTCGCCACGGCAATCCTCCAGCGTCCACACCTTGCCGTCGACACCCGGCAGGGAAAAATCCACTGCCGGCGCGCCAAAATCACATACCGGGGTCTCGGTTCTGGCCATCTCTTGCTCCTCCCACCGTTGGTTTTTTACTACGGTTTTCGCCCATTGTAACGCGG
>WFUE01000144.1 GCA_015485125.1 Lysobacterales bacterium | reverse complement strand
GTCTATATTGACGAGATCGACAAGGTTTCCCGCAAGTCCGACAACCCCTCCATCACCCGGGATGTCTCCGGTGAGGGCGTGCAACAGGCGCTGCTGAAGCTCATTGAGGGCACGGTGGCTTCCGTGCCGCCCCAGGGTGGGCGCAAGCATCCGCAGCAGGAGTTTCTGCAAGTGGATACTTCCGGCATTCTCTTTATCTGCGGTGGTGCCTTTGCCGGGCTGGAGAAGATCGTTCAGAACCGTTCCAGTTCCGCCGGCATCGGTTTCTCGGCGGAAGTGCGTGGCAAGGACGAGGAAAAGGATCTCAGCGTGCTGTTCAGCGAAGTGGAACCGGAAGACCTGATCAAGTTCGGCCTGATCCCGGAATTCGTCGGTCGCCTGCCGGTACTGGCCACGCTGGAAGAGCTGGACGAAGACGCCCTGGTGCAGATTCTGACCGAACCCAAGAACGCGCTGACCAAGCAGTATGCCCGCATGTTCCGCATGGAAGGCGTGGAGCTGGAATTCCGCCCCGATGCCCTCCGGGCCATTGCCCGCAAGGCCCAGGAACGCAAGACCGGCGCCCGTGGCCTGCGCACCATCCTGGAGAACATCCTGCTGGATACCATGTACGAGCTGCCTTCCCTGGAGGGCGTGACCAAGGTGGTGGTGGACGAAGCCGTGGTACAGGGCGAGGCCAAGCCCTATCTCATCTACGAGACCCAGGAAGACGACAGCAACCTGGAAGCCGGTCAGCAGGGCGCCTGACGCTGAACGATCTTTTCGGGGCCTTGATTTTTTCCTTCCGGCCCCCACATCCCCTCAGGAGCGCTGCCCGGCGATTGCCGGGTGGCAGGACAAATCCATTCCAAGATGGCTTGCGCCAACGCGGGTCAGGAGAACAGCATGACAGAACAGAATCGTTACCCCGTTTTACCCTTGCGTGATGTGGTGGTCTACCCCCACATGGTCATTCCCCTGTTTGTAGGCCGGGATCGTTCCATTCGCGCCATCGAAGAGGCCATGACCAGTGACCGGCAGATCTTCCTGGTCGCGCAGAAAAACGCCGAGGACGAGGATCCGGGCCGCAAGGATCTGTACGACACCGGCGTGCTGGCCTCCGTGTTGCAGATGCTGAAACTGCCGGACGGCACCATCAAGGTGCTGGTGGAAGGCGAGCGCCGCGCGCGCCTGCTGGACATGCAGCTGGCCGACGAGCACTATCAGGTCACGGTGGAGCCACTGGATGACCTGCTGGATACCGACGAACGCGAGCTGGATGTGCTCATGCGCTCGCTGGTGGCGGAATTCGAACACTACATCAAGCTCAACCGCAAGGTACCGCCGGAGATACTCTCCACACTGACGGGTATCGATCAGCCCTCGCGTCTGGCCGACACCGTCGCCGCGCATTTCGCCATCAAGCTGGAAAACAAGCAGAAAGTGCTGGAAGTGCTCAATGTGCGCGAGCGCATGGAAATGCTGCTGGGCATGATCGAAGGCGAGATCGAAATGTTGCAGATCGAGAAAAAGATCCGCGGCCGGGTCAAGACCCAGATGGAAAAAAGCCAGCGCGAGTACTATCTGAACGAGCAGATGAAGGCCATCCAGAAGGAGCTGGGTGAAATCGACGATGCCGCCAATGAGGTGGAAGAGCTGGAAAAGCGCATCCAGGAAGCGCGCATGCCGAAGGAGGCCGAGGAAAAGGCACTTTCCGAGCTGAACAAGCTGCGGATGATGTCACCCATGTCGGCGGAAGCCACCGTGGTGCGCAATTACATCGAGACGCTGGTCAATGTGCCGTGGAAAAAGCGCACGCGCATCCGCAAGGATCTGCAACTGGCCCAGCGGGTGCTGGACGAGGATCATTACGGCCTGGAAGAAGTCAAGGAACGCATTCTCGAATACCTGGCCGTGCAGCAGCGCGTGCGGCAGATGAAAGGCCCCATCCTCTGTCTGGTGGGCCCGCCGGGCGTGGGCAAGACTTCGCTGGGCAAATCCATTGCCAAGGCCACCAACCGCAAATTTGTGCGCATGAGTCTGGGTGGCGTGCGCGACGAGGCGGAAATTCGCGGTCACCGCAAGACCTATATCGGGTCCATGCCGGGCCGCATCGTGCAGAACCTGACCAAGGTTGGCACGCGTAATCCATTGTTTGTACTGGACGAGCTGGACAAGATGGCCATGGACTTCCGTGGAGACCCGTCCTCCGCCCTGCTGGAAGTGCTGGACCCGGAACAGAACCACGCCTTCAACGATCACTATCTGGAAGTGGATCTGGATCTTTCCGATGTCATGTTCGTGGCCACAGCCAACTCGCTGAATATTCCCGGCCCGTTGCGCGACCGGATGGAAATCATCCGCATCCCCGGCTACACCGAAGATGAGAAGGTGCAGATCGCCATGCGCTATCTGGTGCCCAAGCAGATCAAGGCCAATGGCCTCAAGGATGGCGAACTGCACATTTCCGAAGGGGCCGTGCGCGGCATCATTCAGTACTACACCCGCGAAGCCGGCGTACGCAGCCTGGAACGGGAAATCGCCAAGATCTGTCGCAAGGTGGTCAAGCAGCTGGTGCTGAAAAAGAAGAAGCCACCGGTGCAGATCAGTACCCGCAACCTCGACCAGTATCTGGGCGTGAAGAAATTCCGCTATGGCGAAATGGGCGAGCAGGACGAAGTGGGCGTGGTCACCGGGCTGGCCTGGACGGAAGTGGGTGGCGAGCTGCTCAATATCGAAGCCACGGTGATGCCGGGCAAGGGCAAGTTGATCCACACCGGCCAGCTCGGTGATGTGATGAAGGAGTCCATTCAGGCGGCCTTTACCGTGGCGCGTGCCCGTGCGGCGCAGCTGGGCATTGATCCGGAATTTCACCAGAACCGGGACATCCACATCCATGTGCCCGAAGGTGCCACGCCCAAGGATGGCCCCAGTGCCGGTATCGGCATGTGCACGGCGCTGGTTTCCGCGCTCACCGGCATCCCGGTACGCAAGGATGTGGCCATGACCGGAGAAATCACCCTGCAGGGCAAGGTGCTGCCCATCGGCGGCCTGAAGGAAAAGCTGCTGGCGGCCCTGCGTGGTGGCATCCGGCAGGTCATCATTCCGCAGGAGAATGAAAAGGATCTGGCGGAAATACCGGATACGGTGCTGAAGCAGTTGAAAATTCACCCGGTCAGGTGGATTGACCAGGTTTTCGACCTGGCGCTGTCATCGCCACCGGTGCCGGCCGAGGGTGAGGATTCGGCCACGCTCCAGGCTGGCAAGAAGCCGGGCAAGAAACAACCCGCAGCTCGCCACTAAGTCACCATCCGAGGGAAGAAACCGTACATGCCCCGTGCTGCATCCGCATGGGGCTTGTGCCTGTATTGGCAAAAAGCACGGTAAGCTGTCGGTCCGGCATGCCGTCTGCGAGGAAGAATCTACATGAAGCAGGGAGGCCAAGTCCGTGTTTTTTCAAGGTTCGTTTTCGGCCTGATTGATCAGGGGTTGGCGAGGTGCCAAAAAGGTGAGCGGAATGGCTGGCACAATCGGGGAAAATCAGTACAATCACCTTTCCGGTGCCGCTTGCGAACTTGCGGTGCCCGACTCGGGGGAGTTGTGATGACACCCTCCGTTTGTGTTTCAGGCCCGTTCGGTTGGCCGGAAACGCAGGATGACGATACTTAGGGGTAGTTCCTTGTGGATGTGCGCCAGGATGGTGGCTTTGATGCGAATGCATCAGCCTCAGGCCATCGGCATGCGCCCACAAATTCAATCAAAACGGAGACAAATTACATGAACAAGACTGAACTGGTAGCTGCTGTTGCGGATGTGGCTGGACTGAGCAAGGCCGATGCCGGCCGTGCAGTGGACGCTGTCGTGGAAGCCATCACGGGTGCGCTGAAATCCGGTGACCAGGTTTCCCTGGTGGGCTTCGGCACTTTTTCCGTGAAAGAGCGTGGCGCGCGTACGGGCCGCAATCCCCGCACCGGCGAAACCATCAACATCCCCGCCTCCAAGACACCGGCTTTCAAGGCTGGTAAAGCACTGAAGGATGCCGTAAACTAATCCGCCTTTTTCGCCTGTCGGATGCACAGGCTCCAGCAGGGAGACGCTTCAGGCAAGCGCCTGAGAATGCACAGGGAAGTAGAACGAATAATCGGGTGCTTAGCTCAGCTGGGAGAGCATCGCCCTTACAAGGCGAGGGTCGCAGGTTCGATCCCTGCAGCACCCACCAGATTGTTCCGGAGCGGTAGTTCAGTTGGTTAGAATACCGGCCTGTCACGCCGGGGGTCGCGGGTTCGAGTCCCGTCCGCTCCGCCACTGTTGCACAAGGCGCCTTCAGGGCGCCTTTTTATTACCCGCTCCTCGCGCGGTCACTGACAAGCGGCGGGATCGGTGATTAGAATATCGCCCTGAACTCAGGGCCGGACAGGAAGGCATTGTCATGTTGCAGGTTATTCGTGAAAAGGTCACAGGCTGGTTCGCCGGCGTCATCATCGGTTTGCTGACCATTCCCTTTGCCTTGTGGGGCATCAACAACTACTTCACCGCCCAGGTGGACAACGCGGTTGCCAAGGTCAATGACCATGAAATCCCTACCCGGGAATTTCAAAACCGCTATCGCCAGTACCAGCAGCGGCTGAAGAATCAGTTCAAGGGTGCCATCGGGCCGGACTACTTCGAGCAGGCCACCATCAAGCGGCAATTTCTGCAAAACCTGATTGAGGAAGTCCTGTTGATGGAGTGGGTGACCAAAAACCATCTCAAGGTCTCTCCGCAGGAACTGGCCGATTTCATCGCCAGCTATCAGGCCTTTCAGGTAGATGGCCAATTCAATCCGGAAGTCTACAAGTCCCTGCTGCGCCAGCAGGGGCTGAGCGCACGCCGGTTCGAACAGCAGGTGGAATCCAGCATTCTGCTGGCTCGTATCCCGCAATTCGTCCAACAATCCTCCTTTTTTGTCGAAAAGGAGCTGGCGCAGTTTGTGCGCCTGCTCAAGCAAAAGCGTGATTTCGATTACGGGGTGTTGACGGCCAATCTGCAGGACGAATCGCTGCAAGTGAGCGATGAAGAAATCCAGCAATGGTACGAGGCGCACAAGAATGCCTTCAAGCAGCCGGAAGAAGTCCGTATTCAGTACATCGAACTGAAGGCTGAAGATCTGGCCGCAGGCAAGCCGGTGGACGAAGAAACCATCCGCCAGCGCTACGAACAGCAAAAGCAGCGCTTTGTCGTGCCGGAGCGACGCAAGGTCTCGCATATTTTGCTGGAATTGCCCAAGGATGCCGACGAGGCTGCCCGGAAAGCCGCTGAAGCCAAGATGGCGGAGATTCGCGCGCAACTGGATCAGGGCGCCGATTTTGCCGAACTGGCGAAGCAATACTCCCAGGATCCGGGTTCCAGCACGCAGGGGGGGGATCTCGGCTGGGTGGAGCCTGGCGTCATGGTGCCCGAGTTTGAAAAGGCGATGAATGCGCTGACCGAAGTGGGGCAGATTTCACCACCGGTACGTACCGATTTTGGCCTGCATATTCTGCGTCTGGATGCCTACGAACCCGAACATGGCAAGCGCTTTGAAGAAGCCCGGGCCGAACTGGAGAAGGAATACCGGGAAGAGCAGGCGGAAAAGGCCTATCTGGAAGTGGCGGACAAGTTGGTGGAACAGGCCTTCGAGGATCCCAATTCCCTGGAGCCTGCCGCGGAAGCCACGGGCCTGAAAGTGGAAACCAGCGATTATTTCCCGCAAAGCGGTGGCCAGGGCATTGCCGCCAACCCGGAAGTGGTCAAGGCGGCTTTCAGCGACCCGGTGAAAAACGAGGGTCAGAATTCGGAAGCCATCGAACTGGGTGACAACCACATGGTGGTACTGCGCGTGGCCGATGTGAAACCGGAAAGCATTCAACCGCTGGATGCCGTGCGTGAGCAGGTGGTGCAGCAGATCAAGCGGGAGAAGGCTGAGGAAAAACTGGCCGAAACCCGCAAGCAGGTCGAGCAGGCCCTGCAAGACGGCCAGTCGCTGGCCGATGCGTTGAAACTGGCTGGTGCGACCGTCAAGAGCCTGCAAGACATCAGTCGTACCGATCACCCCAAGGCCGATCCGGGGGTGGTGGCCCACGTATTCAAGCAATCCGCCGTGGATACCCGGCCCCATTGCGATGAACTGGGCGGTACACGGGTGCTCTGCTACCAGATTCACAAGGTGGTGGATGGCAGCCTGGCCGAAGTGGACAAGAGCGAACGGGAACAGATCGAACAGCAACTGTCGCGCAGCATCGTCAATGCGGAACTGGAAGCCCTGCTGGCGGAGCTGGAAGCCCAGGCGGAGATCACCATCATGGAAGACCAGCTGTAACCATTCGTTACAGTAAAGGGCCATTACATCCAAAAAAACCCCGGCCAGTGGCCGGGGTTTTGCGTATCGCAAGAGGCGAAAGAGAAAGGTACTTCAGCCTTCCAGCAGTTCCGCCATGCCGAGGATGTTGTAGCCCGCGTCCACATAGGTCACCTCGCCGGTGATGCCGGAGGCCAGGTCGGAGCACAGGAAGGCGGCCACATTGCCCACTTCTTCCGTGGAGACGGTCTTGCGCAAGGGCGCGGTGGTTTCCACATGTTCCAGCATCTTGCGGAAGTTGGAAATACCGGCAGCCGCCAGGGTCTTGATGGGTCCGGCGGAAATGGCGTTGACCCGAATGCCTTCCGGGCCCAGGCTGCTGGCCATATAGCGCACATTGGCTTCCAGGCTGGCCTTGGCCAGGCCCATGACATTGTAAAACGGCACGGCCCGCACGGCACCAAGATAGGAGAGTGTGAGCAGCGCGCCCTTGCGCCCCTGCATCATCGGCCGGCCGGCCTTGGCCAGGGCGGCAAAACTGTAGGCGGAGATGTCATGGGCGATCTGGTAGCCCTCGCGGGTCACGGCATCCAGATAGTCTCCCTGCAACTGGTCGCGCGGAGCGAAGCCGACGGAATGGATGATGATATCCAGCCCGTCCCAGTGCTTGCCCAGCTCGGCAAAGACCGCATCGATCTGTTCATCGGAGCTGACATCGCAGGGCAGGGTGATGCTGGAACCACATTCCTCGGCCACGGCATCCACCCGGCTCTTGAGCTTGTCGTTCTGATAGGTGAAGGCCAGTTCCGCGCCTTCACGGTGCATGGCCTTGGCAATGCCCCAGGCAATGGAGCGGTTGCTGGCGACCCCGACGATCAGGGCTTTTTTACCACTTAGAAATCCCATGTTTCACCTTGTGTGTTGGTTGGGCAAGCCGGCATTATCCTGACCGCAAAGGGGGGAATCAAGCAAGCGGGGCGGAAAAATGGCCGATAAATCAATACGCTTGCGTATGTTGCCAACATCCGCTGCCTGCCAGTTGATATACTTGCCGTTTGTGTCATTGAACGGAGCGGGCGCATTGAGCGATCGGAAACGCTTTACGGCCAGCATCATCGAATACCTGCCTTCCATGAATCGCCGTCTGCGTGAAGCGGCCCTGATCCTGCTGCTGGTTTCCGCCGTGTGGTTGATGTTTGCCCTGGGCAGCTACCATCCGGGCGATCCGGGCTGGTCCACGCTGGGGGAATCGGGCGAGGTACGGAATCTGACCGGTCGTCTGGGCAGCTGGATGTCGGATCTTCTGTTCTACCTGGTGGGCTACATGGCCTGGCTGCTGCCCCTGCTGCTGGCCGGCCTGGCCGTGCGGGTCTTTCGCGGGCAACCGATGGCCGATGAGGAGGATCTGGGCGAGTTCCTGATTCGTGCCGTTGGTTTCGTGCTGTCGCTGGGCGCGGGCTCGGCCCTGTTTGGTCTGCATTCCAACCCCGGTTCCTTGCCGGCTGGCGGAGGCGGCATGCTCGGCAGCCTGCTGGGCGCGGCTTTCTCCCAGTCCATCGGCTTTCTCGGTTCCACCCTGTTTCTGCTGGCCCTGTTTCTGGCCGGCATTACTCTGTTCATCGGACTGTCCTGGGTGCAGATCATGGAGCTGACCGGCCGCTGGACACTGGATGCCATCGACTGGTTTCGGGAAAGCTGGCATGTCTGGCGGGATCGCAAGGCCGGCTTGCAGGCGCGCATGGAGCGGGAGAGCGTGCGCCAGGTGGAAGCGCAAAAGACCCGCGAGCGCAAACCGCCGGAAATCAAGCCCTTTGTCGCCGAACTGGAAGAAAGCCAGCGTGCGGTCAAGGAAGTGCAGCAACCCCTGTTCGAGGATTTGCCCGCCTCGCCATTGCCGCCCTTGAGCCTGCTGGAACAACCGCCGGCCAACCGCCCGGCCATGGTATCGGAGGATTTTCTCGAAGCCCTTTCACGGCAGGTGGAGCTGAAACTGGCGGACTACAACGTGGAAGTGCAGGTGGTGGCCGTGCACCCCGGCCCGGTGATTACCCGCTTCGAGATCAAGACCGCCGCCGGGGTGAAAAGCAGCCAGATCAGCAATCTGGCCAAGGATCTGGCGCGGGGCCTGTCGGTGATGAGCGTGCGCGTGGTGGAGGTGATTCCCGGCAAGGACACCATGGGGCTGGAAATCCCCAACGCCAACCGGGAAATCGTCTATCTCAGCGAGGTGTTGCGTTCCCGTGCCTATGAGGAGACCCATTCGCCGCTGGCGCTTGCGCTGGGCAAGGATATCGGCGGGCTGCCACGGGTGGCGGATCTGGCCAAGATGCCGCACCTGCTGGTGGCCGGTACCACCGGTTCGGGCAAGTCTGTGGCCATCAACGCCATGATTCTGAGCCTGTTGTACAAGGCGACGCCGGAGGATGTGCGCCTGATTCTGGTGGACCCGAAAATGCTGGAGCTTTCGGTCTACGAAGGCATACCGCACTTGCTGACCCCGGTGGTCACCGACATGAAGGATGCCTCCAACGCCCTGCGCTGGTGCGTGGCCGAGATGGAACGGCGCTACCAGCTCATGGCTGCCGTGGGCGTGCGCAATCTGGCCGGGTTCAACCGCAAGGTCAAGGATGCGTTGGACAAGGGCGAGGGTATTCCCGACCCGCTGTTCGAGCCGGATGTGTTGCTGGACGGAGAAGCCAGCGAAGCCCCGCCCGTGCTGCAACCCATGAGCCATATCGTGGTCATCATCGATGAATTCGCCGATCTGATCATGGTGGTGGGCAAGAAGGTGGAAGAGCTGATCGCCCGCCTGGCGCAGAAAGCGCGCGCGGCCGGCATTCACCTCATCCTGGCCACCCAGCGCCCCTCGGTGGATGTGATCACCGGCCTGATCAAGGCCAATATTCCCAGCCGCATCGCCTTCCAGGTCTCTTCCAAGGTGGATTCGCGCACCATCCTCGACCAGATGGGCGCCGAGCAGCTGCTGGGTCATGGCGACATGCTGTTCATGGACCGGGGCATGCCGGTGGAACGGGTGCATGGTGCCTATGTGTCCGATGAGGATGTGCACCAGGTCACCGGTTACCTGAAGAAGCACTATGAGCCGGACTATGACGACTCGGTAC
>WFUE01000143.1 GCA_015485125.1 Lysobacterales bacterium | reverse complement strand
GTGCATCCGGTGGGCGTCCAGGTCATCGGCCTGCACCGGCTGGTAGGTGCCGGCACCCACATGCAGGGTCACTTCCGCCCGCCGAACGCCCTGCGCTTCCAGTTGCCGCAGCAGGTTTTCGTCAAAATGCAGCCCGGCGGTGGGCGCGGCCACGGCGCCATCCCGCCGGCCAAAGACAGTCTGGTAACGCTCGCGATCTTCCGCTGCGTCTTCCCGCTGGATATAGGGCGGCAGCGGCATATGACCCACGCGGTGCAAATAGTCGGCCAGGGGTTCATCCAGTTCGAAGCGCAGGATGAAAAAGCGGTCTTCACGCCCACAAAGGATGGCCTGGCCACCGCCTTCCAGCGCGATCACGCCACCTTCGGCCGGCTTGCGGTTGGCTTTCATCTGCACCAGCGCCCGTTGGCCATCCAGCATGCGTTCCAGCAGGATTTCCACCTTGCCGCCACTGGCCTTGCGGCCAAAGAGCCGTGCCGGCAGTACGCGGGTATTGTTCAACACCAGTACATCGCCAGGCGACAGCAGCGTGGGCAATTCACGAAAGGCCCGGTCATGCAGGCTGCCATCGTCCGCGCGCAACTCCAGCAGGCGCGAAGCGCCCCGCTCCGGCAAGGGTGCCTGCGCGATCAGCTCTGGCGGCAGGTGAAAATGAAAATCGGATCGACGGTACGGCATGAACGGCTGTGCGGCATGAAGGGTGGGCAAGAATACCGCAAAAAGCAGCTCAGCCAAAAAGACCGCTTGTTTTGCTGAATTATTCGCAGTATGGTTGTGTTTCCTGTGATCAACCGGGGGGCAGGATGAGCTATTTTGCATATCCCGGGCAGGAAGAGGATGACCGCCCGACGTTTATGGAACAGGCCAGCCAGGAGGATTGGGCCGAGATCATTCAGCAGGGCCGCATGATTCATTTCGAACCGGGGACCGTTCTGGTCCATGCCGGTGAAGAAGACAGTAGCGTCTACATTCTGATCCAGGGCAGCGTGGAAGTGATGGGCCGCGGTACGCTTGGGTTCGAGCGACAACTGGCGATCATTCCCGAAGGTTCGGTCTTCGGCGAGATCGCTTTCTTCGACCAGTTGCCGCGCCTGGCCACCATTCGAGGTCTCAGCCCTGGCAAGGTGTTGCGGCTTTCCAGAAACGGCCTGAGCCGACTGGCGCATCAGCACCCGCAACTGGCCCACCAGATTCTGCTGGATCTGGGGCGCATCCTTGCCCTGCGGTTCCGCGAGCTACCCGGGAAGTAGCCGCCATGAGTAAAGCGGCCTTCCCCAACTATACCGAAATTCCCCGCAGACTCCCCAAGGCTGGCTGGTGGCTATTGCGCATCGCTGCCTTTGCGCTGACCCTCTTCCAACTCTATCTGCTGACCTTCCAGCCGGAGCCGGGGCTGGTACTGTTCTGGCAGGTGTTGATCCCCTTGCTGCCACTGAGTTTTGCGGTTGTACCGGGTCTGTGGAGAAACCTCTGCCCCATGGCTTTTCTAAACCAGCTGCCCCGGGAGCTGGGCTTCAGCCGGCAGCAACCTCTACCGGAAAGCGGGAAAAAACTGGCGCTTTATGTATCCATCGTGTTGTTTCTGCTGTTTGTCCTGGCCAGAAAACCCTGGCTGAACCATGATGGCCCCATGCTGGCTGCGGTGTTGACACTGGCGCTGGTCCTGTCGCTGGTTGCGGGATGGTGGTTTCAGGGGCGAAGCGGTTGGTGCGGGACCTTCTGCCCGTTGGCCCCCTTGCAGAAGGCCTACGGTTACGCACCGTTGATCCTGATACCCAATGGCTATTGCGAACCCTGTCTGGGATGCCAGAAAAACTGCTACGATTTCAATCCCAAGGCCAGCCTGTTCAGTGATCTGGACGACCCGGATCCCTGGTGGCGTGACAAGCGCCTGTTTTTCATGGCCCTGTTGCCCGGCCTGATTCAGGCATTTTTCACCACCCGCTATCCAGAGACCGAACCGGCCTGGCGCTTCCTCTATCAACTGTTCCTGCCCATGGCGTTTTCCCTGGGTGCATTTCTGCTATTGCGCAATCTGCTCGGCATTCCGCTGTTCAAGCTGCTGGCGTTCTTTTCCATGGTGGCCCTCGGTCTCTTCTATTGGCATGGCGCTCCGCTATTTCTGGCCGGGCTGGAAACCCTGTTTGGCTTTCAGGCCCCGACAATGGTCACCCCATGGCTGCGTGGCAGCGTCATATTCATAGCCACGATCGTACTCTTGCGAGGCTGGTGGCTGGAACGGCTGTATCGCCAGGGCAAACAGAGCCAGCTCTCCGCCTCCCTCGGCAAGGGCATGGCCACGCTGCAATCCGCAGTGGCACAAACCAGCGGAGACGGTGTGCGGGAAGTCTCCACCGGCACGCTCCTGACCGTGGAGCCGGAAAAAACCCTGCTGGACGCCCTGGAGGCTGCCGAACTGCCCATTCTGCCGGGCTGCCGCATGGGCATGTGTGGCAGTGACCCCATCGTCATTACCGAGGGCATGGAGAACCTGGAACCCCCGAGTGAACATGAAAGAGAAACCCTGCAGCGGCTGGGGCTCGAAGGCAAGGCCCGGCTGGCCTGCTGCTGCAAGCCCACGGGCGCAGTCAGTATCGACCTGTCCCAGGATCCCAAGACCCTGCAGGAAAGCCACGCGACACCCCTGACGCAGGAGAAAACCGGCCCACATTATGTCATCGTCGGCAATGGCATTGCGGGTACGACCACGGCGGAGCAGCTGAGACGGCTGGATCCGGACTGCCGCATCAGCCTGATCACCCGTGAACCCTATCCTTTCTACAACCGCATGGCGCTGGAAAAGCTCATCCATGGCCGCCATGGCCTGGAAGACCTCTACCTGCTGCCCCGGGACTGGGACAAGCATCAGCAGATCGAGCTCTGGCTCAATACCCGGGTGGACAAGCTGGATGCGGATGGGCATATCCTGCTGCTGGGCACGGGCGATTATCTGCGTTATGACAAACTGATACTGGCAACCGGCGCGGACGCCTTCATACCGGACAATGCGCAGTATCAACAACCGGGCATCTTTTCATTGCGGGACGCGGATCATGGGTTGGCGTTGAGAAACTGGATTCAACATCACGCCACGAGAACGGTGGCCATTCTGGGCGGTGGCGTACTCGGGGTCGAGGCCACGCAACCCTTTGTACAAATGGGCCTGGAGGTCCATCTCATACACACCGGCCCCTGGCTGATGAATAATCTCCTGGATGAAACCGGCGCGGCGTTGCTGACCTTTTTCCTGGAATCCCAGGGGGTTCATGTGCATACCGGTTGCGGCATCGAACATATACCGCCCCGGGAGCAGCGGCTGACCCTGTTGCTGGACAACGATGACTACCTGGAAGTGGATTTACTGCTGCTGTGCATCGGTATCCGCTCACGCACTCAGCTGGCCCGGAATGCCGGTCTGAAGGTGGAACGGGGCGTGGTGGTGAATGAACACATGCAGACTTCACACCCGGATATCTATTGTGTGGGTGATGCCGCCCAGGCACCGGATGGTCGCGGTGGCTTGTGGTCGGTCGGCCTGGAACAGGGCAAGCGGGCCGCCGAAGCCATTTGTACCGGCACAGCCAGCCCGGCACCCGCGACAGCACCCCCGGTGGTACAACTGAAAGTGCCCGACATCGATGTGAAATGCTTCGGGTCGTTACCAACGGATGCACATGTGGTTCACATCACCTCGGAGACCATGGCCGGGCAACGCTGGGTGCATATCGCCCTGGACCAGGGACGCATCGTGGGTGGCGTGTTCATCAATGAAACCGCCATTGCCAACCAGGTCATCGCTTCGCTGGATCACGAGACAAACTGGGATGCCCGGCGCCTGCACCAACTAGTCAATGGAGAGACGCTGGAACCGGTGAGCTGAAACCTTACCATCGGCAGGCTTGTGTTCGGGCAGCCCTGACCACACAATAGACAGCCCGGAAAACGCAAAACCTGCCCATGGAACAACCACGCCCCACCATTGCCCTGCCGGAACCCTATGTCATGCACCGTGGCGGTGTGCTGCCGGAAGTGCACATCGCCTATGAAAGCTGGGGCAAGCTGAACGCGGCGAAGGACAATGTCATCCTGATCTTT
>WFUE01000142.1 GCA_015485125.1 Lysobacterales bacterium | reverse complement strand
GCCACGCATCTACTGGGTCGAGGTGCGGATCTGCGTGTCCTTCAGATGCTGTTGGGGCACAGTGATCTGTCCACAACAGAAATCTATACGGCATTGGCCGACCAGCAGCTCAAGGACTTGCATGCCCGTCATCATCCGCGTGGATGAGGCGGAGAGGCTCTGCTACAATCCTTCGCATTTGCCCAATCTCGGAATTTTTGCTCAAACACCGGGTCTATATCGGACCATCAACACAGGAAACAAGCATGAAAAAACAACTGCTGCTGGCCGTGGCCAGCCTGCTGTTTGCCAGTCTTTCCCAGGCTGCGGACGAGCAGAAAATCAAGGATACCCTGGAAAAACTGCTGCCGGGCATGAAGGTGGAAAGTGTGGCGGATTCCGCCGTCCCCGGCCTGTTGCAAGTGGTCGTGGATGGCCAGCTGGTCTATGTCAGTGAAGATGGTCGCTACTTGATTCAGGGGAGTGTCTACGATACCCAGACCCGGGAAGACATCACCGAAGCGGCCAAAAGCGGATTGCGCAAGAAACTGCTGGATCAGGTGGACATTGCCGACAAGATTGTCTTCCCGGCCAAGGGCGAGAAGACGCACACCATCACGGTATTCACGGATATCGATTGCGGCTACTGCAGAAAACTGCATTCACAAATCGAGGGCTATCAGAAACAGGGCATCGAGGTGCAATACATGGCCTTTCCGCGTGCCGGCATTGGTTCCGGTTCCTACGACAAGGCGGTCAGTGTCTGGTGTGCAGACGATCGACAGAAGGCCATTACCAACGCAAAACAGGGCAGTACCCCGCCGAAGAAAACCTGCGACAACCCGGTGGCGGAACAATACAACCTGGGCAAGCGTGCAGGTGTGACCGGCACCCCGGCCATTGTCACCGGCAATGGCCAGTTGATACCGGGTTACATGCCGCCGGAACAGCTCAAGGCTCGGCTGGATCAGCTCAAGGCGCCCTGAAATGAGGGCATTGTCCGTTATGCTGCTTTGCCTGATTGCATCGGCTCAGGCACAGGAAGCGCTGAACCATGCCAATATATTGCTACTGCAGACTGAGCAGGCGCAGTTGGATGATCCGGCGTGGTTGCAAGCCTGGCTCGGGGCTACGGACCCGGCCACGCTGCGCAAGATGAAACGGCACGGGCGGGATGAGTGGACACAAAAGACCCTCAAGAGGCTGACAGCCGAACTGAAGAAACAGCGGCGCAAACTGCTGAGAGAAGGCTTGTACATCGACAAGAAACAAGCGTTGCTGGGGTATGACGAGAAACAAGGGGGAGCGTCTCTGGGTTCAACGTTCTCCCGTTACGTCATGACCTTTCACGGCAAGGGTGGCAATAACCCGTTCTTCGATCGTGGCGTTTCTGTACTTCTGTTGAACCCGGAGGATGAAATGCGGGTTCTCCCATTCAAGGACAAGGACAGCTGGGCGCAATGGAGTGAGATCCGGGAAATCGAGCATGGCCGCCGACGTGCCCGAACACTGCATGTGCGCTATCTGCTGAAACCGGGGCGCAAGATACAGAAAGGCGTGCTGGAGGTGGCCATTCAGGGATACAGCTATGCCGTGGAAGATTATACCCGCATGAAAAAATTGGGTGAGAAACACTGGCAACCGGATTGGGAATCCCTGCGAAAAAAAAATCCTCTGGCTGAGGGGTTCAGTACCCGTTTGGTGCCCATCCATAGCTTGATGATCGACGGCATGGCACTGGGAGAGTTGATGATTCGCTTTCCAGAAGGTGCTTGCAGGGAAGAACAGCCCATTCAACAACATCGCCTGTTCATTTGTACGCATCCTGGCCGTCGGAGCGCGGACCCCGGTGCGGAATACATTTATCTCGGTGGGCAAATGGTGCGCATGCGCCATTATCGCAGCTTGGATCCAGCCCAGGGCATGCCAGTATCCACATTACGGTGGGCGCAACAACGACTGGGTTACCCGGCCGGAAAATGGAAAGCCATGGAATGGAAAAAAGGGCGTGCGTTGTTGAAAAGTGCGGGCCTTCCGGATCAGAAGGATGACCACTGGCTGTTTTTCGAGGCTACACACGGGCAGGTACCCGGCTGGTTGAAGACCGACTACAAGGCCTTGCCATGATTCTCCTGTTTCACGCGGGGGAGGCGTTGACCCCCTTTCGTCAGCAGCGCCTGAATCAACAACTGAAAGCGTGGCAGAGTCCGGCGGTGCGCCTGTGCAGCTGGTTTTACATGCTGGAATGTGAAGCACCATTGGATGAGCCGGGGCAAAGGCATCTGGCAGCCCTGTTGGGCCATGCTCGGCTCCAGCCCGTGGATGCGGAGGCCACCATTGTGGTACCACGCGCGGGTACCCAATCCCCCTGGTCTAGCAAGGCCGGCGAGATTCTGGCACTGTGTGGTCTGCCGCAGGTGCTGCGTATCGAGCGGGGCCGGCATTATGTGTTCGAAGCGCCGGTTTCCGGTGAGCAGGTTTTTCCCCTGCTGGGTGACCGCATGACCGAGGCATTGTTCGACCCGGAACACAGTGAGCGCTGGTTTGCCCACCGTGACCCCGCGCCCGTGCAGCATTTTGCCGTGCGGGAACAGGGTCGGGCCGCGCTGGAGGAGGCCAATACACAGCTGGGTCTGGCGCTTTCCGCCGATGAAATCGACTATCTGGTGGCGGAATATCAACGGATATCGCGCAATCCCACGGATGCGGAACTGATGATGTTCGCCCAGGCCAACTCCGAGCATTGCCGGCACAAGATCTTCAATGCCCGCTGGACTATCGACGGGCAGGACATGCCCGATAGCCTTTTCGGGATGATTCGCCATACCCACCAGCAGCAGCCGCTGCACACATTGTCGGCCTACAGTGACAACGCCGCCGTCATCGAAGGACATGAAGGTGAACGCTTCATGCTGGATGCGCAAAAGCGAGTCTACGGCAGCCAGCGGGAATGGATCGACATCCAGATCAAGGTGGAAACCCACAACCATCCCACGGCCATCTCCCCCTGGCCGGGAGCAGCCACTGGCTCCGGTGGCGAGATTCGTGACGAGGCGGCCACCGGACGGGGAGCGCGTACCAAGGCCGGTCTGAGTGGCTATAGCGTTTCCAATCTGGAACTGACTGAATTTCCGCGTCCCTGGGAAGTGGCCATCGGCAAGCCGGACCGCATCCGCTCGGCGTTGGAGATCATGATCGAGGCCCCCATCGGTGCGGCCGCCTACAACAATGAATTTGGCCGTCCGGCCCTGTTGGGCTATTTCCGCAGTTACGCTCAGAAGGTGGACGGGCAGTGGCGCGGCTACCACAAGCCCATCATGATTGCCGGCGGGCTGGGTAACATCCGCCGTCAGCATGTGGAAAAGGGGCGCCTGCAACCGGGTGATGCCATCGTGGTACTGGGTGGCCCGGCCATGCTCATCGGTTTGGGGGGTGGCGCGGCTTCCTCCATGGCCAGTGGCGCCAGCCAGAGCGATCTGGACTATGCCTCGGTGCAGCGGGAAAACCCGGAAATGCAGCGCCGGGCCCAGGAGGTCATCGACCGCTGCTGGGCCGCGGGTGAAGCCAACCCCATCCGCTCCATCCACGATGTCGGTGCGGGTGGGCTTTCCAACGCCATCCCCGAACTGCTGCACGACAGCGATCTGGGCGGGGTGCTGGAATTGCGCGAGATTCCGGTGGCCGAATCCGGTCTCAGCCCCATGCAGATCTGGAGCAACGAGGCGCAGGAACGCTATGTACTGGGCATTGCACCGCAAGATTTGCCGCGTTTTCGCCAATGGTGCCGGGAAGAGCGTTGCCCGGTGGCGGTGGTCGGTCATGCAACGGCTGAACAGCATCTCAAGCTGGAAGACCGCCTGCTGCAAGCGCCGGCGGTGGACATTCCCATGGACCTGCTCTTTGGCAAACCGCCGAAGATGCATCGTACCGCCACCCGCAAGCCTCCCGTGCAGGAGTCCTGGCAGCCCGATGGGCTGTCGCTGGAAGAGACCGCTATCCGGGTGTTACAGCACCCCACCGTGGCCAGCAAGGCCTTCCTCATTCACATTGGTGACCGCAGCATCACCGGCATGGTGGCTCGTGACCAGCTGGTGGGGCCCTGGCAGGTGCCGGTGGCCGATGTGGCTGTAACCGTGGCCGATTACACCGGCGTGCAGGGCGAGGCCATGGCCATGGCGGAACGGCCAGCCCTGGCCCTGCGCAACCCGGCCGCCTCCGGCCGCATGGTCATCGCCGAAGCCCTGACCAATCTCATGGCGGCACCGGTGGCTGACCTGAAACAGGTCAAGCTTTCCGCCAACTGGATGGCCGCCTGTGGCCACCCGGGAGAAGATGCCGCCTTGTACGACACGGTGCAGGCCGTGGCACGGGAGCTCTGCCCGCAACTGGATCTGGCCATTCCCGTGGGCAAGGACTCCCTGTCGATGAAAACCCTGTGGCAGGAACAGGGCGAAAACCGTGAAGTGGTGGCTCCCCTGTCGCTGGTGGTTACCGCTTTTGCGCCGGTGGCCGATGTGCGCCGCACGCTCACCCCGCAATTGCACCCCAGCGAGGATACCCGCCTGCTGTTGCTGGATCTGGGCGCGGGCAAGCACCGTCTGGGCGGCTCCATTGCCGCCGAAGTGCATCGGCAGTTCGGTGGTGACACGCCGGACGTGGACGACCCTGACCGGCTCAAGGCCGCCTTCAACTGGGTGCAGGCCATGAATGCAGCAGGCCATCTGCTGGCCCTGCATGACCGTTCCGATGGCGGCCTGTGGGCCGCGGCCTGTGAAATGGCCTTTGCCGGCCATTGCGGTCTGGACTTGCGACTGCCGGAAGGCCAGCCCTTTGCCACACTGTTCAATGAAGAGGCGGGTGTGCTGATGCAGGTGGCCAGCCAGGATTTGCCCGCCGTTTATGAAGCTGCCGGGCAGGCTGGTCTGCGCGACTGCCTGCATGATATTGGCCGGGCCGTGGCGGGAGCTGACATCGTGGTCACCCAGGGCGAACAGCCCCTGATGCGTTTTTCCCGTGCCCGGTTGCAGCAACACTGGAGTGAAACCTCACTGGCCATTCGCAAGCTGCGTGACAATCCGGCCTGTGCCGAGGCGGAGTTTCAGCAGCTGGCCGCGGATGACCCGGGGCTGCATGTACACCTGCCGGCAGGCTGCCCGGTACCCGAGGCGCCCATGGTCCACACGGGCGCCCGTCCGAAAGTGGCCATTCTGCGCGAGCAGGGCGTGAATGGTCACCTGGAAATGGCGGCGGCCTTCCATCTGGCCGGTTTCGAAGCCGTGGATGTGCACATGTCCCGTCTGCTGGCCGGGGAACAGGCGCTGGAGGCGTTTCATGGCCTGGTGGCCTGTGGCGGCTTTTCCTATGGAGATGTGCTGGGCGCGGGCCGTGGCTGGGCTGCCAGCGTGCTTTACCACGAACCCCTGCGCCAGCAGTTCGAGGGCTTCTTCCACGATGCCAGCCGCTTTGCCCTGGGTGTGTGCAATGGCTGCCAGATGCTCAGTCAGCTGGCCGAGCTGATTCCGGGCGCGGCCCACTGGCCGCGGTTCCGGCGCAATCTTTCCGATCAGTTCGAGGCCCGCTTGTCGCTGGTGGAAGTGCAGGACAGCCCCTCCATCCTGCTGCGGGGCATGGCCGGCGCCCGCCTGCCCATTGCCGTGGCCCATGGTGAAGGCCGGGCCGAGTTTGCCGGAGAACCGACCGGTCCGATCAGCCTGCGCTATGTGGATCATCATGGTCGGGTGACCGAAACCTATCCCATGAATCCCAACGGTTCTCCCCAGGGCATCACCGGCCTGTGCAACGAGGATGGGCGCATCACCATCATGATGCCGCATCCGGAGCGCGTCATTCGTACGGTGACCTGCTCCTGGCACCCTGATGACTGGGGGGCATTTACCCCGTGGATGCAATTATTCGTCAACGCGAGAAACTGGCTGGAGTAGAGGATGAACCCGGTTCGTTACATGCTGATCAACGCGGTACTCTGGTTGCCGCTGGGCTTTTTTCTCTGGTTTCTGCTGGGCAGCGTTTTCGTACTTCCGGTGGGCAAGATGGCCGCCTTCCTCGCCCATTGGGCCTTGCCGGAAGTCTTCAATGAAGTGGTGCAGACCGGCAAGTTGCTGGAATTCGACACCCTGCTGGATGCCACGGCCGCAGCCGGCGGCAAGCAGGCGGTATTCGTGCTTTCGGTCAACCCCATGATCTACGGTTATGGCATCCCCGTGCTGCTGGCGCTGGTGATGTCCACGCCACTAACGGCCATGCAGCGGCTGAAGCAGTTGCTGATCGGCTGGTCACTGGTGCTGCTGGCGCAATCCTTCGGTGTGTTTGCCGAGCTGCTCAAGGACTTGATGTTCAAGCTGGGTCCGCCGGGGCAGAAAGCGCTGGAAGATACCGTTTTTCTGCCCGATGTAATTGCCCTGATGTACCAGACCGGTTATCTGATTCTGCCCGGTGTGGTGCCCATCGCCACCTGGGTGCTGATGAACCGCGCTTTCGTGGAGCAGATCATCTCGCCGCAACGGGACGGAGAATGACGGTATTGCCTGAGTGAATGTTTCGAGGCCCGGCAGGTCCGGGCCTCGTTGTTTCAGTTCAGGTGGTATTGCACCATGTTGCTCAGCGGCAGTTCCACATGGAAGGGGCTGTAGTGGTAGTAGCCATTCAGTTCTCCCTGGTACAGACCGTGGAATTCAATACCGCCCTGGCGGGAGGTCTTCACCGGATAGAGGTCGATGGAGAAAATGTCTTCCAGCCGGTCGCCATCGCTAACGGGGCGGTCGAGGAAGAATTTCTTGATGGGATATTCGCCCAGACCGTCTCCGGCCAGGTTGTAGTCGTTGTTGATACCGGTAGCGCCGCTGCCCAGCCACCAGCGCGCATCGGTGCTGTAGGGGTCGTAGCTGTACCAGAAAATGGCACTGTCATCGGTGGGCCAGAAATAGTGGTCCGGGCTGCGAATGCGCCCCTGCTTGGAAATGAAGAAGCCATGACCGTTTTCATTGGCGTTGTTCCACAGGCCGGTGAACTCGGTGATATAGGGCATGTTGTCATTGGTGGCCGCCGGCGCATGTACCAGCGGTTCCACGGTGACGGTATCGTCCATGGCCGCCAGGAAATCGTCGCCATCCAAATGGATGGTGACATCCGCCCTGCGCCCGTTTTCACGGAATGCGAAGCGAATGCGACCGGCCACCGAGGCTTCCACCGTGGAGCCGGCGGCATCGAACAGCTGAGCGGTTACACCCTGCATGCCCATGGCCGGGCCGGTGAAATGGTAGAGATCGGTATCCAGTGCCTGCCCGTTCATTTCACCGGCGGCCAGCAGCCAGGCCGGATCCCCGTTCTTGTCGTAGAAGTACCATAGCACCACCATGCGGTTGCCTTCCTGCAGCACCGAAAAGCCATGGCCGTTCTGGCCGGGGTTGTGCCAGACGGTGGTCTTGGGAGAGACCCACGGGTTGATGGCGGCCACATTCAGATCGAGCCGGCCGGCCCCGTGGGCATCATCCATGCCCAGTGGTTCCACATCCATGCTCATGCCCAAAAGCAGGTCGTAGATTTCCTGGTTGCTGCGCGCAGGGTTCTGTGACAGCAGCAACGCGGCGGCCCCGGCCACATGCGGAGTGGCGGCGGAGGTACCGAAAAAGCCTTCTTCGCCGTAGGCATCGGTGCTGACGCCATCCGGCGCGGACAGGTCCGGCTTGTGACGGCCATCCCAGGTTGGGCCGAGGGAGGAGAAATATTCCGGCGGCAGGTCATAGGCCCAGTCGGAATACTCCCAGATGGGGTCATCCGCCAGCACCTCCGGGTTTACATCATTGGCGACATCGGTGTATTGGTAAGCACCCACGGCGATGACATTGAAACCGTCTGCCGGATGCGACAGCGTGCTGTCCGGTACCCGGTATTCCAGGCCGAAAATGCCGGCTTCATTGAAGAAGGACATGCGCAACAGGCGATTGTCACTGCCGCCACTGCGCTTGATGCCCACATAGTAGGCACCGCCCTTGGGCGAGGGGTTTTCGATGATTTCCAGCGGCACGCTCATGCTGCCGCCATTCTGGATGCCGTTGGAGACCTGGCAGGCGGTGGCTTCAGTATACTCGGTGGTATCCGGGCACCAGAGATAGAGGTCATAGTCCTGATCGGCCTGCGGCTGCGTGGGGTCGCTGCCCCAGTCATCCCAGTTGAGCACGATCTGGAAGGGTTCCACCTTGTTCAGCTCTACCTTGAAGCGTTCGTCGTCACCGCTGAAGTTGTGCCAGCCGTTGCCGTCCGGGTCGGAAAAGTTGCCCGACCAGTACTGCTGTTGTTCGTTGCCGGCTGCATTGATATACAGGGTGCCCACATCCGCCAGACTGTCCGCAGCCTGGGTGATTTCGGAAAGGCCGTTCAAGGGGCCGATATTGTCGAAGCCGATGGAGGCGGTAACGATATCGAAGGGCGGGTTCTGGTTTTTCAGCCAGTCGATGGCCTGCAGGTATTCCACATCGGTACCAAAGGCCACCAGGGTGAGTTCGGCGTCCGGGGCCATGTCATGCACGATCTCGGCCACGGCCCGGCCATGGACCGTGGTTTCAAAATTCAGCGAATTGAAGTTTTTCACCCCCACCTGTGCCGGCAGCTCCTCGCCCAGATGCTGGGCATAGTCGGCAAAGCCCACATCCAGCACGGCAATGCGCACGCCCTGGCCGGTGGCGCCCTGGGCATGCAGGGCATCGGCGTGGGTGACTGCGACACCTTCGGAGATCACGCCCTTGGTATGCGCCCGATAGGGCAGGCGGATCATTTGCACCTGCGGCTTTTGCGCCAGGTTTGCGATCTCGCTGGCCGGCAGCGTCAGTTGCAACCAGTGTCCGGCCTGAGCCTCCACTTTTTTCAGCCCGGGCAGTGGCCTGCCATCGGTACGAACGGCGACCTGAACGGCCTGCTCGCTTTTCAGGCCGTGGGCCAGCTTCTGCTGCAACAGCGGGCCCAGCTGGGCTTCGGCCCAGACCGTGCTCGAGAACAGTACGGGCAATGAAAAAAGGATGGTTTTACGCAAATTCATCTTGAACCCCCGGCCTTGGGTATGGTCTCAGTGCTACAGAAGGGCCACGGCCCTGAATTTCGGGTCTGCTGGCGCATCCAATGTCATGGAACACAGGCGCTTGTCGTCAATGTATCAGACCTTTCATGAAGTATCGCAAATAAGTCATTGAATGAAAAGCGGCAAATCGCACGGAATCCCGGTTTGGACATTTACGGGTGGGTGTGGGAGAACATTCCGCTACAATAGCCGGCTTGTTGAGACCGGAACCGACGCAAGAGGTCAGCCCGACAATGGAAACCCCGCACGCCGTGGATGAGAGCACCCTGCAGCCACATGAACGCCTGTGCCACTGGTTGGTGGAGCAGGGCAAGCTGCGCGAGGAGGACCTGCGCAAGGCCGAGCGCATTCATCAGCCGGGTGGCGCTTCCCTGCCGGTCATGCTGGTACGGCTGGGGCTCTTGTCGGAGAAGGATCTGGCCGAAGGCATCGCCGGCCTGTTCGACCTGCCCTTGATCGCGGCGGAAGATTTTCCGGATACGCCGCTGGAGGCGGTGGATCTGCCCTACCGTTTCCTCAAGGAAAATGGCGTTCTGCCACTATCGGTCAGTGACGAGGCCATGCAGGTGGCCATGGCCGAACCCTATGACCCCTTCCTGTTGCAATCGCTGGAATGGGCCATGGGCCGCAAGCTGGAGGCGGGCGTGGCCGTCTATTCCGAACTGGAAGCCGCCATCGAGAAACTCTATGGCGGTGGCCGCTCGGCCATGGGAGAAATCGTCGACGGGCTGGATGGCGTGGCCGAGGGTGAGGAGGATGTGGAACACCTGCGTGATCTGGCTTCGGAAGCGCCGGTCATTCGCCTGGTCAACCTCATCATCCAGCGGGCGGTGGAGGCACGCGCCTCCGATATCCACATCGAACCTTTCGAGAACCGCCTCAAGGTGCGCTATCGCATCGATGGGGTGCTGGAGGAGGTGGAGTCACCCCCGGCCAGCTCCACCGCGGCGGTCATCAGCCGGGTGAAGATCATGGCTCGGCTGAACATCGCCGAGCGCCGCCTGCCCCAGGACGGACGCATCATGACCCGGGTACAGGGCAAGGAGCTGGATCTGCGGGTCTCCACCGTGCCCACGGCCCATGGAGAATCGGTGGTGATGCGGATTCTCGACCGGGAATCGGTGGTTTTCGACTTCGAACGGCTGGGCTTCTCGCCGCAGGTGCTGGGGCGTTTCAAAAAGGAGCTGGAAAAGCCCCATGGCATCATTCTGGTCACTGGCCCCACCGGCTCGGGCAAGACCACCACGCTCTATACCGCCCTGCAGATGCTCAACACTCCGGCGCGCAAGATCATTACTGTGGAAGACCCGGTGGAATACCAGCTGGAAGGCATCAACCAGATTCAGGCCAAGCCGCAGATCGGCCTGGATTTCGTCAATGCGCTGCGTGCCATCGTGCGTCAGGACCCGGACATCATCATGATCGGGGAAATCCGTGACCTGGAAACCGCCCGCATCGCGATTCAGTCGGCCCTGACCGGTCACCTGGTGCTGTCCACCATCCACACCAACGACGCCGCCAGTGGCCTGACCCGGCTGCTGGACATGGGGGTGGAAGACTATCTGCTTACCTCCACCATCAACGGCATTCTGGCCCAGCGACTGGTGCGCAAGCTGGACCCGGAAAGCGCCGAGCCCTACGAAGCCCTGCCGGAAGTGGTGGAAGAACTGGGGCTGGAACGGTTCACCGACGAACGGCCGGTCAAGCTCTACCGGCCGGTGGCGTCCGAGCGCACGCCCAACGGCTATCTGGGCCGCAGTACCATTCTGGAGTTTCTCACCATGAGCGATGAAATCCGCCGGCTGGTCATGCGCCAGGCCACCGCCGGAGAAATCGCCGAGCAGGCCCGTGCCGAAGGCATGTTGACCATGTACGAGGATGGCCTGGCCAAGAGCGTGCAGGGCATCACCACGGTGGAAGAAGTCATGCGCGTGACCAAGGACGCCTGAAATGCCGCTGTTTCGCTACAAGGCCATCAACGCACAGGGTGAAAC
>WFUE01000141.1 GCA_015485125.1 Lysobacterales bacterium | reverse complement strand
GTTGTAGAATCTGTTGCCGCAAGAGCGCATGACCATGGAAGAAGCCCTGCGTGCCTTTACCCTGGATGCCGCCTATGCCGCCTTTCAGGAAAATCGCCTGGGTTCGCTGGAGCCGGGCAAACAGGCTGATTTCATCCTCATCGACACCGACCCGTTCAACAGCCAGCCGGAAGCCCTGCTGCACACCCGCGTACTGCAAACCTGGGTTGGCGGGCGGCTGGTGTATTCGGCTGAGTAGACCGTGAGAAAAATGTGCTGGTTTCAGGCAACAAAAAACCCGCAAGCCTTTCAGCTTGCGGGTTTTCGGAATTCAGGTGGTGCCGAGGAGAGGACTTGAACCTCCACGGGGTTTCCCCCACTAGCACCTGAAGCTAGCGCGTCTACCAATTTCGCCACCTCGGCAACAAGAACGCGCATTTTACTGGCCTTTTTTTTCTTGTCAATGGTTTTTTATTTTTGGGCGCCGCTATTCAAACTATCTCCAAATGGGTGTATGCTCAATGACAGAGATTCAGTCTTGCCCCATGCGGGCACAACATCGGTACAAGCCGAGACCACAAAACCAATACCTGGTAAGGAGGGTATATATGACTGAACTCATGACAGAAGTCTTGCACGAACCGGCCAAGCAGCCGCCGGAAGGTTTTCCCCACGCACCGGAGGGCTGGACGCCGGAGGACGCGCTGGCAACCGCCCGCGAAGAAGGCATGGAAGCGGTGACCGAGGATCACTGGGAGCTGATCCGCGCCCTGCAGGAGTACTATGCCAAACACCCCGAGCGTACCATTCGCGTGCGCGAACTGGCCTATGCGCTGGACGAGAAATTTCATCCCCAGGGCGGGTTGAAGTTTCTCTACAGCATCATGTCCGGCGGGCCGGTGGCCCAGGGCTGTCGTCTGGCGGGCCTGCCCATGCCCCATGGCGCGGTGGACAAATCCTTCGGCAGCGTCATGTAAGTAAAGCCACACCCTGCCGGCAGAAACCGGCGGGGTGTGTTACAATGCGTGCCGGCGCAAGCCCTGACCGATGCCGGCTTCCGGCGTGTCACGCCGCATTCGTTGGTTCCCCACGGTTGTCCGCCCGGTCGTATCCGGCCATCTCCTGACAGCTCTCTGATCGACTCCATGCGTTTCCTGACTGTTGTGATCAAGTCTTGCTCCATTTGGCCCGTAGCGGGCGAAACTTTATTGCCTGCCCGGCAGGCCAAGATACAGGTAGAACATGACTCGCAAGCAGAAATCGAAAGTGCCCTTCATCGACCCGCATGCTGAAAGAGAAGCACGAAAATACGAAAACCCCATTCCCAGCCGGGAAGCGATCCTCACCCTGCTGGAGCAGGCCGGCAAGGCCCTGAAGGCCGAGCAAATTGCAAGGCAATTGCATATCCGGGAAGACCAGTTCATCGCGCTGGAGCGCCGGCTGGGTGCCATGGTGCGCGATGGCCAGTTGATCCAGAACCGCAAGGGAGCCTTTGGTGTGGCTGCCCGCATGGACCTCAAGGCCGGCCGCGTACTGGCCCATCCGGACGGGTTTGGCTTTTTCCGCCCGGACGAAGGCGGGGAAGATGTGTTTCTCAGCCCCAAGCAGATGCGCAAGGTGCTGCATGGTGACCGGGTGCTGGTGGCCATTACCGGCGTGGACCGGCGTGGTCGGCCCGAGGGGGCCATCGTGGAGGTGCTGGAGCATGTCAATCAGCAACTGGTGGGCCGCTATGAGGAAGAAGATGGCGTAACCTTCGTGGTGCCGGATGACAAGCGCATCATCCGCGACATCATCATTCCGCCGGAAAAGCGTGGCAAGGCCCGGGTGGGGGACATGGTGCTGGTGCGCATCCTGCGCCAGCCCTCGGAACACCGCCGCCCCACGGGTGAAGTGGTGGAGGTGGTGGGCAAGCCCGGCGACCCCGGCATGGCGGTGGAATTGTCCATTCTCAGCCATGGCTTGCCATTGGGTTTTCCCGATGAGGTGCTGGCGGAGGCGGCTACCTTTGCCGACACCGTGCCCGAGGAAGACTGGCAGGGGCGGGTGGATTTGCGCGAGCTGCCCCTGATGACCATCGATGGCGCGGATGCGCGTGATTTCGACGATGCCGTCTTCTGCCGCCCCGAAGGCCGTGGCTGGAAGCTGTGGGTAGCCATCGCCGATGTGGCCAGTTATGTCATGCCCGACTCGCCGTTGGACCGCGAAGCCTACGCCCGTGGCACCTCTGCCTATTTTCCCAACAAGGTGGTGCCCATGCTGCCGGAGAAACTCTCCAATGGCCTGTGTTCCCTCAACCCGCATGTGGAGCGCCTGTGCATGGTTTGTGAGATGCGGGTCAACGGCAAGGGCGTGGTGGAAACCTATGAATTCTATCCGGCGGTAATGCGTTCTTGCGCCCGCCTGACCTACAGCCAGGTGGATGCCGCCCTGCATGGCCGCGAGACCGGTGAAGAAAATCCGGCCGCCGCCCAGCTGGAGCACCTGCGCAACCTGCACGCGCTGTACGAAGCATTTGCCAGCGAGCGCCAGCAGCGCGGCGCGCTGGATTTCGACAGCCACGAGGTGCAGTTCATTTTCGATGATGCCGGCCACCTGCTCGACCTGAAACCGGCCCATCGCAACGTGGCGCACCGGATGATCGAGGAATGCATGATTGCGGCCAATGTCTGCGCGGCCAAATTGCTGGACAAGGTCAAGATTCCCGCCCCCTACCGTAACCACGAACCGCCCCCGGCCAGCAAGCTGGAAGACCTGGTGACCTTCCTGCACAGCATGGGGCTGAAGTTTCCCGCCAGGGGCAAGCAGCCCACGCCGCAGGATTTTGCCGCCGTGCTGGAACAGGCCAAGGGCCGTGAGGATTTCCGCCTGATCCAGATGGTGCTGTTGCGTTCGCAATCCCTGGCCGTCTACAGCGCGAAGAATCTGGGCCACTTCGGGCTGGGCCTGACCCACTACACCCATTTCACCTCACCCATTCGCCGCTATGCCGATCTGCTGGTTCACCGTGCCCTGCACTGGCACTGTGGCGGGCTGGAAGGGCGCCAGTACATCTACACGCATGATCAGATCGAGCGCATGGCCGAACATTGTTCCCAGCGGGACCGCACCGCCGAAGAAGCCAGCCGCGAAGCGGAGGAAAGGCTCAAGTGCCTGTGGCTGGCGGACAAGGTGGGTGAGGTTTTCGACGGCCAGATTACCGGTGTTACTTCCTTCGGTCTGTTCGTCGAGCTGGACGATACCCTGATCAGCGGGCTGGTACATGTCACCTCCCTGCCTAATGACTACTACCATTTCGATCCGGTCCAGCATCGCCTCGGCGGAGAGCGCAGCGGGCGGGTCTACCGCCTGGGTGACCGGGTGCGGGTGCAGGTCATGCGCGTAGACGTGGAAGATCGCAAGATCGATTTCAACCTGAGTGAAAACGATGGCTGAAACCGACTGGCTGGCGGGTATTCACGCGGTGCAGACCGCGCTGGAACAGGATGCGCGGCACCTGCACCGCATCCTGCTGGCCCAGGGCAAGCGCAATCCGCGGCTGCACAAGCTGCTGGAGCAGGCGGAAACACGAGGCATTCCCGTGGAAACCTGCCCGCCGGCGCGTTTGCAGAAACTGGCCGGCAACCCGCACCACCAGGGCGTACTGGCCGAATACCAGCCGCCGGCCTATCTGGATGAAACCGCGCTGCTGGAAAAAGCCGCAAACCAGCCCAACAGCCTGCTGCTGGCGCTGGATGGCGTGACCGATCCCGGCAATCTGGGTGCCTGCCTGCGCAGCGCCGATGCCGCCGGCGTGGCGGCGGTGATCCTGCCCAAAGACCGGGCCGTGGCGGTGACGCCCACGGTGCGCAAGCGCGCTGCCGGTGCCGCGGACCAGGTGCCCATTGCCCGGGTCACCAACCTGGCTCGTACCCTGGAACAGTTGCAAAAGGCCGGCTTCTGGGTGGCTGGCGCCGCCGGCGAGGGCAGCCAGAGCCTTTACGATCAGCCCCTGAGCCTGCCGCTGGTACTGGTCATGGGCTCCGAAGGCAAGGGCCTGCGCCCTGGCGTGCGCAAGCGCTGCGACTGGCTGCTGCATCTGCCCATGCATGGGGTGGTGGAAAGCCTGAATGTCTCCGTGGCCACCGGCATCTTTCTCTACGAAATCCTGCGGCAGACGCGCCAACAGGCGGGATAGACCTTCAGATTCAATCAGCGGTGGGTGTTGGTAGTGCCGTGTCAGAGCCGGTTCAGCACCGTATTCAGCGCCTCCGGCAGCGGAGCGCTGATAATCAACCGCTCGTTGTTCAGGGCGGTGAACTCCACCATGTTGCTGTGCAGAAACAGGCGTTTCAGCCCCAGCTTGTGCATCTGCTGGTTGAAGGTCCGGTCGCCATATTTTTCATCGCCGGCCAGCGGGAAGCCCATGGCGGCGGCATGCACGCGAATCTGGTGGGTGCGGCCGGTGAGCAGTTCGCATTGCACCAGGCTGGCCTGCCGGTAGCGTTCCTGGGTACGGAAAATGGTCGTGGCCTTCTTGCCCTCGTGTTCGTCCACCCGTACCAGTCGCTCGCCGCCCTGGAGCAACTGGCGGCTCAGGGGCAGGTCCACCCGCAGGCGCTGATCGGCCGGATAGCCCTTGACCAGCGCCAGATAGAATTTGTTGACCTGCCCCTGCTTCAGCTCCTCCTGAAACAGCACCAGCGCATGCCGGTGCTTGGCCAGCACCAGGCAACCGCTGGTGCCACGATCCAGCCGGTGGCCCAGATCCAGGTTCTTCCACTCGCTTTTGGCCTGGCGCAGGGCCTCGATTACGCCCCATTCCTGGCCACTGCCCTTGTGCACCGCCATGCCGGCTGGCTTGTCCAGCACCAGAAAATCATTGTCTTCGTGCAGGATGGCCTGCTGCAGCTGTTCGATGGCCTCGTCAGGTACCCGTGCCTCCCGCGCCTGCCGGGTTTGTGCCGGCGGAATGCGAACTTCATCCCCGGCCTGCAGGCGGGTATTGACCTTCACACGGCCGCCGTTGACCCGTACCTCGCCCTTGCGCACCATCTGGTAGATGCGCGAGCGGGGTACGCCCTTGAGTTGTTTCATCAGGAAATTGTCCACCCGCTGGCCATCCGCCTGCGGGCCTGCCGTTACCTTTTTGGCACCCATGTACCGCCTCGTATCGTGCCCGGATGGGCGAAAAGAGCGACAGGATACCCGGTTTCCGTCACAGAAACCAAAAAATCCCCCAAGCAACAGGTATTTGCCAGTACACGGGGGACTTGCTATATTAGCGCGCTGGGTTCGACCGTCTTGAAGGTCATGAGCCCAAGTGTCGAAGCAGTGCACCCCCATGGCCGGTCTGAACCGGCCCGTGCCTTCGACAAGGCCCGAAAACATCCGGGCCCATCACCGCCTGGCACTTTCCCAACACGCCCAGTATGCGAACGGGACAGCGGCCCGCAGTGATAGTTTGCAAGAATTTCAGGTCGCACCCCGAGGGGGTGGCGACAACGCGCTTACCGGCTGCAAGCGGGAAGCGGTAATGAGCACCGGGCTGAAGCCCCCGCACTCTGCCAGACCATGGCCGGGAGAGCACGGGCCCGCCAAAAGATGGCGGTTGGCAGCCCCCGGAAATGAATAACAGACCGGCATCTGTGATTGTCCGCCTGGCCAGAATGCGGCCGGACGAACGCAGACCGGCAAGCGCCACAAGCCTGCGTTGCAGCTTGAATGGCATGGGAAACAACAACTTAGATGAAAAGAATGCTGATCAACGCAACTCAGCCGGAGGAGTTGCGCGTGGCCATTGTGGATGGCCAGAAACTCTACGACCTCGACATTGAAACCCCCTCCCGGGAACAGAAAAAATCCAATATCTACAAGGGCAGGATCACACGGGTGGAACCCAGCCTGGAAGCCGCCTTTGTGGATTATGGCGCTGAACGGCACGGCTTTCTGCCGCTGAAGGAAATCTCCCGCGAATACTTCATCGAAGGCAGCTATTCCGGCAGTGGCCGACCCAACATCAAGGATGTGATCAAGCAGGGTCAGGAAATCGTGGTGCAGGTGGACAAGGAGGAGCGAGGCAACAAGGGCGCCGCGCTGACCACCTTCATTTCCCTGGCCGGGCGCTATCTGGTGCTGATGCCCAACAACCCCAAGGCCGGTGGCGTCTCCCGCCGGATCGAGGGGGAAGACCGGCGCGAAATCAAGCGCATTCTCGGCGAACTGGACATTCCCGGCGAAATGGGCCTGATTGTCCGCACCGCTGGCCTGGGCAAGGAGCTGGAGGAATTGCAGTGGGATCTGGACTACCTCAAGCAGCTCTGGAGCGCCATCTCCAGCGCGGCTGAATCCCGCCAGGCACCGTTTCTCATCTATCAGGAAAGCAATCTCATCATTCGGGCACTGCGCGACTACCTGCGCAATGACATCGGTGAAATCCTGATCGATTCCGAAGAAATCCACCAGCAGGCGGTGGACTTCATGCAGCAGGTCATGCCGCACAACCTGCGCAAGCTCAAGCTGTACAAGGACAAGACACCGCTGTTCAGCCGCTACCAGATCGAATCCCAGATCGAATCGGCCTTTGCGCGGGAAGTGCGCCTGCCCTCCGGCGGTTCCATTGTCATGGATCACACCGAGGCGCTGATCTCCATCGACATCAACTCGGCCCGTGCCACCAAGGGCGCGGATATCGAGGAAACGGCCCTGCAGACCAATCTGGAAGCGGCCGACGAAATCGCCCGCCAGTTGCGTATCCGTGATCTGGGCGGCCTGGTGGTCATCGACTTCATCGACATGTACGACCACAAGAACCAGCGCGCGGTGGAAGATCGCCTGAACCAGGCGCTGAAAATGGACCGGGCACGCATTCAGACCGCGCGAATTTCCCGTTTTGGTCTGATGGAAATGTCCCGCCAGCGTCTGCGGCCTTCGCTGGGGGAATCCAGCCAGCAGATCTGCCCGCGATGCAGCGGCCATGGCAGCATCCGTGGGGTGGAATCCCTGGCGCTGTCCATTCTGCGCCTGCTGGAAGAAGAAGCCATGAAAGAACACACCGGGCGGGTCATTGCACGGGTGCCCAATGCCGTGGCCAACTTCCTGCTCAACGAGAAACGGGCCGCGCTCAGTGAGATCGAACAGCGCAATCGGGTACCGTTGCTGGTGGTGGCCGACAGCCTGCTGGAGACTCCGCACTACGAAATCGAGCGTATCCGCGCCAGTGAAGCCAGTGAGCGCAATGAGCCCAGCTACAAGATTCAGGGTCAGCCCATCAATCCGGTGGAAGAGCTGGAAGAACACAGTCACAGCAATGCACCGGCCAAGGAAGAGCCGGTAGTCAGCCGCATCGTGCCCAGCCAGCCGGCGCCTGAACGCAAGGTGAAAGCCGAACCCGAAACCGCTGCTACGGAAGAAGATCGTCCTTCGCTGATTCGCCGTCTGCTCTCTTTCCTCACCACCAAGGCGGAGCCGGAACCGGAGCCGGAAGAAGAAAAGCCCGCACGCAGCCGCAACCGCCGGGGTGGGCGCAACCGTCGGGGTG
>WFUE01000140.1 GCA_015485125.1 Lysobacterales bacterium | reverse complement strand
GAAGTGGGTTATTGCCATTTCCAGTGCCGTGCGAAGGTGTTGCTCTGCCTGGGAAAAGCGGCCCAGCTGGCGGGCAGCTTCCGCCATATTGGCTTCCATGCTCATGAGATTGATGTTTCGCTCATCCTGTTGCTTGAAACCGTCGGTGGCTTGCTGCAGATACAACAATGCCTTTTCCGGCTGACCAGCGGAAAGCAGATCAGTGCCCTGTTCCGCCATGGCGGACAGGGTTTCTGTGTGTTCAGGGCCCAGGGTTTCCTGATAGATTTCCCATGCCTGCCGATCCATTTCCGCAGCCTGCTCGAACTGGCCCCTGCCGGCGTATACATCGGCTCGGGCGGAATAGAGGCTGGCTATCCGGGGATGAAGATCTCCATACAACTGTCTGGCCATCATCAGGGCTTGCGAGTTCTCCTCCAGTGCGCGCGCGTATTCCCCCATCTCCTTCAGATACAGGGTTCGATACTCTCTCAAACGCACCAGCAGACCATGCGCCTCCGGTCTGTTTTGCAGATAGCTGATCCAGGGTTCCAACTTTTCACTCATCTCCTGGGCTTTCCTGGGCTCGATCAGGGTTACTGTCCACAAGCCCAGCATATCCACCAATGTGGCCAGCCTGGGCAACGGATCCTTCAATTGGCCCGCCAGCTGTTCCGCCTGGCCCAATACGTCCAGGGCTGGTTTTGTCTCCCCTTTATAAGCCAGTAAATTGGCATGGGTGCGCAGCAGCTTGACCTTTCTTTCCGTTTGCAGCGATTGCTGCAACAGATTCTGGATCAAGGGTTCGGCATCGCGGTAGCGCCCCAGATTCACCAGTACTTCGGCCAGCGATTGTTCCACCGCCTGCCTGAGATCCGGCTCCCGGGGCAGCTGTTGCAGCTGCTGCTTCAGGGTGCGATCCAGCCATTCTTTCATGGTCAGGTTCTGATTGCCCTGCTGCTGGGGATCGGTCATGGCAAAGAGGTTGGTGAGAAATTGCCCCACGCTTTCGGCCCGCCGAGCCTGTTTCCGCGCTTCCGCGGCGGCCTGCTCGGCCTGTTGCCATTGTTGCAGGGCCAGCGCGAAAGCCAGCAGCATGCCCAGGACGGCCACGCCCGCCACGCCGACCATGGCGCGGTGACGCTGCAGGAAACGGGTCAGGCGGTAACGGCGGCTGCCTGGCCGGGCCTGAACCGGACGAAATTGCTGAAAATTCTCCAGATCCTGTGCCAATTCCCGGGCTGTGGCATAACGGGCGGCCGGGTCCGGGTGCAGGGCGCGGGCCAGTACCCGGCAGAGATCGCTGCGGGTCAGGGAACAGAGATTTTTCTTGCTGGTTTGCCGTTTGCGGGCATGATCTTCCGGCAATTGCCGCAGGTGTTGTTGCAGAAATTGCCGCAATTCTGTCCAGTGCTCCACTGGCTGCAATTGGTGAATGGGCAGTGGCCCCCATAGCAGTTCACAGGCCAGCACGCCCAGCGCGTATACATCCGTGGCAGTGCCTATGGAACCACCACGGATTTGTTCCGGCGCGGCATAACCCGGGGAGAAGATCCGGGTGCTGGGGTGATTGGATTCGCTCTTCTCGCCGGATTCCTGCAAGCCGCGGGCAATACCGAAATCCAGCAGGCGCGGGTTGCCCTGTTCATCCACCAGAATGTTGCCGGGCTTGATGTCTCGATGCACCACCAGCTGCCGGTGCGCATCATCGACGATGGCACAAATCCGCCGGATCAGATCAATGCGCTGGTCAATGGTCAGGGCCCGTGTTTCACACCAACGGTCTATCGGCTGTCCGGGACAATATTCCATGGCCAGCCAGGGCTGGCCATCCTCGGAGAAGCCAGCATCAATAAAACCCACGATGCCCGGGTGCCGCAAGCGCGCCAGCAGGCGCATTTCCTCCAGCATCTTGTGCCGCAACCATTGACTGGCAATGCCCCGGTGCAGGAGCTTCAGCGCCACTTGCTGTTCCACCGGGCCATCGACCCTGCGGGCCAGCCAAACCTGCCCCATGCCACCTTCACCCAGGCACTCCATCAGTTCGAAGTCACCATAACGGTCGCGAACTTTTACCGTTGCTTCATCAATATCGACCAGGTTTTCCACGGCCGGTCGTGCCAGTACGGTATCCAGCTTGGTTTCCAGTGCCAACAGGCGCTTTACCCATTCCCTGATCTCTTCATCATCGATGGATCGCAGAAAAGCCTGCCTTTCCTGCTCTGGTAGTTCCAGCACCTGACCCAGCAGGGCATCCACCTGTTGCATGCGTTCATTATTCATGGGGTTTTCGCTCCAGGAACAGAGCCAGCCATGCACGCGCCTTGCGCCATTCCCGCGTGACGGTGCTGCGGCTGATTTGCAATTGCCGCGCGGTTTCTTCCTCGTTCAGGCCTGCAAAATAGCGCAGTTCGACGATATCTCGGGCCAGCGGGTTGATCCGGGCCAGTTGGTTGAGGGCCTGATCGAGCTGTATCAGCCACTGCAGGGAACCGGGAGCCGGTACCTTGTCTTCATCCAGTTTTTCCGGCTTTTGTCCGCCGCCACGCTTTTCCGCTTGCATGCTGCGTGCGTAATCCACCAGGATGCAACGCATGGCCAGTGCGGCACTGGCAAAGAAATGACGGCGGTTCTTCCATTGCTGTATGGCTTCCCGTTGTTGCAGGAGCACAAACAGTTCGTGGACCAGCGCGGTGGTATTGAGCGTGCCTTCCCCCAACCGCAGCCTTTGCGCGTGAGCCAGTTGCTTCAGCTCTTCATAAACCGCCGGGATGATGGCTTCCATGGCCTGACGATTGCCGCCCCGGGCTTCCTGGAGCAGGCGGGTGAGACCTGCTGTTTCCCTATATGCCAACTTAGCATTCATCAGTGTATATCAGATCTTTGATCATTGATCATGTTACAACCGGACCACATCAAACACACAACATAAATGGCATGGTGTTTTCTGAAGTGTGTGGAACTTCACGGTCGTGCTGAATACGCCAATCTGGATAAATGTGACTGTTAAGTTGCTTGTACTGAATTCTTCCTTTTCATACGTACAGCATGTAGCCGGATCATTGCTGATTCAATGATGCTTTCATGCCCTGTTTTGCCATCTCCAGCCGCCGGCTGTACTTGGCTCTGACCGCCTCCAGTACGGGGATGGCCTGTTGCAGCCGTTGACGGCCTTCTTCGATCTCACCCTGCTGCAGTCGCAGCAGGCCCAGGTACACATTGGCCGCCTGTACATAGACACTGTCCGCCGGCATCATTTGCTGCAATCCATCGACCGCTTCTGTCAATGCCGCTTCGGCTTCCTTCCATCGCTTTTGTGCCAGCAGAAAACCGCCGTATTCCCCCAGTATTCGCAGGTAGTAGTTGCTGTTTTTCCCGGCCTTGGCAGCCATTTTTTCCAGGCCTTGCTGAAAATGTTGCTCTGCTTGCTCCACCTCTCCCTGCAAGCCTTCCACTCGCCCCAGCAGCGCAAGATAGAGCCCATAACGCATACTGTCTTCTCCCGCATGTTGTCGCGCCAGTTCCATGGCCTTGCGCAAATACTCGGCTGCAAGCGGGTATTGCTCCAGTTGGCGTGCCGCTTCAGCGGTGTTCGATTCAATAATCATCAAGAACATGTGTCTAGGCTTCCAGCCGGCATATCCCTTGCTGGCTTGCAGCAGATACTTCAAGGCTTTCTTCGGCTGGCCCGCGGCGAGGTAATCCGCGCCCACATCCGCCAGAGTGTTGTACGTCAAGACATGCTCCGAACCCAGATTGCGCTTTAATAATTCCAATGCCTTCAGGTCATCACGGGCCGCCTGCTGGTATTTTCCCTGGGCGGCATAGATGTCCGCACGGATATCCAGCAAATTAGCCAGCTTGACATGGTTTTTTCCATAGATTTCCCGGGCAAGCTGCAGGGCCTGATCGATAGCCTGGTGCGCCTGGGTGTATTCCCCCTTCTCAGACCAGTACATTGCCAGCATCTCCTCTACTCGCAGGCGAATCTCCTTGCCATCTTCGCCTTCCGGAATTTCATCCATTCTGGACAGCAATCGTCTGGCTACACTTCGGGCTTTTTCCATGTGTTGACCAATACTGGTGGTCGCGTATAAATAATCCGTCATGATCAGGAACCAGAGCCTTGGGTTTTCCAGTTTTGCCGCCAGTTGTTCAGCCTGTTCTACCCATGCAAGACTTTGCTTGGGTCGGCTGGTATATTGCAACAGATTGGCCTGGATCCGCATTACTTGCACCCGCTGTTCCAGTGGCAGCTTTTCTGCCAACAGGCGATCCAGTATCGGCTCGGCATCCTGATAACGGCCCAGGTTGACCAGCACCTCCGCCAGGGATTGTTCCACGGCCTTCCGCAGCGCCGGCTCCTTTGGCAGTTGCTGCAGTTGTTGTTGCAGGGTTTTGTCCAGCCAGGCTTGCAGGGTGATTTGCGGGTTGCCCTGTTGTTGGGGATCCATCATGGCAAACAGGTTCTTGAGATAACGCCCCACACTTTTTGCCCGTTGCGCCTCTTTTTGTGCTTCCAGGGCGGTTTTTTCAGCCTGCTGCCACTGATACAGCGCGATGGAGGTGGTCAATATCATGCCCACAATGGCCACCGATGCCACCATAACCATGCTGCGGTGGCGCTGGACAAACCGGGCTGTGCGATAGCGTATGCTGCCTGGCCGTGCGTTCACCGGGCGGATTTCGAGAAAATTGCGCAAGTCCCGTGCCAGTTCCTGGGTATTCGGGTAACGGGCAGCCGGGTCCGGGTGCAGGGCGCGAGCCAGTACCCGGCAAAGGTCACTGCTGAGCAGCGCCAGTAACTGGGCATGGGTGGTTTGCCGGTTGCGGGCATGGATTTCCGGCCGATCTTTCAATTGTTGCTGAAGAAAATCGCGCAGATCCTGCCAGTGTTCCACCGGTTGCAGCTTTTCCAGCGCAAACGGGCCCCAGATCAGTACACAGGCCAGCACACCCAGGGCATAGACATCGGTGGCCATGCTGATTTGCCCGCCGCGCATTTGCTCCGGTGCGGCAAATCCCGGTGAAAATATGCGCGTACTGCTGGCTTCTTCACCCAACAGTTCTTCTTCCGATTCCAGCACCCGGGCAATGCCGAAATCCAGCAGGCGCGGGTTACCCTGTTCATCCACCAGAATATTGCCGGGCTTGATGTCCCGATGCACCACCAGCTGCCGGTGGGCATAGTCCACGATTTCACAAACCCGTATCAGCATGTGAATGCGTGCATCAATGCTTTGCTGATGGGCATCACACCAGCGGTGGATGGGCTGACCCGGACAATAGTCCATGGCCAGCCAGGGCTGGCCTTGTTCCGTCACACCGCCATCGACAAAACCCACAATTCCCGGATGTTGCAGGCGGGCCAGCAGATGCATCTCGTGTTCCATCTTTTTGCGTGCCAACGGGCAACGCACACCATGGTTGAGAATCTTCAAGGCAACTTGCTGTTCCACCGGTCCGTGCTTGCGTCGAGCCAGCCAGACCTGCCCCATGCCGCCACTGCCCAGACATTCCAGTAATTCAAAATCACCATATTCACCGGTATCCGGTTCTTCTGTGCTGCTATCCGTCATCCATTCGGAGATCAACGCATGTACCTTGACATCCATGGGTGCTTCTTCCTGGGTTTCCAGTTGCCGCAGCAATTGTTCCAGTGTGGCCCGCAACCCGGGTTCTTCCACCGAGGCCAGCAACTCGGCGCGGCCATCGGGCGAGAGGGTCACCGCCTTGTCCAGCAAGGCATCCAGTTGTTCCCATTGTCCGTCTTTCATCTCCGTTTCCCCGTGTTGCTGTTTGTATTGAGTTGGTGAGTGGCACTCTGCTGTGTGCTGCATCTCCCATGGCTGGGGACTATTGAAAAACGAATCCCCGTTTTTTGCAATTCAACTCGTCTCAGATTGTTTACAAAAATACTTTCTATACAGCTAAAACGGTGGACAAGACGGATGGGTGATGATCATTGCAATTTTTTTGCCTTCCAGTGACACATGGGTGAGCGGATTTCCGATTGAGTAATGTGAACCCCCAAAAAAACAGGAGAAACTCTGATGAAAACACGTCATATCCTCGCCACACTTGCACTGTTTGCCTGCCAGCCTACCTGGGCCGCGGAGGGCCGTATTGAACTGAACCAGACCTGCGCGGAAAGCCTGGGTTGTCTGACAGGTGATGCCGCCGGCTTCCCCATCACCATCAGTCAATCAGGCAGCTATGTACTCAGCAGCAACCTGACCACCACCTCCACCAGCGTCCATGTCATTGAAGTCACGGCCGACAATGTGGATATCGACCTGAACGGTTTCAGTATCGTCGGACCGGCCAGTTGCAGTGGCAATGGCCCCAACTGCACGGGAACCGGTAGTGCGGCCAGTGACGGGATTAAGCACAGCGCATCCGGGTTGCAAATTCACGATGGCATCATTACCGGCATGGCGCGGTACGGTATAGCCGGTGCAAACAATGTACTAATCGACAAGATGATTATTCGTGGCAATGGTAGCAGTGGCATTTCCGCAACTTTCGCCATCGTTACTGACTCCGTGATCAAGGAAAACGGAGGTTACGGCTTTATAGGCCAGGGTAAAATGGCTAATTGCATCGTAATGGATAATGGTAATTACGGCGCGGCCGGCTTGTTGAGTTATATCAATATATCCAATAATTACTTTATCAGCAATGCAGGTAGTGATGCCACCAATCCCAATACTTTGGCCACAGCTCAAAGTGATTATAATCTCTGCGCCAGCTCTACTGTTGCCACACCGTCCTTCTGTCCTTGAGGGTTGTTGCCATGTTGACAAGAACTTTATTTGGGTGCCTGATGTTCGCCCAGGCCAGCCTGGCGGCTACGCCGGGTTTGGGTAGAGGTGAGGATGTTTATCTAGGCGGTTCTTTTACTACAGACATATCTCTTGATGCTCTTTATTCATCAAATTCTAATTTTACCAGAAACTATTACTACTTGAGCGGTTCTTTTTATGCTTCTTTAAATTTCGGATCCAACAGGTTTAAATTAAATTCATTTCATTTTCTTATTGGATCTAATGATGCATATTTTTCTATTGATACCGCCGCATCCAGCGTACTTTCCTCCGGTAATTCAATAAGCCCGGGAGATTTACTCTTATACGATACTTCAACCCCAACAGCATCTCTTCTGGTGGATAATAGCGAACTGGGGTTGCCAGACCAGGTCAAGATCGATGGATACAGTCGCTTGAGCAACGGTGATCAACTTTTTTCCTTTGATCAGGATTTTCAGCCCCAAAGTGGTGGGTTTCTGGCCGGTCTTAGTATCATTTACAAAAACGATATCATCGGGGTCACCCCTTCAGGAACAAGCTACTTTTTTCTGGATAGCCTGAATCTTGGTTACGGAACAATCAATATCAAACTGTCTAACCGCCTGAACCTGGATTCTATCCATGTCAATGAAGGCAATGGTGAGGTACTGTTGGGCTTTGATACAGCCGGAGAAATTGCCGGCATTCCCTTTTACAAGAGCGACTTGTTGGGCTATAACCGATATGGCTCGGGGCAATGGCGACTGGCTTGGGACGGGCCGGCAAAATCCAGTCGAATGTATGCTATCAATGTCACCGGGTTCTCAGGCCGTGTAACCGGAGATGGCAGCGATATCCTTTTTTCAGACAGCCTGGAAAAACGATGGCGTTACTGAGGGTCCATCTCTGGTGTAATCATTGCGCACACGGAAGTGCGTTTTGGCTGGTCTATATCAGATTATTACAAGGCCTGATTTATTCCATCCCAGGTGGATGTTCCATATACAAGGACAACCAGGCCCGTGCCTTGCGCCATTCCCTGGCCGCGGTACTGCGGCTGATTTGCAGCTGGCGGGCCACTTCAGCCTCATCGAGACCGGTAAAAAAACGCAGCTCAACGATATCACGGGCGCGCGGGTTGTGTTTAGCCAGTGTGTCCAGCGCCTGATCCAGTTGTAGCAACCATAAATAGGGCGCTTCTTCCGCATGCTGGTTGTCCCGCAAGGGTTCCAGCGATATGCCGCTGCCGCGTTTTTGCGCGCTCATGGCCCGGGCGTGATCCACCAGCAAAGAGCGCATGGCCAGCGCGGCGGTGGCAAAAAAATGGCGACGGTCTTTCCAGTGCTGCAGGGATTCCCGCTGTTGCAGCAGGACAAACAGCTCGTGAACCAGCGCAGTAGTGTTCAGGGTGCTCTCTTTCAGCAAGGCGCGTTGCCCGTGTGCCAGTTGACGCAGCTCTTCATAGACCAGGGGTATGATTTCTTCCATGGCCCGACGGCTGCCACCCCGCGCTTCATTGAGCAAGCGCGTGAGGGTGGGACTTTCCTTGTAGGTAAGGTTTGCGCTCATATTCCGTTACCGACTGCCAGAGCGCTCTAGGTTATCAATCCACGCACTGCCCGGCCAGTGTAGGTGCAGGGACTGTACCGTAGAATGCCAAGTGGTTCACGAACCGGATGGCGGTTCCTGATTCATATACTGCTGTATTTGCAGCAATATTGCCG
>WFUE01000139.1 GCA_015485125.1 Lysobacterales bacterium | reverse complement strand
TAATAGTAGCGGGCGGCCTTGTGCAGGCCGAAGGCCAGATCATTGTAGGGGCCGACCCATTCGGTGGCATCCAGAGTGCAGGTCTGCAGGGCGGTGAACAGCTCCGCGCCGGGCAGGTTCACCGGCGTGCCGCCCAGCTTCTTCAGCACTTCGCCACCCAGGCCGGGAATGCGCATTTTCAGGCCCTTGAGGTCTTCCACGCTGCGGATGGGGCGGTTGAACCAGCCGGCCATCTGCACGCCGGTGTTGCCGGCAGGGAAAGGAATGAGACCGAAGGGGGCGTAGGTTTTGCGCCACAGTTCCAGCCCGCCGCCGTGATAGAGCCAGGCATTCATTTCCTGCCCGGTCATGCCGAAGGGCACGGTGGAGAAGAACTGTGCCTCTTCCACCTTGCCTTTCCAGTAGTAGGCCGAGCTGTGGCCCAGCTGGGCAGTGCCACGGGAAACCGCATCGAAGGTCTCGAAGGCCGGCACCCTGGATGCCACCGAATGGGTCGGCCCCTACAATGATCTGGCCTTCGGCCTGCACAAGGCCGCCCGCTACTATTACTACCCCGGCTGGCATGAACCCGGCACCACCCTGGAGCTGATCGTCAACCAGGAAGCCTTCAACGCCCTGCCCGAAGACCTGCAGGCTATCGTGGAATCCGCCGCCATGGCCAGCAACAACTACATGCTCAGCGAGTTCTACGCCCGCAACCCGCGCGCGCTGCAAACGCTGATGAAGGAACACGGCATCACCCCCGAACCGCTGCCGGAAGACGTACTGCGTGCCCTGCGCCAGGCGGCCACGGAAGTGGTGGAAGAACTGGCGGCCCGCAACCCCAAGGCCGGGCCCATCTATCAGGCCTACAAGGGGTTCATGGAAGAAAGCCGTGCCTGGGTGGCCATCTCCGACCGTGCCTATCTGCGAGCCCGCGATGCTGAATGAAGACCGGCCACGCCTGCCCGCACCGCTGCGCAAGCCGCTGATTGCGGTCATGCAGCAGGTCTTCGGCCAGGTACAGGCGCTGGACAGCCGTTTTGCCGGCACCCTGACCGACCTGGAAGGCAAGACGGTGGCCATCCACCTGCCCAGACTGCAACTGTGGCTGTTCTTCCATGGCAACAACGGCCGGTTGCAGGTGGATCTGGACCCACCGCCCGGCGTGGAACAGGCGGATGCCGTGCTGCAAGGCGACAGCGCCGCCCTGCTGGGCATGGCCCTGCCGGACTGGCCGGCGGACGAGGCCGGGCCGGTGCGTATCGAAGGCGATGCCCGCGCCGCCCGCGCGCTGGAAGCGGCGCTGAAGCAATTGCAACCGGACTGGGAACAGGCCCTGACCGATCGGCTGGGCGATGTGCTGGGCCACCAGCTCTGGCGCCTGCTGCGCGCCGCCGGCAGGCAGGCGCGCGGCAGCGGGGAAAAACTGCTGCGTGACGGCAGCGACTGGCTGATTCACGACGGCGGCCTGCTGCCGCACCGGCTGGAACTGGAAGACTTCTACCGCGAGGTGGACCAGTTGCGCGAGGCCGCCGACCGGCTGGAAGCCCGCCTCAAGCGCCTGCTGCCGCCGGTGGAAACCGATGAGGGAGCGGCTTCCTGATGCTGCACGCGCCCCTGAGCCTGTTGCGCATCACCCGCATTCTCCTGCGTTATCGCATGGATGAAGTGCTGGCCGCCACCGGCCTGAACCGCTGGTTCTTCTGGCTGCGGCCCTTCACCGGCACGGAAGCGGCCGACCAGCCCCTGCCGGTGCGCGCGCGGCTGGCCCTGCAGGCGCTGGGGCCGATTTTCGTCAAGCTGGGGCAGGTATTGTCCACCCGCCGCGATCTGCTGCCACCGGAATACGCCGACGAGCTGGCCCGGTTGCAGGATCAGGTGGCTCCCTTTCCCGGCGAGCAGGCCCGGGCGCTGGTGGAAGCCGAGCTGGGTCAGCCGCTGGAACAGCTTTACGCCCACTTTGAACCGGAAGCGCTGGCTTCCGCTTCCATCGCCCAGGTGCATGCCGCCCGCTTGCATGACGGCAGTGAAGTGGTGGTCAAGGTATTGCGGCCGGGCGTGCGCCGCATCATCGAGCGCGACCTGCGCCTGATGCGGGCGCTGGCCGGCCTGGCGGAACGTTATTCCAGTGAGGCCCGCCGGCTCAAGCCGCTGGAATTCGTCAGCGAGTTTGAGAAGACCATCTTCGACGAGCTGGATTTACAGCGCGAGGCGGCCAATGCCTCCATCCTGCGCCGTCACTGGGAAGGCTCGGACAGGCTCTACATTCCCGCCATCCACTGGACCCACACCAAGAAACAGGTAATGACCATGGAACGGGTCTGGGGCCTGCCGGTCAACCGCAAGGAAGCGCTGAAGGCCGCCGGCATCGACCTCAGGGTACTGGCCCGGCGCGGGCTGGAGATCTTTTATCTGCAAGTGTTCCGCGACAATTTATTCCATGCCGACATGCATCCGGGCAATATTCTGGTTTCCACCGAAAACCCGGACAATCCGCAGTACATCGCCCTGGATTTCGGCATCGTCGGTTCGCTGTCCGACAGTGACCTGCGCTATATCGCCGAGAACTTTTCCGCCCTGTTCGAGCGCGACTACCGGCGGGTTTCGGAATTGCACATCGAGGCCGGCTGGCTGCCGCCCAACACCCGGGTGGAAGAATTCGAGGCCGCCGCCCGCGCCGTGGCCGAGCCCTATTTTTCCCGCCCGCTGGGCGAGATTTCCTTCGGTGAACTGCTGTTCAACCTGTTCCGCATGGCCAAGCGTTTCCAGCTCAATATCCAGCCGCAGCTGATCCTGCTGCAGAAAACCCTGCTCAATGTGGAAGGCATTGGCCGCGATCTGGATCCGCAACTGGACCCGTGGGCGGTCTGCACCCCGCTGCTCAAGCGCATCATGCGGGAAAAATATGGCCCGGCCTCCAGCATGAAACGGCTGAAACAGCGCCTGCCTCACTGGCTGGAGAAACTGCCGGAAATGCCCGATCTGCTGCACGCCTATCTCTACCAGACCACCCACGGCGAGGTGGAAATGACCATGAACGCCCCCATGCTGAGCCGCTTGCGGCAGGAAAATCGCAGCGGGCACCGGCATACCGTCTACGCCATCGTGGCCGCCGCGCTGGTCATCAGCACCAGTCTGCTCATCGGCCTGCACCCCGAGGCCGGCCTCAACCCGCAAAGCTGGCCGCCACTGGCCTGGCTGACCGGCGGGCTGGGGCTGATCAGCCTGGGGCTGGCGCTGCGCAAGGGAGACTGACATGTTCCAGAAACCGGACGAAGACCCGCTCAAGCATTACCCCGGCGAGCCGCTGACACTGGATGCGGTGCTGTTCAGCCTGCTGTACGACGGCCTGCTGAACGAGGATGATGTCAAGCGCATCCGTTCCGAAACCAGCATGAAAAAGCAGACCGTGCACCTGCACCCTTTGGTGATCATCGCCAACGAGAAGGTGGAATCGCGCCTGCATCCGGGCAAGCAGCTCACGCTGGAAACCCTGACCCGCTGGCTGGCCAAGAAAGCCGGCCTGCCGTGGAAGAAGATCGACAGCATGAAGGTGGAGGTGGAGAAGGTCACCCAGACTGTCAGCCACGAGTACGCCAACCGCTACCGCATCCTCCCCATCGAGGTGGATGACGAGAAAGTGGTCTTCGCCACCGCCGAGCCGTTCGTTACCCGCTGGATCGACGATCTGGGCAATATCCTGAAAAAACGCATTGAAAGGGTGGTGGCCAACCCGCTGGACGTGCACCGCTTTTTGCTGGAGTTCTATTCGGTTTCCCGCTCCATGCGCCTGGCGGAGAACACCCGTGAGAAAGGCAGCAATCTGCTCAATTTCGAACAGTTGCTGGAATTGGGGCAGGTCGCCAACCTCAGTGCCGATGACCAGCATATCGTCCATATCGTGGACTGGCTGTTGCAGTTCGCCTTCGAGCAGCGTAGTTCGGACATCCACCTGGAGCCGCGCCGTGATACTGGCCGGGTACGCTTTCGCATCGACGGCAAGTTACACGATGTCTACAAGATGCCCGCGGTGGTGATGACGGCGGTGACTTCGCGCATCAAGATTCTCGGGCGCATGGACGTGGCGGAAAAGCGCAAGCCGCAGGACGGGCGCATCAAGACGCTGACTCCGGAAAAGCAGGAGATCGAACTGCGGATTTCCACCATGCCCACCGCCTTCGGCGAGAAGGTGGTGATGCGGATCTTCGACCCGGATGTGGTGGTGCAGGATTTCTCCAGGCTGGGCTTCGATTTCAACGAGGTGCAGATCTGGAACGAGATGGTGGACCGGCCCCACGGCATCGTGCTGGTCACCGGCCCCACCGGTTCCGGCAAGACCACCACGCTCTATTCCACGCTGCAATCGCTGGCGCGGCCGGAGATCAATGTCTGCACGGTGGAAGATCCCATCGAGATGGTGGCCGAGGAGTTCAACCAGATGCAGGTGCAGCCGGCCATCGGCGTGGATTTCGCCAGCGGCATCCGCACGCTGATGCGTCAGGACCCGGACATCATCATGATCGGCGAGATCCGCGATCTGGAAACGGCGCAAATGGCCATTCAGGCCTCCCTGACCGGCCATCTGGTGCTCTCCACCCTGCACACCAACGACGCGCCATCCGCCGTCACCCGCCTGATGGATCTGGGTGTGCCGCATTATCTGTTGCAGGGCACGCTCACCGGGGTGGTGGCCCAGCGGCTGGTGCGCAAGCTCTGTCCGCACTGCAAGGGCGAGGAGACTGTCAACAAAACGGCCTGGGAGAGCCTGATCCAGCCGTGGAGCATGGCCATGCCGGCGAAGGTGGGCAAGCCGGTGGGTTGCCTGGAATGCCGCAAGACCGGTTTTCTCGGCCGTACCGCCATTTTCGAGATGCTCCGCATCACACCGAAGATGCGCGGCCTGATCCGACCGGATGTCAACCTGCAAACCCTCAAGGAAACGGCCATCAGCGAAGGCATGCGCCCCTTGCGTCTCTCGGCTGCGCGCCAGGTGGCCGAAGGGCAGACCACCATCGAGGAAGTGCTGGAAGTGCTGCCACCGGTAGAGTTTTAGCGTTCTGTTACTGACCTGCTTGCTTCAGGTCATCACCACAGGGCCCGGTTCGGGACATAATCTGCTCTTCCCATCTCAGAGGTGGTCATGAATAGAAAGACTTTTCTGCAAATGATGGGCGTGCATGAGCAGCCCATTCATCTGGGCGACAATCTCATTTCCGCTTTGGGTGGTTTTCTTGGCATCTTTGGTATTTTCATCACCAGCTACTGGCTGCTGGACCCGGAAACCGCCGTGCTGATCGTCCCCTCCATGGGGGCCAGCGCCGTATTGCTGTTTGCCGCGCCCCATGTGCCATTCTCCCAGCCGTGGAATGTGCTGGGCGGGCATGCGGTATCGGCTATTGTCGGCGTGGCCTGCTGGCAGTGGATTCCTCATTACGCCATCGCCGCTTCGGCCAGCGTGGGCATTGCCATTGGCATCATGTATGCCCTGCGCTGTATCCATCCACCCGGCGGTGCCACCGCGCTGGCGGCGGTCATCGGCTCGGAAAAGCTGCATCAACTGGGTTTTGCCTATGAGTTCGAGCCCATTCTGCTCAATACCCTGACCATCCTGCTGGTGGCCGTGGCCTTCAATGCCCTGTTCCACTGGCGGCGCTATCCCCGTCACATTCCCTTCCTGCGTAAAAGTCCGGGCAAGGCGGCCAAGGGCTATGGCCCCATCCGGCACGAGGATTTTGTCTATGCGCTGGCACATCTGGATACGCTGGTGGATATCAGCGAAGAGCAGTTGATGGAAATCTACGAACTGGCCACCCGGCGCAAGGTCAAGCGGGAAATCGGGGAGGCCTCAGCCCGCGGCCATTCGTAGCTCTGTCCGCGCGGAGGCGATCACCCGCCAGGCCGAACGCAGCAGCAACACCACCAGCGCGGCGGCCACCACGCGGTCCGGCCAGGCCTGGCCGGTCAGCCACACGCCACCGGCGGCCACGAATACCGACAGGTTGGAGGCAATGTCATTGCGGGAGCATTCCCACACCGAGCTCATGTTCACGTCCTCGTGCCGGTGGCGCCAGAGCAGCAACAGGCAGGTGCCATTGGCCAGCAGGCCCAGCAGGCTGAAGGCTCCCATGATTTCGAAAACGGGCACGGAGGGCACCCACAGCCGGTAAAGCAGTTGCCCGGCCACCACCAGCGCCCCCAGTCCGATGAGCACACCCTTGAACAGGGCCACCTTCGCCTTGGTTTCCGCCCCCTTGCTGACCGCATACAGGCTGAGCGCATAGGTAAGCGCATCGCCCAGATTGTCCAGACTATCGGCCAACAGCGCCGTGGTCTGGCCAAAGAAGGCCGCTGTGGCAATCACCACGAACATCAAGGCATTGATCAGCAAGACCAGCCGCAGGGTACCGCGCTGTTTCTGATGCAGGGCGTCAACCGCGCAACTGCCGCCACAGGAATCTGCCATGCTATGGGCCTCTTGGTATCGGAGTTGTCATTATTCTAGCCCGGAACCCGTGTTACACCGAGGGGTTCTGGTGTAATTCTTTGGGTGGCATTGCCTGGATGAGGTTCAGGAAGAAAACAGGCAGCGGTACAATCGCTGGAACCAGTTGCCCTGCTTGCGCTTGATATAACGTTGGACGAAGGGGCGGTAGTCCTGATCATCCAGACGGATGTGGTTGGTCAGCCAGACGCGGAAATCCGACAGCAACTGCGGGATGATGTCCTTGCCGGCCACATGCATGCGATAGAGATGGCGTACTCTCTTGGTGAAGGCTTGATGAACTTTCCGGTGCGCATCAGCGATGGGGTAACCGGCCTCGTCGAGCAGATCCTCCTCGAAACTGAAATGCAAGGCGGCGAAATCCGCCAGTTCCAGAAAAAGCCGGTCCACCAGCTGGCTTTCTCCCCGTGCATGGGCCTGGTGCAGTTCGTTGATGTAATCCACGATCTTGCGGTGATGGCGGTCGATCACGCTGATGCCGGTCTCCAGCGATGCATCCCAAGTCCAGAATGTATCCATGAAATTCCTCCTGGGTGATTTGTACATACAATATTAGAGAGCGCGAATATATAGAAGTATACTTTTTGAAACGTGATGCAGTTCACGATTCGGACAGGCATGCCTTCCCGGCACGGAGCCATGATCAGCGAGACAGAGATACGAAACAAGCTGCTCAGCCTTGAAGGTCGCGTATGCGAAACCGCGTGTAATCAACGGACGCTCTGGCTGCAACATCAGGGATTTGAGCAAGCGTTTTCGTGAAGGTCAGGGGTTCATCTCTGACCGTTGGCCCAGTGGACCAACGCAGCGGAGATGAACGGCCGGCAGGGAAGCCGGACCGGGCTTTGTACCAGGGATGGAAAACCCGGTTGTCGGACAGCTCACTACCGGTGAGAGAGACGGCAGTCACTTAGAGATTCACGAAACAAGCTGCTCAACTCTGAAGGTGGCGTTTTTTCGCAAGCCAAGGCGGAGTTGCTGAGTGAGGAGGG
>WFUE01000138.1 GCA_015485125.1 Lysobacterales bacterium | reverse complement strand
GTATTGACTACGAACGGCAACCGAGTGAGGCAGCCCGTGCAACGCAGAGATACGGAAAACAAGCCGCCCATTTCCCTTTCTACCAGCACCCATTTTGGGCGAGCGGTTTTTTGCCAGACAAGGCGGAGGGGATAAACGAGGAGGGAGCATACATTCCAGTATGTGACCGACGAGTGCATCCCCTCCAACGCCGTATGGCGGAAAACAAGCCGCTCAAAACCAAGCCGCCCAAATCAGAAGCTGTAGGTATTGCGCCCTTTCTCCTTCGCCCGATACAAGGCGGCATCCGCTTGCCGGAACAGGCTTGCCCCGTTCATGCTGTTTTGCCAGCTGGCCAGCCCCATGCTGATGGTGAAGGGGGTGCCGTGAGCCTGGCTGGCCTCGGCGACGGTCTGTTGCAGGCGTTGGGCGACTTTTTCCAGGCCCTTTGAATCGGTATCCGGCAGCAGGATGACGAATTCGTCACCACCAAAACGGAACAGCAGATCGGCATCGCGGGTGGCGGCTTCCATGGCGCGGGCCAGTTGCCGCAGCACGGCGTCGCCTTCGGCGTGGCCCTGCTGGTCGTTGATGGCCTTGAAGTGATCCAGATCCAGCACCATCATGCCCAAAGGCTGTTGCTGGCGGCGGGCCCTTTCCATGGCCTGTTGCAGGCTCAGCTCGAAGGCATGACGGTTGTTCAGGCCGGTCAGCTCGTCGGTGAACATGGCCTTGCGTACCCGCTGGTATTCCAGGGCATTGTACAAGGGAAAACGCAGGGTCTGGGCCAGTGCTTTCAGTTGCAGCCGTTCTTCCCGGGCAAAACGGTGATCGCGGGAAAGGCTCAGCGTGCCGATCAGCTCCCGGTCCACTTCCAGTTCGACTTCCAGCGCAAACAGGCCTTCGTCACCGGCCAGCCAGTGACGGTTGTCCCGGGTTTGCAGGCGGCAACCTTCCAGACCATAGACCGGTTGCACATGCTGCAGAAAGCGTTGCAACAGGGTGGGCACATCCAGGGAGGTCTGCAGCACTTCCAGCAAATCCACGCGCAGTTGTTGCCACGTTTCGGGGGTACCCGCGGGCTGAGCGGGCAGATGTGTCTCGGGCTTGTGGATGACCGTTGCAGTGCCGGTGGCCGTTGCCAGTTGGGTCATGTCGAACCTCGTATACATTGGCGGATGTATACTTGTCCAGCAAGGTTCGTGCCAACCAAAAGCGTCAAGATTTTGCCGCCTTTGCCGGCAGAAGCGGCAAAACTTCGCCGCGCCTGCCATTGGCCCCGGCTAACGATGCAGAAAGGGTTTGTCGCCGGCCACGGCCATGATCATGCCGAAGGCTGTCAACAGGGTGACCATGGAAGTGCCGCCGTAGGAAATCAACGGCAAGGGCACGCCCACCACCGGCAACAGACCGGAGACCATGCCCACATTGACCAGCACATAGGTGAAAAAGGTCAGGGTCAGGCTGCCGGCCAGCAGGCGGTTGAACGGCGTGCTGGCTTCCATGGCGATGATCATGCCGCGATAGATCAACACTACATAGAGACACAGCAGCAGACTGACGCCCAGCAGGCCGAATTCCTCGGCAACCACCGCCAGGATGAAATCGGTATGCCGTTCCGGAAGAAACTCCAACTGGCTTTGCGTGCCCTGCCCCCAGCCCTTGCCGAACAGGCCGCCGGAGCCAATGGCAATTTTCGATTGAATGATGTTCCAGCCCCGGCCCAGCGGGTCGGATTCCGGGTTGAGAAAGGTCAGCACCCGGTCACGCTGGTAGTCATGCATGATGAAACGCCAGACCACCGGCATGGCCGCCAGCATCAGAACCAGCGTGGTAAATATGACCCGACGGCGCAACCCGGCCAGATAGAGCACATACAGACCACTGGCTACCACCAGGATGGCCGTGCCCAGATCCGGCTGCTTGATGATGAGCGCGGCAGCCAGCCCCATCCAGGCCAGTGCCTGAAGCAGATCACGCCAGGCCAGTGGCGGTGGCCGCCGGGCCAATGACCGGGCCAGCATCAGTGGCAGAGCCAGTTTCATCAGTTCCGAGGGCTGGAAGCGGAAAAAGCCCAGGTCCAGCCAGCGATTGGCACCCTTGCTGACCGAACCCATCAGCAACACGGCCAGCAGCAGGGCCACGCTGATGGCAAACAGCCAGGGCGCCCAGTTGTAGAGATGTATCGGGCGCAATTGGCTCAGGATCAGCATGGCCAGCAGGCCCACGGCCATGCGCACCGCCTGCTTGAGCACCACATCCGGATTGTGCCCGGAAGCGCTGTAGAGCACGGCCAGACCGAAGCCGAACAGGGCGAGGATGGTCAGCAGCAGCACCCAGTCCGGCCGGTGCCAGCGAAACAGGGCCAGGGGGTTCATGGTTGCCGCTCCAGCCAGTAGCGGATCACATCCCGCGCCACCGGTGCCGCCACCCGGCTGCCGCCACCGCCGTGCTCCACCACCACGGCCACGGCGATCTGTGGTTTTTCCACCGGTGCATAGGCGATGAACAAGGCATGGTGCTTGAGGTGCTCGGCCAGCCCTTCCACCTTGCGTTCTTCGTCGGTGGCATCTTCCTTGTGGCCGAATACCTGGGCAGTGCCGGTCTTGCCCGCCATGGTGAAAGGCAGGCCATGACCTATACGACGGGCGGAACCATGGGCACCATGGACCACGGCCACCATGCCCTTTTGTACCTGCTCCCAGGCCGCTGGCGGAATACGATCCAGGCGGCTTTGTTCAGGCCATGGTTCTGTCATTTTTTTCAGATGCGGTCGCGGCAGGTCCTTGCGACTGGCCAGCTTGTTCACCGCCCAGGCCAGTTGCAGGGGCGTGACCACGAACGGCCCCTGGCCAATACCGACGATCACCGTTTCACCATCGAACCAGGCGCTATTGTGCACCGCGCGCTTCCAGGCTCTTGATGGCAGCAGACCCGGTTTTTCCCTGGGCATGTCGATGCCGGTCACTTGCCCGAAACCAAAGGGTGCCAGCCAGTCGTGGATACGGTCGATGCCCATGCGCAAGGCGAGATTGTAGAAAAAGCCGTTGACCGACTGGGCCAGTGCCTGCTCCAGATTTACTTTGCCGTGACCACCTTTTTTCCAATCCCGATAGATGCGCTTGCGACCGGGAATCTGAAAGGTGCCATCGGAGTACCAGGTCTCGTCCGGCGACAGCACGCCACTGGCCAGCCCGGCCAGTGCCATGAAGGGCTTGATGGTGGAGCCTGGTTCATAGCCACCCAGCAGGGCACGATTGAACAATGGCCGCCCCGGTTGGCTCAGCAGGGCCTGATAGTCCCGATGCAGAATGCCGGTCACGAATGGATTGGGATCGAAGCTGGGCTTGCTCACCAGTGCCAGGATTTCACCACTTTCGGGCTTCATCGCCACCACCGCGCCCCGGTGCTGGCCCAGGGCCTTGTAAGCGGCTTGTTGCAAGCCGGCATCCAGCGTCAGGTGCAAGTCCTCGCCGGGTTGTGGCAATTCCCGTCGCAGCACACGCAACACCCGCCCCTGGGCATTGGTTTCCACTTCCTCAAAGCCCGGCTCGCCATGCAAGGCATCTTCGTAGTAGGCCTCCAGACCGGTCTTGCCCACCAGGTTGGTGCCGCGATAGCGTTTTTCATCCAGCCGGGCCAGTTCTTTTTCCGAAATATGGCCCACATAGCCCAGTACATGGGCCATGGTCTCCCCCAGCGGATAATCGCGGCTGAGATAGGGCACGGCCTCCACACCGGGAAAGCGGTAGCGGTTGACGGCAAAACGGGCAAGATCAGCCTCGCTCAGGCGCAATTTCACCGGAATGGGCTGAAAACTGCGGCGCAGTTTGCGCAGCCGCTGCACCCGGCTGCGATCGGTTTCACTCAAGGGGATGACGTTCGCCAGTTCCTCCAGCATTGCCTCCAGATTGCCCACCTGCTCGGGAATTACTTCCAGCCGGTAGGCCGGTACATTACGCGCCAGCAGCATGCCATTGCGGTCATAGATCAACCCGCGGTTGGGCGCGATGGGGCGGATGCGCACCCGATTGGCCTCCGACTGGCTGGAGTAGCGCGAGTGCTCCACCACCTGCAGGTAATAGAAACGAGCGAACAAGCCGAGAAAAATCAGGCTGACTCCCAGCAGGGCCACCCAGGCCCGGCGACGAAAATAACGCCCGGAAAGCTGGTTTTGCCCCAGTGTTCTGCGCCGACCGGTGTCGAAGCGCGGTTGCATCTCAGGCTTCACTGCGGCGCACCCACATGTTCAGGCGATCGAGCAGCAGAAAGAGCCAGGGCCAGAGCAGGGCCGAGCTGAACACGGTCCACAGGCCATCCTGCCATTGCGCCGGGTAATGCAACCAGCGGTACAGGCCCCACTGCAGCCCCTGCTGCAACAGGAAAATGCCGGCGAGGGCCGCAGTCTGCTGCCACATGGGGTAGAAGCGCACACGCAAGCGTGTCTGCTGTAGCAGGAAAATACCAATGACCAACAACAGGGCGTGCTGCCCCAGTATCACGCCACGCCCCAGATCCAGCAACAAGCCGAAGAGCACGCCACGGAACATGGATACACAGCGGGAACGTTCCAGGATCCAGTAAGCCATTACCAGCATCAGCCATTGGGGCCAGAGCTGGTCGGCCAGACCGCCCGCCGGATGCCAGAACTCCAGCATCAGCGCCGTGAGCAACGATGACCACATCAGCCCCTGGTGGTGTCTTTTCAGTGTGGTGTTCATGGCGGTGCCGGCCCCCGTGACAATACCAGAAACTGCAACCGGTCCAGCGCGGCCAGTGGCCGTACCCGCACATGGGCAAAGCGCTCACCGGGCACGCGTTCCACATGGGTGACCACCGCCACGGGATAATGGGGCGGGAAACGCCCGCCGATACCGGAAGTTTCCAGCATGTCTCCATGCTGGATGTCCGCGCTCAAGGGGAGATTCATGGCTTCCAGCTCATCCGCCTGACCCCGGCCCACCACGATGCTGCGTACCCCCGTGCGTTGCAGCTGTACCGGCAAGGCATGGTCGGGGTCGGAGATCAGCATCACCCAGGCATGATGGGGCAGCACGGTGATGACCTGCCCGGCCACACCCTGACTGTCCAGCGCGGCCATGCCCGTTTCGATGCCGTCCGCGGCACCCCGATTGATCAGCACCCGGGTACCGAAGGGGTGGCTGTTGAGCGCCACCACCCGCGCCACCTGCGATTGTTCGCTGGCTTGTACCTGCGGTTGCAGCAGCGTCTGGATCTGTTGCTGGTCCTGGAGCAGGGCTCGCCACTGGCGCAGCTGTACCCGCAGGCGGATGTTGTCCTGTTCCAGCTGCTGCTTGCGCGCCTGCAGGCTTTGATGTTCCACCAGCCAGGTCGATAATTGCCGACCCGCGCGATCCGGCAACTCCAGCAGGGTAAAGATCGGATCCAGTACTTTGCCGGTGAACGCCCGGGTTTGCAGCAGCCAGTGGTGCCGGTAATCCAGCACCATCAACACCGCCAGCAGCAATACCCAGACGGCCAGCCGCAGGCTGCCCGGTACTTGTTCAACGAACAGCGGGTTGTGTTCTGCGCCCCGGCCGGCCACGGCGGGTCAGTCGCTGGAAAGGAAATCGCGGCCGTGCTCGTCCATCAATTCCAGGGCAATTCCACCGCCGCGGGCCACGCAGGTCAACGGGTCGTCCGCCACCAACACCGGCAGGCCGGTCTCCTCGCTGAGCAGGCGGTCCAGATCCCGCAGCAGGGCACCGCCACCGGTGAGCACGATACCGCGCTCGGCCACATCGGCGCACAGTTCCGGCGGCGTTTGTTCCAGCGCGACCCGCACGGCACCGACGATGCCGGCCAGGGATTCGTGCAGGGCTTCCAGCACTTCGTTGGAATTGATGGTGAATACCTTGGGCAGGCCTTCGGCCAGGTTACGGCCGGAATACTCGCCTTCGCGCACTTCACTGGAAGGATAGGCGCAACCGATTTCCACCTTGATGCGCTCGGCGGTGGTCTCCCCGATCAGGGTACCGTAATTGCGGCGCACATAGTTGACGATGGCCTCGTCGAACTTGTCTCCGCCAATGCGCACGGAGGCGGAATAGACGATGCCGTTGAGGGAAAGCACCGCTACTTCAGAGGTGCCGCCACCGATATCCAGCACCATGGAACCCCGTGCCTCGTGAATGGGAATGCCGGCACCAATGGCCGCGGCCATGGGCTCCTCGATAAGATAGACATCGCGCGCACCGGCCCGCTCGGCGGATTCCTTGATGGCCCGGCGCTCCACCTGGGTGGAACCACAGGGCACGCAGATCAGCACGCGCGGGCTGGGCTGCAACAGGCGGGCCTTGTGCACTTTCTTGATGAAGTACTGCAGCATTTCCTCGGTCATGTCGAAATCGGCGATGACGCCGTCTTTCAACGGGCGGATGGTGACGATCTTGTTGGGCGTGCGCCCCAGCATCATCTTGGCGTTCATGCCCACGGCGGCCACGGATTGCGGCCCGCCGGGGCCACGATCCTGATAGATGGCCACCACCGAAGGCTCGTTGAGCACAATGCCCTGGCCTCGAACAAAAATCAGCGTATTGGCCGTGCCCAGATCAATGGACAGGTCGTTGGAGAACAGCCCCCGAAGTCGTTTGAACATGCATGCAATCCTTCTGGCCCGTTGCAGTCGGGCTGACCGATGGGCGACAGGCCGAAGGGCCTGCCTCAAAACAGGGCGTCAATGTAGCAGGCAGGCGAGGGCAAGGCAAGGAATGACACCTCGTTTTGGCTGAATAAACAAGGATTTAACAAGCCTGCCCGATGCTGGCCACAAAATGCAGCTGAAATGGCGGTTCAGCCCCCGGAAAGTTGCCGTTTCAACAAGGCAGCCAATGCGTCCAGGGGCGCCTCGTCCTGAAACAGCCGGGGCTGGTTGCGCAGCAGGATCTGGCGGAACGCCTGCCGCTGTTCCGGCTGTTGCAACAGGCGCACGGCCTTTTGCACATAGTCCTCCCGGTCTTCGGCGATCCATGCTTCCAGCCCCAGCCGGCGCAGCATGAAGGCCGCCTGCCGCCCGCGCATGCGCTCGCCCGGCAGGGTAACGATGGGCAGGCCGGCGCTGATCGCGTCCAGCGCCGTGTTGCCGGCGGAAAAATGCAGGCTGTCCAGCATCAGGTCACACAGGCTGTTCAGGGCCAGATAATGCCCGCGTGGCAGGTTGCGGAACATGCGGATGCGTTTCGGGGGAATATGCCGGTGCAGGCGTTCCAGCAACAACGGCGTGGTCAGCGGCGCCGGGTCTTCGAAAAGCACGAATTGTGCCTCGGGCACCTGTTCGGCCACCTGGGCCCACAAGGGGTCGCAGTCCGGGTGAATCTTGAACAGGGCGTGCGGCAACAGCACCAGCGGCACCCCCTCCGGCAAATGGAAATCGGCACGGGTCAGGCCGCTGATGGCCTCCGCCGGGGCATAGGCCGTGCCCAGACCGGGCAGGGTCAGCAGGGGCTCGCTGTAGTATCGCTGCGCGTCCTTCGGCTCCATTTCCGCGCAGGAGATGAAGCCATCCAGTGCCAGCCCGGTGGTTTCCGGATGCCCCCAGGCCACCAGTTGCACCGGCGCCCAGCGTTGTGCCGCCAGCGGGAACAGGCGCGCGTCCATGCCCAGCTCCGGAAACAGCAGGATATCCGCCTGTGCCGCCTGCATCTGTGCCTGCAACGCCATCACATCGGCCACCACCGCGCCGGTGCTGGCCTGACTGATCAGGCTGTCGCTGAAGGCATCCTGTTGCGGCCCCAGTTGCAGCAAATGCACTTCGAACCCCCGCTGCTCCAGCCCGGTCACCCAGCTGGCAAAGTAATGGCCGACGGTACAATCCCGGAAAAAACTGGAGACCATCAGCACCCGTGGCCGTTCCCGGCCCGGTGGTGCCGTGGGGGTGGTTTTTGGCAAGGCCTGCATGGCTTGTTGCAGTTGCGCGGCATATTCCCGGTAGGACGGCAGGTGGTCCACCCCCTGATAGGCGCGGAAGAAATGGCTCCAGGCCAGATCAGGCCAGTCGCTTGCGCGGGGCTTTTGCCGGGCCAGCCAGGCCAGCCCATCGGCGAAACTGTCCGCTTCCTCCCGCAAATGTGCTTCATCCCGGTAAACCACATCATGGCTGAAAGCGGCCTGGCAAGCCTGGGCGAAAGTACCGCCTTCGGCCTCGAACAGGGCGCGCAAGCGCTGGCGGCCCTCGGCGGCCTGACCGGCCTGTAGTTGCAACTGGGCCAGTTGCCGGCTCTGGGCCGCCTCCAGTGGCAGTTGGGTCAATCGGGCCAGACACTGGCGCAAGGGTTGCAGACGGCCTTCGGCGGCATCCAGCCGGGCCAGCTCCAGCCAGGCATCGGCATGATCGGGCTTGAGCTGCACACAGGTGGCAAACAACTGGCGGGCAATGGCCAGTTGTCGCTGTTTGACCGCCAGCAGGCCATAGTTGTAGCCGGCATCCACATTCTGTGGCCAGATCTGCACCGCCTTGCGAAAGGCCCGCTCGGCTGCCTTGTCTTGATTTTCCAGCAGGCACTGGCGCGCATGATTGTTCCAGCACTGGCTGAGATTCTGCCGCAGGGCCTGGTTCATCGGTTGCTGGTCCAGCAGCGGCTGAAGATAACCGCAGGCCGGTTCCCAGTGCTTGAGGCGGATGCAGGCATTGGCCGCCAGCAGCAACAGGGCGGGTTGCCCGGGTTGGTCTTCCAGCCATTGCCGGCATTCCTCCAGCACCGCCTGGGCCTCGCCGGCATCCAGTCGCTGCTGCAACGCTTGTAGATTCGGGGTATTCAATGTGGATCTCGAAGGGTGCGTGGTTCAGCCGGCCATGGTGCATGCTACCGGCTGGAAATTCAACGGGCTTGTGTATCCCACACTCTCCATCAGGAAAACCACCCGGGCTATATTGTCGGGATCATGCATTCAACACCCATCGGTTGACATCCAGCCCCGCTAATTCCAGCTGGCTTGCATGGCCGCACCAGTGAGCCTGGGCCAGCAGCGGCGCCGGCATGCGGGCCTGCAAAGTGGCCAGATTGGCTTCCGGTTCGCGCATGTGCGGGTCCAGCCAGTTGGCCAGCCATCCCTGCAGGGGCAGGCCGTCACTGAGAATGGCTTCCGCCGTCAGCAGGGCGTGGTTGATGCAACCCAGCTTCATGCCCACCACCAGCAACACCTGTGCCTCCATGGCCTGTGCCCAGTGGCACAGGCTTTCATGGTCGTTCAAGGGCACCCGCCAGCCGCCTACGCCTTCCACCAGCAGCAGATCCAGCCCCTCGGCCCGCCGCCGGCACCAGCGGGCCAGTGTTTCCGCGTGGATCTCCACCCCAGCCCGTTCAGCGGCGACATGCGGGGCGATGGGCGGTTCAAAAGCATGCAGGCAGAGATCCCGTACGGTTTTTTCCGGCTGGGTCTGAAGCAGCAGGGCGATGTCGGCATTGGCCGCCGGATTCCCATCCGGACAGCCGGAAACCAATGGCTTGAGCGCATCCACTCGCAGGCCTTGTGCACGCAGCGTGCGCAGCAGTGCTGCCGTGACCCAGCTTTTACCGGCATCGGTATCGGTGCCGGTGACGAAAACGATGGGGGTCTTGCTTAAGCAGTTGCTCATTTGTCAACCACCCGCTGGCTGGCTACCATCCCGATGGAGGATACGGGAGGATGCAGCATGAAAGTTGAAGACAAGCGCCAATTGATCAAGCCCTGTCTGTTTGTAGGCCTGTTTGTGGGCATGGCACTGGGCGGTGCCACCGGCTGGGCCTTGCAACAACCGGTGACCGGCCTGCTGATGGGCATCCCGGCCGGCATCGTGCTGGGGCTGTTGCTGGGGCAGATGAACGGCTGTTTCAAGCGCTCGCCTTCCTGAGCATCGACCATCACCGGGGCCCTTTTCGCCGTTTCAGCTGCGCCCGTAACTGTTCCAGCGGAATACCCGCCTCTTCTCCTTGTGGCAGCCGCCGTGGCTGGCCGGGTTCCGGTGCCAGCGCCCGCAGGCTGACCAGTTCCCAACTGGCCGGCAGCCAGTCGGCACGCCGAAACCGCTCGTAGGCGGCCTGCATGCGGGCAAAGGCCTGCTTGCCCATCAGGCCCTTTTGCCGCTGGGGCAGGTGGTTGCTGGCACCGATACCCTTGAGATCCCTGAGCAGATCACGCACCTGACGGTATTCCAGTGTCAGGGTTTCCGCCTGTACCACCACTTGCTGAAATCCCTGACCCAGCAGGGCATCCCCCAGATGATGCATGTCCACGAAGGGATTGACATGCACGCCGTCGTCCACCGCGCGCCAGCTCTGGCGCAGCTCTTCCAGCGTGCCGGGGCCCAGGGTATGCATCAGCAGCAGACCACCGGGCCGCAGCACCCGCCGGAGTTCGGCAAAGACTTCCGCCGGCTGCTCCACCCATTGCAGCATCAGGTTGGAGAAGACCAGATCCACGCTGGCATCGATCAATGGCAGGTGGCGGGCATCGGCACAGAGGGTTTCCACCTTGCGCAGCCAGCCGTTGCCGGCCCGCACCCGCTCCAGCATGGCTGGCGACAGATCCACGGCCAGCACCCGCGCGCGCGGCCAGCGTTTTTTCAGCCGGTGGGCTGCCCGGCCCGGCCCGCAGCCCAGTTCCAGAATGGTGTTCGGCTGCAGGTTCTCCGCCTGCAATTGTTCCAGCAAACGGTCTTCCGCCTCCCGCTGAACCACCGCATGGGCATCATAGCTTTCGGCGGCGCGGCTGAAGGCCTGCTGGATGATGGTGCTTTTGGGTAAATGCGTGTTCATGAATGGCTGTCCAGTTGTGCCGCCGTCCATTGTGGATGACTGATAAAGGGTGCGTGAATGGCGCCCTCGCACAGGGTTGCTTCGCCCGACGGGCACAGTGCCGCCGCCGCGGTCAGAGCCTGCGGATGCACCAGCCGGTCGCGGGTACCGCCCAGCCACAGGCTGGGTACTTCCAGTTTGGCCAGTTGCGGGCGCAGGTCAATGGTTTCCAGCCATTGCAATCCGGTCACAAGGCCCTGCATGGATGCCTGTGGCGCGCTGTCCAGCCAGGCCTGCATCTGCCGCACCAGGCTACGTGCCTGCGGGCAGCCCTGCACTTCCAGCAACAGGAATTGCTGTAGCAGCTTTTCACGATCTGCCCGCAGTTGGCGGGCAAACTCCCGGAACAGGGCCGGCTGCTTGCCCAGGGGCCAGTCCGCTCGCTGCACGAAACAGGGCGTGGCCGCCAGCATGATCAGCTGCCGTACCCGTTGGGGCGCCTGCAGAGCGGCTTCCAGCGCCACCAGCCCGCCCATAGACCAGCCCAGCCAGCGGGCCTGTGCCGGCACTTGCTGCAGCAAGGTTTTAGCGACCCGGGCGGGGTTTTCCGGCAGCGGCTGTGCGTGATGGTGTCCGTGACCGGGCAGATCCACCAGCCACAGATCATACGCTTGCAGGTAGGGCAGCCACCCCTGCCAGATGCCGGCGTGCATGGCCCAGCCATGAATCAGCACCAGTGGCGGGCCCTGCGGGTTGCCGGCGCGGCGGATGGCCCCGGTATTCATGCCCGGATTCATACCGCCTCCTGCAAGCCGGCCAGTGCCTGCAACAGTTGTTGAATATGCTCGCCGCTGTGGGCCGCGCTCAGGGTGATTCGCAGGCGTGGCGTGGGGCTGGTGGGCGGGCGAATCACCCCCACCACCAGACCTTGCTGCCGCAATTGCTCGCCCCAGTGCAGGGCCTGCGCATTGTCGCTCAGCGGCAATATCTGGATGGGGCTTGAGCCCGGCAGCAGGGGCAGACCCAGCTTTTCAGCACCCTGACGAAACTGCTGTACATGCGCCCGTAACCGTGCGCGTGCGTCATCGGCCTGGCGCAGCAGCGCCACCGCCTGCAGCCCGGCCTTGGCCCAGGCCGGGGGCGTGGCGGTGGAATAGATCCAGGGCCGGGCATGGTTTTGCAGATGCGCAATGACGGCCCGTTCGGCCAGAATCGCGGCTCCGGACATGCCCATGGCCTTGCCGAAGGTGATCGTCAGCAGCGGAACCTCCTTTGCGGTCAGGCCGGCGGCGGCCACGCTGCCCCGGCCATCGGCCAGCACACCGAAACCATGAGCATCGTCCACATGCAACCAGCAGGCATCTCGCTGGCACAGGGAAGCCAGCGCCTGCAGCGGGGCGGCATCGCCATCCATGCTGAACACGCCTTCGGTGGACAGCAGCCACGGCTGCTGCCGTTGCAGACAATGGCGGGCATGGGCCGCATCGTTGTGATGGAAGCGGCGCAAACGGGCGCCAGCAAGACGAGCGCCATCGATGAGGGAAGCGTGGGCCAGCTTGTCCAGCAGCACCGGGGCCTTCTGTGGCAACAAACCGGCCATCAGCGCCAGATTGGCCTGATAACCACTGGGAAAGAGCAGGGCGGCTTCATACCCCAGCCATTCCGCCAGGGTCTGTTCCAGCCTGTCATGAGCCGGGTCATGGCCGGTGATCAGATGGGCCGAACCGCTGCCAGCCCCTTGCGCTTCCACCGCGCGAATGAGCGCCGACTTCAATGCCGGGTGCTGCCGCAGGCCGAGATAGTCGTTGCCGGCGAAGTTCAGCCATTGCCGGTTCTGCCGCTGTAAATACACCTCCCGTGGATGGGCATAGGCTCGCGCCTTGCGCTCCAGCCCCGCCCGGTGGCGCTCATCCCGACACAGTTGCAGGTGTTGACGCAACATCAGCAGCAGGCGATGTCGTCTTCCTGCATGGGCGTCAGTCCCAGCTTGGTGAACAGGGCCTGATCGGCTGCCGTTTCCGGGTTGTCGGTGGTCAACAGCTTTTCCCCGTAGAAGATGGAATTGGCACCGGCGAAAAAGCACAGGGCCTGCACCGCTTCGCTCATGGCCTCGCGCCCGGCGGACAAGCGCACCATGGATTGGGGCATCAGTATCCGCGCCACGGCAATGGTACGGACAAACTCCAGTGGATCGGTGGGGTCCACGCCATGCAGGGGCGTGCCTTCCACCTGTACCAGCTGGTTGATGGGCACGCTGTGGGGGTGCTCCGGCAGGTTGGCCAGGGATTGCAGCATGCGTGCCCGGTCGGTACGGTGCTCGCCCATGCCGATAATGCCGCCACTACAAACCTTGAGCCCCGCCTCGCGCACATGGCCCAGGGTTTCCAGCCGATCTTCGAAGGTACGGGTGGTGATGATCTTGCCGTAGTATTCCGGTGAGGTATCGATATTGTGGTTGTAGTAGTCCAGGCCGGCATCGCGCAGGCGCTCGGCCTGATGGGCCTCCAGCATGCCCAGGGTGACGCAGGTCTCCAGCCCTTCCTCGCGCACGGCCCGCACCATGGCCTCCACCACCTCCAGATTGCGATCGTTGGGCTTTTTCCAGGCCGCGCCCATGCAGAAACGGCTGGCGCCGCTGGCCTTGGCCTGGCGGGCCTTCTGCCGCACTTCTTCCACGGAAAGCAGGGATTCGATTTCCAGCTCGGCATCGTGGTGCACACTCTGCGGGCAGTAGGCGCAGTCTTCCGGGCAATGACCGGTCTTGATGCTCAACAGGGTGCTGATTTGCACCGCGTTGGGGTTGAAGTGCCGCCGGTGCATCTGCTGGGCCTGAAACAACAGGTCATTGAAAGGCAGCTCGAACAGCGCGAGAATCTCATCGGTCTGCCAGTCATGGCGCAGGGAGGTTGAAGACATGGGCGCGGTTTCCATCATTTGTCGGTCGGGGCTGGCAGTATCCGCAGGGGTCGGGGCCCTGTCAACCAGAATGCACCATCCAGGTTGACATGCTGCGCCACCTGCTGCACCGATTGCCACGTACCTGTCTTTGCTGCCACAGCCTGCACCGTGAAACCGGCCCGCTGTGCGCGGCCTGTGCCACGGCGCTGCCACGCAACCAGAACCCCTGCAGCCGCTGCGCCGAGCCGCAGGCCATGGCCGGGCAATTGTGCGCACGCTGTCAGAAAAAACCGCCACCCTTCCAGCAGGTGATCGCGCCCTGGATTTATGAAGACGCAGTCGCCCGGCTGATCCAGCGTTTCAAGTTCTCTGGCGAGCTGGCCGCCGCCGATGCCCTCTGGCCCGCGCTGGCCGAGGCGATGAGCCCATTGGATATCGCCGCGCTGGTGCCTGTTCCCGTACACGACCACCGCCATCATGAACGCGGTTTCAATCAGGCGCTGTGGCTGGCCGATCGCCTGGCCCGCCCGGGCCGGCTGCCGGTGCTGGAAGCCCTGCACAAGCACCGGAACACCGCCGACCAGGTCGGCCTTACCCGTAGCCAACGGCAGAAAAACCTGCGTCATGCATTCAGGCTGAGCCGGCCCACTGTGCCTGAATGCGTTGCGCTGGTGGATGATGTGGTCAGCTCCACCGCTACCGCCAGCCAATGCAGCCGCCTGCTGAAGCAGGCCGGCGCCCGTCAGGTGTATGTACTGGCACTGGCACGCACACCCAGAGAGAACTGAATACTCGCTATACTCCGCTTTCGCAACAGGAGACCGATCCATGATTCGCTGGCCATTGCTGATTCGAAAGATACACCTGTGGGCCGGGCTGGTACTGGGCCTGCAACTGCTGTTCTGGGTTTCCGGCGGGGTGGTAATGAGCGTGCTGCCGCTGGAACAGGTCCGTGGCGAGCACCGGGCTGCCGAGCCCGCCTCACCGGCACCACTGCGCAGCGCCGGCCCATTGCTGCCGCTGGAGCAGGTGTTACGCCGCTACCCCGAAACCACCGGTATCACGCTGGACTGGCTGCTGGACAAGCCGGTCTACCGCCTGCAGGGCAGTGAAGCCCGGCTGCTGGATGCCCGCAGCGGCCAACGGCTGGACCCCCTGGCCGAAGAAACCGCCCTGGCCGTGGCCCGGCGGGACTACATCGACCCCGACCCGGCCATGCAGGCGCGCTGGATCGAGAATCAACCGCCGGGCGAAATCCGGGGCCGGCCGCTGCCCATCTGGCAGATCCAGCTGAATGATGACCTCCACACCCGCCTGTATGTCTCGCCGGAAAGCGGAAAAATCCTCGCTCGCCGCAACGACCGCTGGCGGCTGTTCGATTTTTTCTGGATGCTGCACATCATGGATTACGAAAACCGCGAGGATTTCAACCATCCCTTGCTGATCGGTTTCGCCCTCTCCAGCCTGCTGTTCGTGTTGACCGGCTTCGCCCTGTTGTGGATCCGCTTCCGGCCGCGAAGGGCCTGAGCAGACCACTCCCACGAACACGGTGGACGGGTAATGTCATCGTCAGTCAGGTTCCAGCGGTAATGTCACCACTACCCGCAAGCCGCCCAGGGCGGCCGAGGTGCCCATCTCGATCCTGCCGTCGTAAAGCGTCACAATATCACCCACAATGGCCAATCCCAGACCGTGGCCTGGCTGATTTTCATCCAGGCGGCTACCTCGTTGCAATAACGGTTGACGCTGGTCCGCATGGATACCGGGTCCGTCATCTTCGATCACCATCTGCAACTGACGGGCGTCGGCCTGCAATTCCAGGCGCAGGTGCTGACGGGCCCACTTGGCCGCATTGTCCAGCAGGTTGCCCAGCAGTTCCATGAGATCGCTCTGATCCAATTGCAACCGTTCGGGAGCCTCGATACGGGTCTCCATGTGCAGGGCCTTGTGGTGATACAGCGTTGCCATGGTGTCCGCCAGTGCTTCCAGGTCTTTCCTTGGCGAAAAATGCCGGCCCACGGCTGCACGGCCTGTGAGCCGGGCACGCTTGAGTTCCTGCTCGATCAGCTCCTGCATGCGACGGGCCTGCTTCTCGACCTCCGGTTCTTCCCGCTGCCGGGCCCGAGCGAGAATCAGTTGCAACGGTGTCTTGAGTGCATGGGCCAGATTGCCCACGGCATTGCGGGAACGCTCGCGGTGCTGCTTCCAGGCTTGCAACAGTTGGTTGAACTCTTGCACTACAGGCCGCACTTCTGCCGGCACATCGATACTGATGGCCTCGCGATTCCCCTGGCGCACGGCCCGTACTTCCTCCCGCACCCGATCCAAGCGGACAAAGGCCCGACGAATCAGCCAGCGTTGAGTCAGCAACATCAGCAGTACCACACCCAACGAGGCGAGCACCCCGATCCAGACAAACCGCCAGATGGCGGACAATAACGGTGCCACATCCTCGGCGATGGCAATGCTGAACTGCGTATCTTCCTTCTCGAAAACACGTTCCCAGATCAGCAGTTGCTGATCGAGTGGCCCGGCTGCCAGCCAATAATGAGCGCCGGTTCCGGAACCGGCAGGGATGTCGAAAGGCTCATCCCAGAGAGAGCGGGATCGCAGTTCAGTACCATCGTCGAAGCGTACCCGGTAATAGTGGCCGGAAAGGGGCTGAAGATAAATGGGCGAAAGATTGCCGGTGATGCGTGTTGCCCGCACGTCCAGGTGGCTGATGATGGCTTCGGCATCGTGATGAAGCCGCGACAGGGCAAACTGAATGGCACTTTCACGGCCAATCCAGGCGGCAATGGCCAACAACAGCAGCAACACGGCCAGCAACAAAACGGCCAGTAGCCGGCTGAGCTGCCGTTCCAGTGAAACGGGCGACCTAGCTTCTGAAGACATAACCCTGACCCCGGCGGGTTTCGATACGATCCGGGCCAATTTTTTCCCGCAGCCGGCGTACGTAGACTTCGATAAGATTGCTGTCTCGGTCGAAATCCTGTTCATAGACATGCTCGGTCAGGCGTGTCTTGGAAAGGGGCCGGTCCGGATTCAGCATGAAATAGCGCAACAGACGAAACTCGGTGGCCGTCAGGGCCACTCGGCTGCCGTCATCCAGGCAAATCTGCTGCTGTTCCTCATCCAGTACCAGCCCTTGTACCCGCAGGATCTGTTCCATTCGACCATGGCGGCGACGCAGCAGAGCCTGAATGCGGGCCAGCAATTCTTCGGTGTGAAAAGGCTTGGTGAGATAATCGTCGGCACCGCTCTTCAGGCCTTCTACCTTCTCCATCCAGCTATCGCGGGCCGTGAGAATCAGTACCGGCAAGTCCAGGCCGGCTGTACGCCAGTGCTCGAGTACTTCCAGTCCGCCCATCCGCGGCAGGCCCAGATCCAGCACCACAGCATCGTAGCTTTCTGTTTCACCCAGATACAGCGCCTCCCGGCCGTCGGCAGCATGATCAAGGGCATAACCGGCCTGACGGAGTTCCGGAGCCAATGCCTGAACCAAATGTGTGTCATCTTCCACCAGCAGCAGTCGCATGGTGTGCCTCGCTCGTTTCTCCGGTTTCGACGCTGATCACCGTGGCTGTTCTGGGGTCCACATACCATTCCAGCACGCGCCCATCCGGCATCAGCAATTCGATTTCGTACAGCAGACGATCCTCCACGATTTCCTTCTCCACCTCCAGAATGTGACTGTCCACCGGCAGCGACAGGCGCCGCAGAATCTCCTCCAGCGGCAAAAAGCCCGGTGCCACCTGGCTGGCCGCGCCGGTCGTGGTCAGGTCCACGACCTCACCTGTTTCGTGTTCTTCCCAAACTTCTCCGGCCAGCCACAGAGCCGCTACCCCCAGTGCCAAGGCAGATATCAATATGCTGTAGAAAACCAATTTTGGCACAGGAGAAGCGCTCCGGTCTGGGAAGATTGCATATTACCCCAATGGGGTTCCGCTACCGTTTCCGGCAGCTGGATCCATGATAGGCAAAGCAGCTGAAACCAAACTGAAAAGATTTTTCAGCTTGGTTTCATCATCAACATCTACACTGCGCAAACTTCATAAATCAGAACACGGTATACGAGGATGCACACCCCGTCCATTTCCTGGCTGACCGGTTTGATCCTGTGGTGGTTGTGTGGTGCCCCAGCCCATGCCATCACATTGGCCGAGGCCGTTCAAACGGCCATGCGACAACACCCCAACCATGCGTTGACCCAGGCGCAACACAAGGTGGAGTCCGGTTATCGGCAACAGGCTGAGGCCCTGTTTGCCGGTGATCCCTCCATAAGACTGTCGGCTATCAGTGACGGGCCAGGCAGCCATTTTGGTTATGAGGAATATGTGGCCGGATTATCAATTCCTGTCTGGTGGCCCGGTCAGCGTGCCGCCAAAGCGGCCATTGCCGACAGCCTGGGTGAACTCGCAGATGCCGAGTTTCTCCGCTTCAGCTGGACCGTGGCGGGTGTGGTGCTGGAACGCGCCTGGGCGCTGCGCATCACAGAAAGTGAAGCGGAACAATCCGCCCGGCAAGTCGATGCCGCCCGTGCCCTGCTGCAGGACATTCACCGTCGATACATAGCAGGAGAACGGAGTCGCAACGACCTGTTATTGGCACAACAGGATCTTGTAAGTGCCAAGATCACCCACCAACAGGCACTGGATGCCCAGGCGCGGGCACAACTGGCCTGGCACAACTATACGGGTCTGCAAACACTGCCTGAAGACCTGGAAGATTTTCCCGCCGACATGGAACTGGGCGTACTGGACCAGCACCCCGGCATTCGTGCTGCCAGCCATGCTGTGCAGGTGGCAGCGACCATGGCGGAAGATGCCCAGGCCCGGCAACGGGCCGCGCCCGAGCTTTCCCTGATCGCCAGAAAGGATCGTGGCAGCCGACAGGAACGCTACACCGAATCCGTGGGTGTGGAGTTCAGTCTGCCCCTGGGCACCCGTGCACCGTCCGCCCCCGCCATCGCCGAAGCCGAGGCCGAGCTGACCCGTGCCGAAACACAAGCCCGACTGTTACGAAGATCACTGCGCTTGCGACTGGCACAAGCCGAACAGACTCTGAAGCAGGCCGATAAACTGCTAGCACTGGCGGAACAGCAACACGACCATTCCCAGGCTCGGCTGAAACTGGCCCAGCGAGCCTTCGAGCTGGGAGAAATGGACCTCTACCACTTGCTACTGGCCCAACGCCAGTACTACGAGGACAGCCGAGAACTCGCGCTACGCCGGCTTGAAAAATCGCGTGCCCGCGCAATTCGCACCCACCTTTCAGGAATCATGCCCCAATGAAAACACTGACCGGTTTACTTCTGCTGCTGGCCGGCATGGCCACGGCCGCACCCTTGATCCCAATCCGCCCGGAACAGCGGGATGCGCTGGGCATCCGTACCACAACAGTGGAAACTGCAGCACGAAGCTGGGGTCCGTCCTTTCCAGCCAGTGTACGGCTTCCCAACGACCAGCTCATGGTGGTGACCGCTCCCCTGGAAGGCCTGATCGCCCGCATGGAAGTGGCCACGGGCCAAACGGTGAATCAGGGCCAACCACTGGCCCTCATCCAAAGCCCCCAACTGGTGGAGGCTCAACAACGGTATCTGGAAGCCCTCAGCCGCCTGGAACTGGCCCGGACCAGCCTGGAACGGGACCGGCAACTCCATGAAGAAGGCATCATCTCCGAACGGCGCTTTCTGGAAACCCGTGCCCATTTCAATCAGGCACAGGCAGCAGCAGACCAGCACCGGCAGGTACTGAAACTGGCAGGAATGGATGAGACTGCCTTGCAAACCCTGGAGCAGCAACAGCGGCTTTCAGCTGAACTGTGGGTGCGTGCGCCCATGGAAGGTCAGGTGCTGGAGCAACTGGCCACAGCCGGCCAGCGAGTGGAAATAGCCAGCCCACTGTATCACATCGGCCAGCTCAACCCGCTCTGGCTGGAAATCCAGGTGCCACTGGAGCGGCTTTCCGCAATCTCCCCGGGAATGACCGTGCGAGTGAAGCAGCACGCTGTCCAGGGGCACATTCTGACTATTGGCAGCACGGTACACGGCGAAAGTCAGAGCGTGCAGGTTCGGGCTGAAATTCCCAACCCGGATCATGCTTTGCGACCCGGCCAGTTTGTCGAAGTGCAATGGGCCGGTATTCGCACAGGCACCGCCTGGCGCATACCCCGGCAGGCGCTCATTCGCATTCAGGATGCTGCCTGGATACTGGTCGCCCGTACTGGCGGCTTCATGCCCCTTCCCGTATCCGTCCTTGCCGAGGAAACCAATACCCTGGTCATTGAAGGCGAACTGAAAGCGGGTGATCAGGTGGCCATCAGTGGCACTGCCGCCCTCAAGGCCGCCTGGCAAGAGGCCGAAAACTGATGCTGGCCCGTCTCATCCAGTTCGCCCTCACCCAGCGGTTGCTGATGCTGCTGCTGGTGGCGCTGATCGCCGGCGGAGGCTGGGTTGCCTTCCAGCAAACGCCTATCGATGCCTTTCCCGATGTTTCCACGCCCCAGGTCAAAATCATCATCAAGGCACCCGGCATGACGCCGGAGGAGGTGGAATCCCGGATCACTGCACCGGTGGAAGTGGAAATGCTGGGCATTCCCTCTATGCATACACTACGTTCAGTGACCAAATACGCTCTGACCGACATCACCGTGGATTTCCAGGAGGGTACCGATGTCTACTGGGCACGACAGCAGGTGGCCGAACGGCTCACCGGCATCTGGGATGACCTGCCGCAGTCTATCAGCGGTGGCATTGCCCCCCTGACCACGCCATTGGGTGAAATGTTCATGTTCTCCCTCGAAGGTGGTGATCTGGATCTGCGCCAGCGGCGTGATCTGCTGGACTGGGTCATTCGCCCCGCTCTGCGTACGGTACCCGGCGTGGCCGATGTCAATGCCCTGGGGGGGCTGGTGCGTACCTTCGAGGTAGTGCCCAACAACACCCGCATGACGGCTCGTGGCATCAGCCTTCCGCAACTGCGCGCGGCACTGAAGGCCAACAACCGCAATGATGGGGCTGGCCGGCTGAACGACGGTGAGGAAGTGCTGGTGGTTCGTACCGAAGGGGCTGTCACCCGCCTGGCCGATATACGCAATATCGTGGTACGGGCCGACCCGGTGCGACCCGTACGCGTAGCAGATGTGGCGGAAGTGCGCATCGGATCGCTGACCCGTTACGGCGCTGTGACTCGTAACGGTGAAGGCGAGACCGTGGAAGGGCTGGTGCTGGGCCTGCGTGGTGCCAACGCCAATCAGGTGGTTCAGGGTGTGCGCGCCAAACTGGACGAACTGGCCCCTGGCCTGCCCGAAGGGGTAAAGGTTCGTGTGTTCTACGATCGCGGCAAGCTCGTCTCCAAAGCCGTGGCCACCGTCACTCAGGCGCTGACCGAAGCCATCGTACTGGTGGTGGTGCTGTTGCTGCTGTTTCTGGGTAACCTGCGCGCGGCTCTCACCGTGGCGCTGATCTTGCCGCTGGCGGCATTGATTACCTTCCTTCTCATGCACCAGTTCGGCATGTCGGCCAATCTCATGTCCCTGGGAGGGCTGGCCATCGCCATTGGCATGCTCGTGGACGCCGCCGTGGTGGTGGTGGAGAATATCATCACTCAACTTGCTCACAAGGGGGAAAGCCGGCTGCCGCGCCTGCATCTCATCTATCGGGCTGCCCGCGAAGTGGCCCTGCCCATGGCCTCGGGCATACTCATCATCATCCTGGTCTTTCTGCCCCTGCTCACCCTGCAGGGGCTGGAGGGTAAACTGTTCATTCCGGTGGCATTGACCATTGTTTTCGCCCTCTCTGGCTCCCTGCTGCTGTCGCTGACGGTAATCCCGGTATTCGCCTCCTTCCTGCTGGGCAAGGTTTCGCATAAAGAACCGCTGGTGGTGCGCTGGCTGCAGAAGCTTTATGCCCCCGCACTCAACTGGTGCCTGAACCATGTGAAGCCGGTGATGATAACGGCACTTGCCCTGCTGGCGGTGGCCGGCTTTCTTTACACCCAGGTGGGCAAGACCTTCATGCCCACCATGGACGAAGGCGACCTCATCGTGCAATTGGAGAAACTGCCTTCCATCAATCTGGAAGAATCACTGGAGATCGATCTGGCCTTTCAACGGGCATTGCTGCAGCGTGTACCCGAAGTGACTGCTGTCATAGCCCGGACCGGTTCCGATGAACTGGGCCTGGACCCCATGGGCCTGAACGAAACCGACAGTTTTTTGGTGCTCAAACCGAGAGCAGAAGGCAAGGCCATCAACAAGGAAGCTCTGAAAGCAAAAATCCGTACCGTCCTGGCGGATTTTCCCGGCGTCAACTTCGCTTTCACCCAACCCATCGAAATGCGCGTTTCGGAAATGCTGACCGGCGTGCGCGGAGACCTGGCCATCAAGATTTTCGGCGAGAACCGGGAGGCCCTGAAACGCACCGCCGAGACCATTGTCAAGGTGGTGCAGGACATTCCCGGTGCTACCGATGTCTACACACCGCGCAACGAAGGTGCTCAGTATTTCAAACTGGTGGTGGACCGCCTGGCCGCCGGCAGGCTGGGCCTGGACGTGGATAGCCTGGAAGACAGCCTGCGCGCCCAAATCGAAGGGCTGCACCTGGGCACCGTCTATGAAGACACGCGCCGCATACCGCTGATGATCAAGGGTCCAGCCACGGTGCGCAATTCCCCAGCCACTTTCGCAGGGCTGCATCTGACCCTGGCAGATGGCCGACAGATAGCCCTGGCCTCACTGGTGAGGATGGAACGGGTGGAAGGCCCAGTCTCCGTGCAACGGGAAAAGGGTAAACGCATGGCTGTGGTCATCGCCAATGTCTCCGGCCGCGATCTGGTGAGTTTTGTCGAGGAAGCCCGACAGCGGGTAGCCGAACAGGTGAAACTACCCACCGGTTTCTATCTGGAATGGGGAGGAGAGTTCGAAAATCAGCAACGGGCCGCCAAACGGCTGGCCCTTGTGGTGCCCGCAGCCATAGGCCTAATCTTCCTCATTCTATTTTCCACCTTCCGCTCGGCCCGCCAAGCCACGCTGGTCCTCAGCAACATCCCCTTGGCCATGATCGGTGGCATCGTGGCGCTGTGGCTCACTGGCTCCTACCTGTCGGTACCGGCCTCGGTCGGCTTCATCGCCCTGCTGGGCATCGCCGTACTCAATGGCGTGGTGATGGTGACCCACTTCAATCAGCTGCATGCCATGGGCCGCTCTCTGCAGGATACTGTGGTGGAAGGCGCCCGGCGGCGATTGCGCCCGGTGATGATGACCGCTTCCATCACGGCCTTCGGCCTGGTACCGCTGCTGTTTGCCACTGGCCCTGGGTCCGAAATTCAGCGACCGCTTGCCATCGTCGTCATTGGCGGGCTGATTTCCGCCACCCTACTGACACTGATCTTGCTGCCCATTCTCTACCGCCGGTTCGCCTTTCCCAAGGAGCAACAGCCATGAATCACCCGAACACGACCACCGAGGTGACCCATCAAGCCCTGCTCACCCTGATCATGCCACCCGATCTGGCCGATCCGTTGACTGATTGGCTGCTGGAACAACCGGAAATCAGCGGTTTCATCAGCCTGCCGGTCAACGGCCATGGAGGAGAAGAACACTGCATGACCCCGGCGGAACGGGTAGCCGGATACCGCAAGAATCAGATGTTCCAGACTCATCTGTCCCTAGAACATGCCCAAACCGTGTTGGACCGGCTCAAACATGCATTCAACGGCAGTGACATCCATTTCTGGCTCAGCCCCCTGTTCGCAAGCGGTCATCTGGCCTGACAGCCGCGTTCAATAACCGGCTGGGTGTGCCTGCGTCTGCGTCACACCTGAAATGGACTTCGCCGTTTCATGCTGACACATTGTCAGAAAGTTTGTGCCGATTGTTGCGGGCCCATGCAAGACTTGCTTCTGAACTCGACAGGACAGGCCCGCAGGGCCCTTTTTTCATTGTCAGGCGACATGTAAAAACGACCCTCTGACGACACGAAGAAATGCCCCTTCTCGAAGAGAGGAGATCAAGATGGATGAGCTGTCGGGAGGTACCTTCCGGCCACGAAAGGCCTGAGCAGACCAGAGCTGGGCGTGGATGGCCTGGCAAACAGCCCGCGCCCCAAAAGGTGAAAAAACGCCATGAACCGGGCCGAACGGGTCGCCGGTTACCACAAGAACGGAATGGTCCAACCCCATCTCATGGAAAAGGGGCATGCCGTGCTGGCCCGGCCACGGGCTTTTATTCGCCAAATCAGGCATCCAGATCGGGTATCAGGCGGTTTTCCAGCCAGACGATCTGGTCTTTCAGTTGCAGCTTGCGCCGTTTCAGCCGCTTGATATGCAGCATGTCCACCGCGCCGCTTTCCTCAAAGCGCTGGATATCGGCATCCAGCGCCCGGTGCTGCTCGCGCAGTTCCGTCAGGCGTTTCATGATGGTCTCGAGTGGCGGCTGTTCTCGCATGGCGGTGTCCGTGGCATGAAGGGCTATGGTAGCAGTCAGCCGGACCCGGCTCCAGCCGCATCCTCCAGCCAGGTGTGGTATTGCCCTCCGGGCAAAAAGTGCCACCAGCGGCCGGCAGGCACGGATTCCTGCAGCCGGAAGGTCTCGCTGTAGGGCGCAACCGCATAGGCCGCCGCAGGCCCGGCATGGTAGCCGACCCCGCCCCGCCACCAGTTCAGGGCCTGATGGACATGGCCGAAACCCACGGTTTTCAGCGTGGGCAAGCCATCGAAAATCCGCAACAGCGCTTCGGCATCTTGCAGCAGATACTGGTCCATCCAGGCCGAGCCGCAGGGTAAAGGGTGATGATGCAGAAACACCGCCAGCGGCTTTTGTGCCTGAGCCGCTGCCTGCAGCCGTTGCCGGCTTTCCGGGCTGATGCGGTTGCTGCTGCTGTCCAGCAACCGCAGTTGCCAATGGGCCAGTTCGACGGTCGCGGTATTTTCCAGCCGCGGGCCCAGCACCTCGAACAGGGTGCCCCGATCATCATGATTGCCGGCGATGGCCCAGACTTTGGCCGGAGTCTGTTGCAGCAACTCCAACAAGAAGTGATAGCTCTCGACAGAACCGTCTTCGGAAAGATCGCCACTCAGGAGGATGTGGTCCGCCCGTTGCATCATGGGCAGCAGGGCTCGGGCCCGCTGACGGACATGGTGGCCGTTCATGCGGAAATCTTCCCCGGCGCCCAGATGAAAATCACTGAGCTGCAACCATTTTTCTCCATACACCACCGTATGGCCTCCTGTGTAAACTTTGCAGCGAACCGCCAGTCAATTTCGGAAATCTTGCAGAGAACTGGACATGTTCTTTTTTCTCATGCAAACTTGCCGCACGCGTGCCGGGCCACCTCAAGCCCGGCACCTGGACTCCCGAAAACGCACAAGGTATCGCATGGCGCAACTGCTGTTGATCAACGGCCCCAATCTCAACCTGCTGGGCCGGCGAGAACCCGACCATTATGGCCGGCAGACCCTGGACCAGATTGTGGCACAGTTGCGCGCCGAAGCGGAATCACACGGCCACCGGCTCGAGCACCTGCAAAGCAATGCCGAGCATGCGCTGGTGGAACGCATCCAGGCGGCTGGTCAGGATGGTACCGCCTATATCCTGATCAACCCGGCCGCCTTCACTCACACCTCGGTGGCCCTGCGCGATGCCCTGCTGGCAGTGGATTTGCCCTTTATCGAGATCCACCTCTCCAATGTGCATGCCCGGGAGTCCTTTCGTCACCATTCCTATTTCTCCGATGTCGCGCGCGGGGTCATCGTGGGCCTGGGGCCTTTGGGCTACAGTCTGGCCTTGCAGGCCGCCTGCCATGATCTGGCGCAACCATAACAACAAGGGTGTTTCATGGACATTCGCAAAATCAAGAAGCTGATCGATCTGCTGGAAGATTCCGGCCTGGCCGAACTGGAAATTCATGAAGGGGAGGAATCCGTTCGCCTGTCCCGTTTCGGCTCCGCCGCCCCGGCGGTTGCGCCCATGCCGGCCCAGACCATCGTTCCGGCCGCGCCGGCAGCCGCACCCGAGGCTCCCGCCGCCCTGCCGGCCACGGATGCCGCACCCGCGGAAACCGAGGGCACGCCCATCCGCTCCCCCATGGTGGGCACTTTCTACGCCGCGCCTTCTCCGGATGCGCCGCCATTCGTCAAAGTGGGCGATACCATCCAGGCCGGCGACCCGCTGTGCATCATCGAAGCGATGAAAATGTTCAACCAGATCGAAGCGGAAGTCAGCGGCACCATCACCGCCATTCTGGTGGAAAACGGCCAGCCGGTGGAATTCGACCAGCCCCTGTTTCTCGTGCGTGAAGGCTGAGCGGGTGTCCCATGCTGGATAAGGTCGTCATTGCCAACCGGGGCGAAATCGCCCTGCGTATCCTGCGCGCCTGCCACACACTGGGCATCAAGACCGTGGCCGTGCACTCCACCGTGGACCGCAACCTCAAGCATGTGGGCATGGCGGATGAATCCATCTGCATCGGTCCGGCCCCCGGCACCGACAGTTATCTGAACATTCCCGCCATCATCAGTGCGGCGGAAGTCTCCGATGCCGTGGCCATTCACCCCGGCTACGGCTTTCTCTCGGAAAATGCCGATTTTGCCGAGCGGGTGGAAAAATCCGGCTTCATCTTCATCGGCCCGCGCTCGGAAACCATCCGCATGATGGGGGACAAGGTCACCGCCATCCAGGCCATGAAGGATGCCGGCGTCCCCACCGTGCCCGGTTCCGGCGGCCCGCTGGGCGACGACCCGGAAGAAAACCAGCGCATCGCCGAACGCATCGGCTACCCGGTCATCATCAAGGCCGCCGGTGGCGGCGGCGGGCGCGGCATGCGCGTGGTGCATACCGAAATGGCGCTGATGAACGCCATCGCCACCACCCGCCAGGAAGCCGGTGCCGCCTTCGGTGATTCCACCGTCTACATGGAGAAGTTCCTGCAGAACCCGCGCCATATCGAAATTCAGGTCATGGCCGATGAACATGGCAACGCCGTGCATTTCGGCGAACGCGACTGCTCCATGCAGCGCCGGCACCAGAAAGTGGTGGAAGAAGCGCCCGCCCCCGGCATCACCCCCAAACAGCGGGCCGAGATCGGCGCGGTCTGTGTGGAAGCCTGCAAGCGCATCGGCTATCGCGGGGCCGGTACCTTCGAGTTTCTCTACGAGGATGGCGAGTTCTATTTCATCGAAATGAACACCCGCATCCAGGTGGAACATCCGGTGACCGAACGCATTACCCAGATGGACCTGGTACAGGCCCAGCTGCTGGTGGCCGCCGGCGAGCCGCTGCCCTGGAAGCAGGAAGACATCCAGTTCAACGGCCACGCCATTGAATGCCGTATCAATGCCGAACATCCGCTGACCTTCATGCCCTCACCGGGCAAGATCGAACATTTCCACTCGCCGGGCGGGCCGGGCGTGCGCGTGGATACCCACCTGTATGCCGGCTACAGCGTGCCACCCCACTATGACTCCATGGTGGGCAAGCTGATCGTGCATGGCGAGACCCGCGAAATGGCCATTGCCCGCATGCGCCTGGCCCTTTCCGAACTGGTCATCGACGGCATCACCACCAACATCCCGCTGCACCAGCGCATCATGACCGATCCCGGATTCGTGCAGGGCGGGATGAACATCCACTATCTGGAAGAGCGCCTCAAGGCCTATATCGAAGAAAATTCATGAGCCACTGGCAGCAACTGGCCCTGCGCCTGCCGGGTACCGAGGCCGAGGCCATCCAGCAACAACTGGAGGAAGCCGGTGCCCTGTCGGTCACCTGGCTGGACGCCGAAGACCAGCCCCTGCTGGAACCGGCACCGGGTGAACAGCCCGTCTGGGATGAAGTGATCCTCAAGGGCCTGTTCGAGGCCGAAAAGGACCTGAACGCACTGCGCCCGGCGCTGGAAGCCCGCCCCGGCGTCCAGTGGCTGGGCGTGGAAACCGTGCACAACCAGGCCTGGGAACGGGCCTGGATGGATCAGTTCCAGCCCATGCGCTTTGGCCGGCGCTTGTGGATCGTACCCTCCAGCCACGCCGTGCCGGAAGCGGCGGAAGTGGTTCTGCATCTGGACCCTGGCCTGGCCTTCGGCACCGGCACCCATGCCACCACCGCCCTCTGCCTGCGGTGGCTGGATGCTCATCCGCCCGAAGGCATGAAAGTACTGGATTACGGCTGTGGTTCCGGCGTGCTGGCCCTGGCCGCCCTGCTGCTGGGCGCCGAACAGGCCACGGGTGTGGACATTGACCCGCAGGCGCTGGAAGCCAGCCTGGAAAACGCCCGCCGCAACGGTCTGCAGGACCGGCTCACGGTGCATACCCCGGAAAACCAGCCTGCCGGCGACTACCCACTGGTACTGGCCAATATCCTCGCCGGCCCCCTGTGCGCGCTGGCGGAAACCCTGGCCACGCGGGTCGCCACCGGCGGTACGCTGGTACTTTCGGGTATACTGGCAGATCAAGCCGATACGGTACGGAATGCCTATGCGCCCCATCTTCGCTTTCAACACCAGGAAAACCAGGACGACTGGGTTCGGCTGGTATTTGCCCGCCCCTGAAGCGAGACCAACCGCGCATGTATAGCCAGTGCCCCGCCTGCCTGTCCATCTACCGCCTGCGGGCCGAACAGCTGCAGGCCCACGGCGTGGTGCGCTGCGGTGTCTGCGGCCATCATTTTCGTGCCACCGGCACCCTGCGCGACCGGGTGCCGGAACTGGAAACCCGTGAACGGGCCGAAGATGACACACTGGTGGCCACCCCGGTACCCGCCGAGAAGAACCCGCAACCGGCCCTGCCACTGGAGCCCGAACCGGAATTGCCCGAGCACACCGATGTGGAACCGGCCATCGACCCGCCACTGGAAAACGACGACCCGCTGCCGTCGCTGGCAGAAGAAGAAATCGATCTGCCCCTGCCACGTGCCCGTGCCGCCTGCCATGAAAAACGCTGGCCCTGGCGGCTGGCGGTGGCCCTGCTGAGTATCACCGCACTGCTGCAAGCCGCCTGGCTGGGGCGTGGCGCGCTGGCCCGGCTGCCGGCCACCGCCGAGCTGGTGGAAAAGGCCTGCAGCACCCTGCCCTGTGAACTGAGCGTGGAACGCCACCCGGAACGCATCCAGGCCGTGGACACCAGCCTGCAGGCTCACCCCAGCGTGCAGGGGGCCATGCTGATTTCCGTCACCATGGTCAATCAGGACGAACGGCCCCAGCCCTGGCCCATCATCGAGCTGAAACTATCGGATCTGGATGAACAAGTGGTGGCCATGCGCCGTTTCCGTCCGCAGGAATACCTCCAGGATCCCAAGGCTCTGGCGGCGGGCATGCCGCCCGGCCAGCTGGTACCGGTAGTACTGGAAACCCTGGACCCGGGCCGGCAAGTAGTGACCTATACCTTCGACTTTCTCTGAAGCGCGTCACCTGAGTGCTGCGTCCGGGCCTTGCCCATCCAGCGGCCCGGACAGGCTGTGCAGGCTGTAGCGGCTGCCGGGGTGCAGCAACTCCGCGTAGGACATCAACCGGTCCGCCGCCCAGGTACGGCGCAACACCCGCAGACAAGGCTCCGTACGTTCCATTTGCAGCCAGTGGGCCTGTTTTTCACTGGGCAGAACCGCTTCCACCCGGTGTTCCACCGCCTGGGCCGGGCACAGGCGGGTGAGAAAGGCATTGGGCGTGTTGCGGCTGAAATCCTGCTTGAGATAGCCCGGCGCGCAATCAGCCAGCACATAGCGGTCTTCCAGCTGGATGGGCAGGCCATCTTCCCGGTGCACGATCAGGGAATGATACAGGCGTTCCCCCTCGGCTACCCGCAGGGCACGAGCCAGCCGCGCATCGGCCCGTGCTGCTTCCAGCCGCAACACTTCGCCACTGTAGGCATGGCCACGCTGGCGCACTTCCTCGGCAATGTTGCGGATGGCGTGCAGTGGCAGCTCGCCTCTGGGGGCCTGCACCATGGTGCCGGCCCGGGCACGGCGCAACAAGCGGCCTTCCCGCACCAGATCGCGCACGGCCTTGTTCACGGTCATGCGGCTGACCCCAAACTGCTCGCATAACTGCGCCTCGGTGGGAATGCGATCACCCGGCTGCAAGCTGCCCTCATCCAGCAGCTTGCGCAGGTATTCACGAATTTCGACATAACGGGGGGTGCGGCTCATGCGGCGCACCATAGCAAAGGCGCTGCCGGCCCGCTACCCCCGCAATTCATGCAAAGCAGCCTTTGGGTATACTGTGCAACCGCATCATCCAGACCACAGGATCAGCACCATGAGCACACCGGCACAAACTCTCTGGCAAAGCGGTTTTCGCCCCTTTTTCCTCGGCGCGGCTTTCTACGGCGCGTTCTCCATGGTGCTCTGGTGGCTGTTCTACGCCGGCCACCAGCGCTTCATGCTCTCACCGGTGGCGGCCATGCAATGGCATGCCCACGAGATGATCTATGGCTATGCCATGGCCGTGGTGGCGGGTTTTCTGCTGACCGCGGCACGCAACTGGACCGGGCGGGAAACCGCCAGTGGCCACCCCCTCAACGCCCTGTTTGCACTCTGGCTGCTGGCCCGGCTGCTGCCGCTGGGTGGTGACGCGGCCCTGCCCTGGGCGGCCGCGGCCGATGGCCTGTTCAACCTCGGCCTGTGGCTGGCCGTGGCTCGCCCCATTGTCCAGGTACGGCAGTGGCGGCAGGCCGGCATTCTGGCCAAACTGCTGTTGCTGGCCGTAGGCAACGGCCTGTACTACGCCGGCGCGCTGGGCTGGCTGAGCGCGGCAGCCGTACACTGGGGGCTGTACGGGGGCTTCTGGCTGATCATCGGCCTGATTCTCACCATGAGCCGGCGGGTAGTGCCCTTTTTCATCGAGCGTGGCCTGGGGCTGGAAAACCCCCTGCCCAATGCCCGCTGGATGGACCTCACCAGCCTGCTGGCCCTGCTGGGCATCTTTGTCGAACAGACCTTCTTCCCCACCGCCGGCTGGCTGCCCTGGCTGGCACTGCTGGCCTTTGCCGTACTGGCCCTGCGCCTGAAAGGCTGGCATCACCCGGCTATCTGGAAAAATCCCATGCTCTGGAGCCTGTGGCTGGCCCAGCTGTGGATGATCCTGGGGCTGGCCGTGCTGGCCGCCCGCCTGTGGCTGCCGGTGAATATCTGGACCGGCATGCACTTTCTCGCCGTGGGCGGTATCGGCCTGATTACGCTGGCAATGATGAGCCGGGTCAGCCTGGGCCACACGGGCCGCGCGGTCAACGAGCCTCCCGCCGGTATTGGCCGCCTGTTTGTGTGGATGAGCCTGGCGACGGCCTTCCGTACCGTTCCCCTGCTGGCCGGCTGGGGAGAACCGGCCCTGTGGGTGCAGGTTTCCATGGCCTTGTGGGTACTGGCCACGGTGGAATTTCTGCGGATCTACCGCCCGATACTCACCGCGCCCCGGCTGGACGGTCGCCCGGGCTGAGTGGCTCCGCTGTGTATTCCAGCCGGGCGATCAGACTTTCACCCTGCCAGCCGGCATCCTCGCCGGTGCTGATGCGCACGGTGCCGACCGGATACTGACGATCACGCCCCTGGGGCAGCAGCAGCAGGTCCACGCTCGGGCCCTGTTCCGGCCGGGGCAGGGCCCGATACGGGCCCAGCCACAGGCCCTGGCAGGCCTCGGCTGTTTGCAGCAGGCGCGGGCTGAGCTGGTCCAGCAGCCAGTACAGGCGAACGGAATGCGCCCGCCGCGGCAGGTGCCAGAGCTTGCGCTCCGGCCGCCGCCAGTATTTTTCCAGCCAGTTGGCGCAGAGCAGCGGATGGGCCAGCCCCGGCCAGTCCACCCGCAGGGGCCGCTCCTGTACGCAGACCGGCTCCACGGGCAGCCGGAGCGGCAATTGCTGCAAGGGCGGCCAATCGGCCTGCCGGGCACTCATGCGTTCCGCCAGTTGCCGCTCCTCCGGTCGCAGGGTGGCGGCCAGCCGTTCCACTTCGGCTTCGGCCTGCGGGCAACGTTGCGCCACTTCCTGCCAGGCGCGCAAGGCCGAGACCGGTTCCGGCTCCAGCCCGTGGCCCTGTTCCAGCCACTGGGCCAGGCACAGGCGGGCCGCCACGCTGCCGTGTTTCAGGGCCTGGGTGAAGGCCTGCGCCGCCTGTTTGCGGTGGATGGCCGTGCCCCGGCCCACATGCAGGCAGAAGGCGGCCAGTTCCGCCGCTTCCACATGGCCCTGTGCACTGGCCTGTTGCAGGTAGTGCAGCGCCTGTTCCCCTTCCATGCCGGTCGTTTTCTGGCACAGCCCCAGCACCGCCATGCGGTAGAGGGCGTCCGGATGACCCTTGACCGCCGCCCGCTTGAGCCAGATGACTGCCTCTTGCGGGCGCTTGTGAAAGGTTTCCAGCACATAGGCCAGCGCGGTCTGGCCTTCGGGCAAGCCCTGCTCGGCGGCCTTGCGAAACCAGTATTCGGCCCGGCCCATGTCCCTGTCCTGCCCATGCAGGTAGTAGGCACCACACTCCAGTTGCGCGTGCGCTTCGCCCTTCTGGGCCTTGATCAGCAGGTTGTGGATGTCTTTCATGGGTTCCGGTCCAGGGTTCGCAGGGAAAGGGCCTCGCTGAGATGAGCCTGGCCAATGTGGTCTTCGCCCGCAAGGTCGGCTATGGTGCGTGCCAGCCTGAGAATACGATGATAGGCCCGGGCTGAAAAGCCCAGCCGTTCCATGGCCTTGCCCAGCAGGGCCTGTTCCGGCGCGGCCAGCCGGCAATGTTGCTCGATGCCCCGGTTGTCCAGCCGGGCGTTGAGACAGCCATTGCGGGCCTGCTGGAATGCACGGGCCCGCGCCACCCGTTGCAACACGGTGGCCGAGCTTTCTTCCTCGGGCATGTCGTTACCGCCAGCCAGTTCCTCGAAGCGGGCACGGGGCACTTCCACCTGCAGGTCGATGCGGTCCAGCAGCGGGCCGGAGATGCGGTTGCGGTAGCGCTGTATCTGTTCGGCGGTGCAATGGCAGCGGCCTGTGGAGTCACCGGCATAGCCGCAGGGGCAGGGGTTCATGGCGGCGATGAGCTGGAAGCGGGCCGGCCAGGTGGCCTTGCGGCTGGCGCGGGAGATGGTGATCTGGCCGGATTCCAGCGGCTCGCGCAGCACTTCCAGCACCCGCCGGTCAAATTCCGGCAATTCGTCCAGAAACAGCACGCCGTGATGGGCCAGGGAAATTTCACCGGGCGTGGCGCTGGTGGGTGGTGGCACCCGC
>WFUE01000137.1 GCA_015485125.1 Lysobacterales bacterium | reverse complement strand
GCGCCCCGGCATCGTCCAGGGCTTCGCGTGGGTTCTTCAGATCATGCAGCATTTGCGCCAGTCGACGCTGCAGGTTGCTGTCGTCGATGCGGTATTCAATCATTGGCTCAGGCCGATGGTGGCTTCCACCTGCATGCGCTCGTAGATGTCCTTCAGCCTTTTCATGCGCTCTTCGCTGACCGGCTTGCCACGCTCTGCGGCCCAGCGGGCGCGCACTCGCTTGCCTTCTTCGATGATAAATTCAGCCTTCTCGCGGGTGCTGCCATGGCGCATCATCAGCTCAATATCGCTTTCATCTTGCGCCGTGAACTGGCGATTCTTCTTCACCGCTTTCACTTCATCGACCTCCTTCAAAAACCGATAACCATTCCTGAACCCAAGAGAAAGTATCTGTGCCTCCCTCGGCAATACCGCTTCAGGCTCGCCCTTTACCGAAAACAGGGCAATGTCCCTGGCGTTCTCCAGCCATAGCTGGTACTGGGTGCCGCCATATTGGGTGCCTTCGACAGATGCCACCGAGGTAAACCCGTTGTATTGCACCACTCTACTCTTTCTGTGGCCATCTTTCCACCGATCTTGCAACGCTTTTGGCATGCTTTTCAGGTCTACGCCGCGCCAGTAGAAGCCGGGTGTCGGCTCCAGCGCGGCAATGGCCTCGTCCATCAGCAGCATGAACAGCCCGGCCTGCCGTTCACCGACATGCCATGGTACCGGGTTGAAATCGATCGACGCGATTGCCAGCGACAGCCGGAGCAAACGCTGATACCTAGGGCAGCGGCCCGACTGTTCCCCGAACCCTTTTGCTCCACACAATATGGCATGCACTCCAGGCCATGGGCAGGCCATCGGTTTTTCTCGGCCTTCATCGCTCACCGGCGTGCTGGCGCGGGAACAGGCCGGATACTTCAGGCACTGAAGCGGATGTTCACCCCCAGTGCGCGGGCAATCCGGTAAACCGTGGCAAAATCCGGCTTACCAACGCCCGAGAACACCTTGTGCAGGCCCGGCTGGCTGATACCCACATCACACTCCAGTTGCCGCTGGTTTCCGGCACGCGCCACGACACCCAGGGCATGCAGTATAAATGCAGGGTCATCACCGCCTTCATCCAGGCAGGCGTTCAGATATTCCACCATCTCCTCCTTGTTTTTGAGGAATTGGGCACTATCCCATTTTTTCAGTTGCATGCCATCTTCCTCCAGTTCCATGATGCCTTGAATCGCACTTGCCGGGCAGCTCTGCCATCACGACACGACAATACCACAATATCCACACGCACCGGGCTGGAACACTCTGGCCGCCAGCCAGCACGAGCTGACCACTAAGAAGGCGTCGTTTCCAGCACATCTCAGCTGCCAACGGGTTGGGGCAGTGTCCTGGTTAAACCTGAGACTGCCCCACCGGGCAATGCTATAATTCCCGCCTTTTTTCCACGGGCAGAAACCATGAGCGAGACTCCCGCGCTTGATCAGCTGGAACGGCGTGTGCTGGTGCATTTTGGCGAATTGAGCCTCAAAGGGCAGAACCGGCCCAATTATGTGCAGCGCCTGCGAACCAACGTGCAGCAACGGTTACAGGCGGCGGGCTTCGAGGTACCGGTGCGTTCGGCCTATGACCGGCTGTTTGTGGAGGCGGGGGTGATGCCGGCGGCGGACATGGAGCGCCTGCTGGCCTGCCTGGACGAGGTGCCGGGCATCAGCTGGTACACGCCGGCCTGGTGGATCGACCGGGCGCAGATGGGGCTGGAAACCGGTATGCTGGAGCTGGATCTGCTGGATCAGGCGGTACAGGAGCTGGCGGCGCCGGCCTGGCGCGAGGGTGCCCGTTTTGCCATCCGTGTCAAGCGCGGCAACAAGGGCTTTCCCATGCGTTCCATCGATCTGGAACGGCATCTGGGCGGGGTGGTGCTGAAAAACACCGACTGGTCGCGGGTTTCGCTGACCGAGCCGGATTTCCGCATTCTGCTGGACGTGGTCAACCACGGCACCTATCTGTACACGGAACGGCGCAAGGGCATGGGCGGCCTGCCCTTGGGCATGACCGGGCGGGTGCTGACTTTGCTCTCCGGCGGTTTCGATTCGCCGGTGGCCGCCTGGCTGATGGCCAAGCGCGGTTGCGAGGTGGATTTCATCCATTTCACCGCCAACCACATGCAGCAGAAACAGGCGGAAAGCTACAAGGTGGCGCGCATCGTGCAGCGGCTGTCGCGGGTGCTGGGGCGCACGCGGCTGCATCTGGTGCCCTACACCCATTTCGATCTGGCGCTGATGGAACAGCAGGTGCCCTATGATCTCATTCTCTTCCGCCGCTTCATGGCCCGTTGCGCCCAGCGGCTGGCGGCGGACTGGGGCGCGCAGGTGCTGGTCACCGGCGACAACCTGGGCCAGGTGGCCTCGCAGACCATGGAGAACATGGTTTCCATGACCCGCTCGGTGGAAATACCCGTGCTTCGCCCGCTGCTCACCTACGAGAAGGAGGAAATCATCGATCTCTCCCGCCGGCTGGCGTTGTTCGAAACCTGCAAGGAGCCCTACAAGGATTGTTGCGCGCTGATCAGCCACTCACCGAAAACCCGTTCCCGCCATGACAAGCTGGAAGCCATCGAGGCCCGCTGTTTCGAAGACTACAACGCTCTGATCGAAAACAGCCTGGCGGAAGCCACTACCCTGCGCTACCGCTATGGCCAGCTGGAGGAAAACGAATAAGGCTACTGCCGCGAATGCAGTCCGATGAGATTGCCCTCGCTGTCCTTGACCAGTGATATGAAGCCATATTCACCGATGGACATCTTCGCCCGCACCACCTCGCCGCCGGCTGGTACGACCCGGCTTTCCTCAACGGCGCAGTCCACACAACTGAAATAGACCAATGTGCCACCGGGGCCGGAAGGCACGCCCTCGGCCTTCACCAGCGCCCCCGCCGTGCCATGGCTGGCCATGTTCATGGCAAAGCCCCACATTTCCGGCTGCTCCAGCGGGAATTTTTCCAGCACCGTTTCAAACACTTGCGCATAGAACGCACGCGCGCGGGGCATATCCTGCACATAAATCTCAAACCAGCCAACGGGATTGGTTTTCATGGTTTTCTTCCTCCGAAAACAGCCTGATACAAGCGGGGTAACATGGGCTCAGCATAACAAAATCCCTGAGAGCGCATTTGAATCCGGGCTGTTTTGTTGTATATTTATCACATAATTCCTGCGCCCATCCTCAGGAGCCCCGCCATGCCCATCCTGCCGCTACTGTGCCTGCTGTTGGCCACCACCGTCCACGCCATTGATATCAACCCGCTGCCCACGCCCACCGGTGTCAGCAACCGCTACAGCCTGGGCGAGGATATCGCCGTTCGCACCCCCTGGATGGTAGTGGGCATGCCCAGTGACGGTGCCGGCGGGCGGGTGTTTGTCTACCGCTACAACAATGGTCAGTGGGCCTTTCATCAGGAACTGCTCGCACCGGTCAGCCTGAATACCGGCGCAGGCTTTGGCACGGCGGTGGATGTGGCCCGCGAGTACAACCCCAAGAGCACCATCCAGGCCTGGGAAAGTTTTATCGCCGTGGGCGCGCCGGATTACGACAACGGCAATGGCAACAACGAGGGCGCGCTCTTCCTCTACAAGTTCAACGAGAGCAGCGGCCTGTTCGAAAGCCGGGCCAGCTTCATTCCCCAGTTTGTCAATGTGCCCAATGTGGAAAACACCGGTGTGCGTGATTTCGGCACCAGCGTGGCCATTGCCGGCACGCTGTTCCAGCAGAACGGTGATTTGATCTGGGATGTGCTGGTGGGTGCCCCGAGGGCCGTGTTCACGGATACCACCAGCACGGGTACCGGTGCGGTCTTTGCCTTCCGCAGAAGCCCGGATGCCACCGTGTGGGAACTGAATACCGCCATCGCGCCGGGCGATGTCAACGGCACCAACGGCATTGCCATTTCTGCCATGCGCTTTGGCACCGCCGTGGATGCCAACCACGGCATGGCCATCATCGGCGCGCCTGACTACCGCCCCGCCAACTACAGCGCGCTGACTTTTGGCAATTCGGGCGCGGCCTGGGTCACCTCGTTTGGCGGCCTGACCGCGACCTGGGCCGACCGCGCCACGGAACTGACACTGCCGGACGCGGAAGTCAACACCGGCCTTGACATCGGCAACCGCGTGGCCATCAATGCGGAAAATCTGAACTTGCTGGTGGCCGGAGACCCCACCGGCAACAGCGGCAACGGGCAGGTCTTCGTCTGGGTGGGTGGGCAATATACGCAAACCATCCGTGAAAACGGCGCGGGTACCCGTTTTGGTGAAGATGTGGATCTGGCCTTCCGCCTCAACGCCCTGCCCACGCAATTGATCATCGGCGCACCGCATATGAACAGTAGCACCGGCGCGGCCCTGCACTATCTGCTTGATGTGCAGAACCAGAGCTTCTACCGGAACCAGTTTTTCTACGGGGTCAACACCACCTCGCCCGACCGTTTCGGCTACCGGGTCAGCACCGATGGCTTTCAATTCGGCTTCAGCACCAGCCCCAATGTTATCTACGGCCAGGGCAACGGCTGGGCCGGTCAGGGCCCGTTCAACTTTGCCGATGGCTTTGAATAGGCCGGGCGCGTATCACCCGTCGGTAGGGTGTGGGGCCAGGCTTGTGATCGGGCAGGCAGGTACTGAGCAGCAGACTGCCGTCACCGGGAAGAGTCAGCCGGGGGCGGGCCAGATCCAGTACTTCCACTACCCGCCAGCGTTCCGGGCCATGGCCACGGTCCAGGCGCAGTTCGTCGCCCACCCGCAGCTTGCGCACACCGAGAAAATGGGAGTTGCGATGGGCGGCCAGCAGGGTGTCGCCGGTTTCCGGGTCGCGGTAGTAGCCGGGGCCGAAGGCCAGGGTACGCAGGCTCAGGCCGTTCAGTACGTAGAGGGTACGGTGCAGGCGGGGGATTTCCAGCACCGCCACCGGGTGAAAATCCGCCCAGGGCCAGGGTGGTTGCCGGCCATGGCCGGCCTGTTCCACAGCCCAGCTGCGGGCGATCAGCAACTGCGCCAGCCAGGCCTTGCCCTGCACCCAGCCCAGGGGCAGGGCCCCGGCCAGCAGCAGGGCCAGACCCGTATAGCGCAGCCACTTTTTCATCAGACGGCCTTCCTGATCTGTGCCGCCAGCAGGGTCAGCACGCCAGCCAGCAGCAACCAGAGATAGCCATCCAGCGGCAGGTCGGTTTGCGGCAGGTTCAGGCTGCGCGCCTTGGCCATGGCCGGTGCCGCCGGGCTGGCATTGGGCGCCTGCTCATCCTGCTGTGTCTCGGTTTCGGGCCGTACCCGTTCTTCCGCCGTGACCACGAAACTGGTCCAGGGGCTGACCAGGCCGGCATCCAGGGCCAGATCGGTCAATTCACGAACCAGGCTGTCACGCCGGGTTTCGGGGATTTCTCCCAGGGTCATGGCCATGCGCTGGTCTTGCAGGTATTGCCCGGCCCAGAGTTTGTACAGCCAGGGGCTTTCCACCGCCTCCGATGTGGGCACGGCCCGCAGCCAGCTTTTGTTGCCCAGCCGAGCGTCGATCTGCAGCATCTCCGGCACGGGGCCTCCCGTTTTCACCAGCTGCCACAGAGGCTGGCCCAGGTAGAGATCCGGCACAGTGTTCAACTGCCCCTTGGCCAGATCGGGCCAGGCCACGCGGATATCTTGCAGGGCCGGCGTGCGCAATTGCTCGAACAGGCCGGTGATGCGACTGCCCACTTCCTGCAGGTCACCGATGTTGGTCTCCACGCCGCGACCGAGCCGGGCCATCTGGTGCATGAAGGCGCTGTTGGGCGCGGCGCCGATGCCCACGGGGAAGATACGGCTGCTGCCGGCACGGGTCTTGACCAGCTGGTAGAGTGCTTCCGGCTGGCTGACAGCACCGTCGGTGAGAAAGACCACCTGCCGCAACAGGCCCTTGCCATGCGGGCCCAGCAAGGCAAAGCGCAGGGCCGGCAGCATTTCGGTGCCACCATCCGCCTCCAGCGATTGCACGAAGGCCCGTGCTTCCTGCAGGTGCTGTGCATCGGCGGGCCGGCTTTGCTGCCACAGGGGGAAGAAGTCGCTGCTGAAGGCGATGATATTCAGGCGGTCATCCGGGCGCAGGCTGTCCAGTACCTGCAACAGGGCGGCGCGGGCCTGTTCCATGGAAATGCCTTGCATGGAACCGGACACATCCACCACGAACACCATTTCACGCGCCACTTGCGGCAGGCTGGCCTCGCGCTGGGGCACCATCAGCAAGGCCCAGTAGTCCGCGCCATCATGCTGCTGGTGGTAAAGGCCGGCCAGGGGCTGGTCCTGTGTTTCCAGCTCCCAGCGCAGGACGAAATCCCGGTTGGCGGCGGCCAGCCCCTGGGCGAGGGAGATTTCGTAGTCCTGATCGCTGCGGGCATCCACCTGCAGCGGGTGATAGAGGCTGGCCACCCGTTTCAGCGGCAGGCCGGCGCGCAACTGGCCGTGCAGGCTGAACTGGGGCATGGCCAGGTCATCCTCGGCCACGCCGGCAGGCAGGTGGTCTTCCGCCAGCGGTGCATCGGCGAGGTTGGCCGGGCGGTAGCGGGCGGTGTAAGTCATGGGCAGGCGCAGTTCGAAGCCGCCTTTCACCCAGGGCACGGCCTGCACCCAGCTGATTTCCACGGTGACAGACTCGCCCGGCGGGATATTGGCCGCGCGCACCTGAAACAGGCCGGGCCGGCGCCAGGCCACCAGCGCAGAACGCCGGCCTTCCCGGCTGGCCTGCTCGTGGATGGCACGTGCCTCCTCCTTTTCATGAATCTCGCCCTGCAGGCGGGTGTTGCCATACTCCAGCACTACGCTGTCGGTTCGAGCGCCGGTCGGCAGCGGCATCTGGTACAGGCCCTGTACCCAGCCGGTACTGGCATTGCTGAATTGCTGGCGCAGGGTGACATGGGCCACCAGCCCCTGCACATCCAGCGCCACATCCACATC
>WFUE01000136.1 GCA_015485125.1 Lysobacterales bacterium | reverse complement strand
GCTTCCTGCAGCATGCGCTTTTCGTTGCGCACGATGATGTCCGGCGCGTTCAGTTCCAGCAGGCGCTTTAGACGGTTGTTGCGGTTAATGACGCGACGGTAGAGATCATTGAGATCGGAAGTGGCGAAGCGTCCACCATCCAGCGGCACCAGCGGGCGCAGGTCCGGCGGCAGCACCGGCAGCACGGTGAGGATCATGTGCTCCGGGCGGTTGCCGGACTGGATGAAGGCCTCGATCAGCTTCAGGCGCTTGCTCATGCGCTTGAGCTTGGTCTCGGACTTGGTCTCGGCGATTTCTTCCCGCAGTTTCAGGGCTTCGGCATTGAGGTCGATGTCCTTGAGCAGGTCGTAGATGGCGGCCGCGCCCATCTTGGCCACGAATTCGTCGCCATGCTCTTCCAGCGCCTCGAAATACTGCTCGTCGGTGAGCAGCTGGCCCTTCTCCAGCGTGGTGTAGCTGGGGTCCACCACGATATAGGATTCGAAGTACAACACCCGTTCCACATCGATCAGGGAGATATCCAGCATCAGGCCGATGCGGGACGGCAGGGACTTGAGGAACCAGATGTGCGCCACCGGCGTGGCCAGATCGATATGCCCCATGCGCTCGCGGCGCACCTTGGTGAGGGTGACTTCGGTGCCACACTTCTCGCAGACCACGCCACGATGCTTCATGCGCTTGTACTTGCCGCACAGGCATTCGTAATCCTTGACCGGGCCGAAGATGGCGGCGCAGAACAGACCGTCGCGCTCCGGCTTGAAGGTGCGGTAGTTGATGGTCTCGGGCTTCTTGACTTCGCCCCAGGACCAGGACCGGATGACTTCAGGGGGAGCCAGGCTGACCTTGATGCTGTCAAAGTCGGCCGGCTGGCGTTGCTGATTGAATAGATTGAGCAAATCTCTCACGGTTCTCTCCTGTCCGGTCAGTTGTCTTCTTCAAGTTCGATGTTGAGCGCCAGCGAGCGGATCTCTTTCATCAACACATTGAAGGATTCAGGCATGCCGGCCACCATCTGGTGGTTGCCATCGACGATGTTCTTGTACATCTGGTTGCGGCCGGTGACATCATCGGATTTCACGGTCAGCATCTCCTGCAGGGTGTAGGCGGCGCCGTAGGCTTCCAGCGCCCACACTTCCATTTCCCCGAATCGCTGGCCACCGAACTGGGCCTTGCCGCCCAGCGGCTGCTGGGTCACCAGGCTGTAGGGGCCGGTGGAACGGGCATGCATCTTGTCATCCACCAGGTGGTTGAGCTTGAGCATGTACATGTAACCCACGGTGACCGGACGCTCGAACGGCTCGCCGGTACGGCCATCGTACAGTGTCATCTGGCCGGAGGTGGGCAGGCCACCCAATTCCAGCATGTACTTGATTTCACTTTCCTCGGCACCGTCGAACACCGGCGTGCCCATGGGTACGCCATCGCGCAGGTTGTTGGCCAGCTCCATGATCTCCTCGTCGGTGAAGTCCTTCAGCTCCACCCGGCGGCCCTTGCGGCTCTTCTTGCCCTTGCCACCTTCCATGTACAACTCGTGGTTGTAGATCTTGTCGAGAAAATCGCGCATCTCCTTGGCCTTGGCCTTGGCATGGACCATCTCCGCGATCTTGCGGCCCAGCCCACTGGCGGCCAGGCCCAGGTGGGTTTCCAGAATCTGGCCGATGTTCATCCGCGATGGCACACCCAGCGGGTTCAAGACGATATCCACCGGACGACCATCTTCCATGTAGGGCATGTCTTCCTGGGGCACGATCATGGAGATCACACCCTTGTTGCCGTGACGGCCAGCCATCTTGTCTCCCGGCTGGATGCGGCGCTTGACGGCCAGATAGACCTTGACCATCTTGCGCACGCCCGGAGCCAGTTCATCGCCCTGGGTGACCTTGCGCTTCTTCTCCTCGAAGTGGGCATCCAGTTCCTTTTTCTGGAAGGCCATCTGTTCGGCGGCCGATTCGATCAGGTCGTTGAGTGCATCGTCCTTCATGCGGATCTTGAACCACTGGTCACGCGGCAGTTCAGCCAGATACTCGGCGGTGATCTTCTGGCCCTTCTTCAGGCCTGCCGGCGCCTTTTCCACCGGCTGATCCACCACGGCCGCTTCCAGCCGCTGGCAGATGGCGTTTTCCAGAATCTTGAACTGGTCGTCCAGATCCTTGCGTACCCGGGCCAGCTCGTCCTGCTCGATCTGCAGCGCACGCTTGTCCTTTTCCATGCCGTCACGGGTGAAGACCTGCACATCGATGACAGTGCCGTCCATGCCGGAAGGCACGCGCAGGGAGCTGTCCTTCACATCGGAAGCCTTCTCGCCGAAGATGGCCCGCAGCAGCTTCTCTTCCGGGGTCAGCTGGCTTTCACCCTTGGGCGTGACCTTGCCCACCAGAATATCGCCGGCCTTGACTTCCGCCCCCACGAAGACCACGCCGGACTCATCCAGCTTGGACAGGGCGTGCTCACCCACATTGGGAATATCCGCGGTGATTTCCTCGTTGCCCAGCTTGGTGTCCCGGGCCACGCAGGTCAGCTCCTCGATGTGGATGGTGGTCAGGCGATCTTCCTGCACCACTTTTTCCGACAGAAGGATGGAATCCTCGAAGTTGTACCCGTTCCAGGGCATGAAGGCCACCAGCAGGTTCTGGCCCAGTGCCAGTTCACCCAGGTCGGTGGAAGGGCCGTCGGCGACGATATCGCCGGCTGCGACCACATCACCCGGCTTGACCAGCGGGCGCTGGTTCTGGCAGGTGTTCTGGTTGGAACGGGTGTATTTGGTCAGGGTGTAGATATCCACGCCCGGATCGTTTTCCGGAATCTCGTCCTCGTTTACCCGGATCACGACACGAGCGGCATCCACCTGTTCCACCACGCCACCGCGACGGGCCACGACGGTCACGCCGGAATCACGCGCCACTACCCGCTCCATGCCGGTGCCCACCAGCGGCTTGTCCGCGCGCAGGGTCGGCACCGCCTGACGCTGCATGTTGGAGCCCATGAGGGCACGGTTGGCGTCGTCGTGCTCCAGGAAGGGCACGATGGATGCGGCCACGGAAACGATCTGCTTGGGCGAGACATCCATGTAGTCGATCTTGTCCGGCGACTGCAGGATGAATTCACCATTGTGGCGGCAGGGCACGAATTCGTCCACGAAACGGCCCTTGTCGTCCAGGTCGGTCTTGGCCTGCGCAATCACGAATTGCCCTTCCTCGATGGCGGACAGATAGTGCACCTCGTTGGTGACCACGCCGTTTTCCACCTTGCGGTAGGGCGTTTCCAGAAAACCGTATTTGTTGGTGCGGGCATAGACCGAAAGCGAGTTGATCAGGCCGATGTTCGGACCTTCCGGCGTTTCGATGGGGCAGACCCGGCCGTAATGGGTGGGGTGCACGTCGCGCACCTCGAAACCGGCACGTTCGCGGGTCAGACCACCCGGGCCCAGCGCGGAGACCCGGCGCTTGTGGGTCACTTCCGAAAGGGGGTTGTTCTGGTCCATGAACTGAGAGAGCTGACTGGAGCCGAAGAACTCCTTGACCGCGGCCTGTACCGGCTTGGCATTGACCAGGTCCTGCGGGCCCAGATCTTCGGATTCCGCCAGCGACAGGCGTTCCTTGACCGCGCGTTCGACACGCACCAGGCCGACGCGAAAAACATTTTCCGCCATCTCGCCCACGGAACGCACACGGCGGTTGCCCAGGTGATCGATATCGTCCACGGTGCCGTGACCGTTACGGATGTTGATCAGCTCCTTGAGCACATCGAGGATGTCCTCGCGGGTCAGCGTGCCCGGGCCGGTTTCATCCTCACGGCCCAGACGGCGATTGAACTTCATCCGGCCGACAGCCGACAAATCATAGCGGTCATCGGTGAAGAACAGGTTTTCGAACAGTGCTTCGGCCGCTTCCTTGGTGGGCGGCTCGCCGGGGCGCATCATGCGGTAGATCTCCACCAGCGCTTCCAGTTTGGTGCGGGTGGGATCCAGGCGCAGGGTGTTGGAGATGTAGGGCCCACGGTCCAGATCGTTCACATAGAGAATGCGAACTTCATTCACATTGTGCTCGCGCAGGCGGGCCAGCACTTCTTCGGTGATCTCCTCGTTGGCCGGCACGATGATCTCGCCGGTTTCGGTATCCACCACATTGTGGCCAATGATCTTGCCCACGGCATACTCGTCCGGCATCACCAGCGAGTCGATCTTGGCCTGCTTGAGCAGCTTCACATGGCGGGCGGTGATCCGCTTCTCCGCCTCGACGATCACCTTGCCCTTCTTGTCGGTGATGTCATAAGTGGCCCGCTCGCCCTTGAGGCGTTCCGGATCCACTTCCAGCTCCACATTGTCGGGAGTTATGCGCAGGGTGTTCATGTCGAAGAAGATGTCCAGCATCTCCTCGTTCTCGTATCCCAGCGCGCGCAGCAGAATGGTCACCGGCAACTTGCGGCGACGGTCGATGCGGGTGAAGATGGCATCCTTGGGGTCGAACTCCATGTCCAGCCAGGAACCGCGATAGGGAATCACCCGCGCATTGAACAACAACTTGCCGGAGGAATGGGTCTTTCCCTTGTCGTGGTCGAAGAACACGCCAGGGGAACGGTGCAGCTGGGAGACAATCACCCGTTCCGTACCATTGACGATGAAGGTGCCGGTATCAGTCATCAGCGGCAGTTCGCCCATGTAGACTTCCTGCTCCTTCACATACTTGACCGGCTTGACCTTGGCGGAACTTTCCTTGTTGTAGATGACCAGGCGCACCTTCACACGCAGTGGCGCGCCATAGCTCATGCCACGCAGCTTGCATTCGCGCACATCGAAGGGCGGCTTGCCCAATTCATAGCTCACATATTGCAGCTCGGCGTTGCCCGAATAGCTGGCAATGGGAAAGACGGAGCTCAAGGCGCCATGCAGGCCCACCGGCTCGCGTGCGTCTTCCGGCACATCCTGCTGCAAAAATCGCTTGTAGGAATCAATCTGGGTTGCCAGCAGGAAGGGTACATCCAGCACCTCCTTGCGCTTGCCGAAATCCTTGCGAATGCGTTTTTTCTCTGTGAACGAATAGCTCATTGGTTCTCGCCCGCCTCAATGCTTGAATAAATGCCTGGCAGCCCTGTCATGGCCACCCTTTGGGCAGTCGCCGGTGCCAATGGCACGGCGCCCGCCCTGAATTTGGCTGTCATCAAAATGACAGAAACAGGAAAAGGCCGGCAGCCCGTGGCTGCCAGCCCCTCCCAACCGATTGAAAAGACAATCAGCCAGATTACTTGATCTCGACAGTCGCACCTGCTTCTTCGAGTTGCTTCTTGACTTCTTCGGCCTCTTCCTTGCTCACGCCTTCCTTCAGCGGAGCGGGTGCGCCTTCCACCAGTTCCTTGGCTTCTTTCAGGCCCAGGCCGGTGATGCCGCGAACGGCCTTGATGACGGCGACCTTGTTGGAGCCGAAGCTGGCCAGGACCACGTCGAACTCGGTCTTCTCTTCGGCGGCACCACCTTCACCACCAGCGGCGGGAGCAGCGGCCACGGCCACGGGAGCAGCGGCGGAGACGTCGAACTTCTCCTCCATCATCTTGACCAGGTCCACCACGTCCATCACGCTCATTTCAGCGATGGCTTCGAGGATGTCTTCTTTGGAAATTGCCATTTGGATATTCTCCAGATAAATCGTTTGAAAAGGGTTGATTGAAAAAACAGTCGCTTATGCGGCTTCTTTCTTGTCGCGCACGGCGGCCACGGTACGCACGAACTTGGCGTGCGGTTCGGCCAGGGTACGGACGAATTTCTCCACCGGAGCCTTCATCACGCCCAGCAGCATGGCCAGCGCCTGTTCCCGCGTGGGCAGGCTGGCCACACGATCGAGATCGGCAGCTTCATACTTGTTGCTGCCAACCGCCAGAACGTGTGCGGTGAGCTTGTCGTGCTCCTTGGCGAAATCCTTGACAAGACGAGCAGCCGCGCCAGGATCTTCCGAGGCAAAGGCAAAGACCAACGGCCCTTTCAGGTCATCGGCGATGCATTCAAACTCGGTACCCTGAACAGCGCGCCGTACGAGCGTATTCTTGGCGACCCGAAGATATACGCCGGATTCACGGGCCTTGACCCGCAATGCCGTCATTTCTTCCACGGTCAGTCCACGATACTCGGCGGCAACGACAGACAGCGCGGAGGATGCCACTTGGGCAAGCTCGGCGACGACTGCCTTTTTCTGCTCCAGATTGAGCGCCATAGTTACCTCCTGAGATGTCGAGGTGTCGAAACACCAGACAACGGTTGCACCCTGCCGGGGCAGGATGTTGTCGCGGTTGCGACGGTACGGCGGCCTTCGGAATCAACCCGGAAGGGCCTGCCGTCTACGCAGGCTGAAGTTTTAAGCAGCAAGCCGCGCCTGCGGTCTCTGACGGCCACGGCCAATGCCGCAGCCCTCAAAACTCAAAGATCCAGCGTGCCCTTGTCCACGGTCAGGCCCGGGCCCATGGTGGTGGACACGGCGACCTTCTGCACATACTGACCCTTGGCGGAAGCCGGCTTCAGCTTCATCAGGTCGTTCATCAGCGCATTCAGGTTTTCCTGCAGGGCTTCCACACTGAAATCCACCTTGCCGATGGTGCAATGCACAATGCCCGCCTTGTCGGTACGGTACCGTACCTGACCGGCCTTGGCATTTTTCACCGCTTCTTCCACATTCGGTGTCACGGTGCCCACCTTGGGGTTGGGCATCAGGCCACGCGGGCCCAGAATCTGACCCAGGGCACCGACCACGCGCATGGCATCCGGCGTGGCGATGACCACATCGAAATCCATGTTGCCTGCCTTGATGGACTCGGCCAGATCTTCGAAACCGACGATGTCGGCACCGGCGGCCTTGGCCTTCTCGGCATTCTCGCCCTGGGCGAATACCGCCACGCGGATGCTCTGACCCGTTCCATTGGGCAACACGGTGGAACCACGTACCTGCTGGTCGGATTTGCGCGGGTCCACACCCAGACGCACGGCCACATCCACGGACTCCTTGAACTTGACCGAGGAAAAGTCCTTCAGCAGATTCAGGGCTTCCGGCAGGGCGTAGGCCTGGTTGGAATCAATCTTTTCACGAATTGCGCGCAAGCGCTTGCCTGTCTTGGCCATCAGTCCACACCCTCCACATTCAAGCCCATGCTGCGAGCCGTACCGGCGATGGTACGCACAGCCGCGTCCATGTCCGCGGCAGTCAGATCCGGCTTCTTGGTTGTCGCAATTTCTTCCAGTTGCGCACGCGTGACCGTACCCACCTTTTCGGTGTTGGGGCGGCCGCTGCCCTTTTTCAGCCCTGCGGCCTTGAGCAGCAGCACGGCGGCCGGCGGCGTCTTGGTTTCAAAAGTAAAACTGCGATCGTTGTAGACGGTGATCACCACAGGAATGGGCAGGCCCTGCTCCACATTGCCGGTCTTGGCATTGAAGGCCTTGCAGAATTCCATGATGTTGAGACCATGCTGACCCAGCGCCGGGCCGACTGGCGGGCTGGGGTTGGCCTGACCTGCAGGCACCTGCAGCTTGATATAGGCTTCGATTTTCTTTGCCATGTTTATGTTCTCCTTGCGGGTACAAGCGCCTTGCGGCTCCCCGGGGTTCATGAAGGCCAGCGTGTGGCCGATACTTCAGACGCCCTGACGGGCGTGGTGTTCAGGTGGTTTTTTCCACCTGACCAAATTCCAGTTCCACCGGCGTGGAGCGACCAAAGATGGACACCGCCACACGCAGGCGGCTTTTCTCGTAGTTGACTTCTTCCACCGTGCCGTTGAAATCATTGAAGGGGCCATCGATGACGCGCACCACCTCACCGACACCGAACAGCACCTTGGGCCGCGGCTTCTCGGCGCCTTCCTGCACGCGCTGGAGAATGGCCTCGGCCTCCTTGTCGGTAATGGGCGCGGGCTTGTCGGCGGTACCGCCAATGAAGCCCATGACCTTGGGTACATCCTTGACCAGGTGCCAGGTATCGTCATCCATGTCCATCTGCACCAGCACATAGCCAGGAAAGAATTTGCGCTCGGAACGGCGCTTCTGGCCATTCTTCATTTCCACCACTTCTTCGGTGGGCACCAGAATCTCGCCAAAACGGTCTTCCATGCCAAAACGACGAATGCGCTCTTCCAGAGAACGCTTGACTTGCTGCTCATAGCCGGAATAGGCGTGTACCACATACCATTTCTTGGACATGGAAGCCTCCTCAGGCACCAGGCGTGACAAACCACTCGACCAACTTGCTGAAGGTCAGGTCGAGAATGGAAAGGAAGATACCGATGACCACCACCACAACCAACACCACCAGCGTGGTTTGCACGGTCTCCTGACGCGTGGGCCAGACCACCTTGCGCAGCTCGGCACGCGCCTCGGTAAAGAAGGAAACCAGTCGTCGACCCTGAGTGGATGTAGCCGCCAGCAGCAGGGCCACGCCGGTTACCACCAGCAGCCCCAGCACCCGCATCCAGGTCATGTAGGCCTGATCGAAGTGATAAAAGCCCCAGATACCCGCCACGAGGATCGCCAGCGAAATCAGAAGCTTGATGATATCCAGCGCCGCGAGGCCGCCTTCTTCCCTATCCGTCATGTAATCACCTTCAATCAGTGTCTGCCATGTAAATGGCAGGCCAGGAGGGACTCGAACCCCCAACCTGCGGTTTTGGAGACCGCTGCTCTGCCAATTGAGCTACTGGCCTAAAAAGCAAAGGCTGGCGGCCTGTTCAGGCCACCAGCCGTGGTCTTGCAGGGCGTCCGATCACTCGATGATCTTGGACACCACGCCCGCGCCCACGGTGCGGCCGCCTTCACGGATGGCGAAGCGCAGGCCTTCTTCCATGGCGATGGGCGCAATCAGCTGCACCTTCATCTGCACATTGTCGCCAGGCATCACCATTTCCACGCCTTC
>WFUE01000135.1 GCA_015485125.1 Lysobacterales bacterium | reverse complement strand
TTCTCCCCAGACCCGGCCTCCCTGACCAAGGCGGCGAATTATACGCCCCATTCCCTCCCTGTCAACTCCTTCCGCTCCCTCCGCTTCCTGCAACTCCGACAGCTAGCACTCTCTCGTGCTCCAGCCGGCTGGGAGGGCGCATTATAGTCAGCTTGCCGGGCCCGTCAAGAGCCTGACGAGATTATTTTTCATCCGTCGGTCAGTTGCGGAATAAACCGCAAAAAAACACCGTTCGCCATGTCGTGACATCGCCTTCGGATAGATGGGGATTGCAGCGACGGTTTCAACCGTTGCTGGCAGGAATTTTCAACACTTTCCCCACCGCGATACGGTCGGTCTTGAGTTGGTTGAACTGCTTGAGCCTGCCCAGTGGCACCCGGTACTGTTGCGCAATGCCGCTGAGGGTTTCACCACGACTGACTACATGGGTACGCACCTTTCTGCGCTGGGCAAACCAGGTACCTGCCGGCGGACGCTTTTCGAAGTAGTTCCGCGCGCCTTCGATAATGGCCTGGGCGAGCCTTTTCTGATGGCGAGCGCTTTTCAGACGCTTTTCTTCCCTGGGGTTGCTGATGAAGGCCGTTTCCACCAGCACGGAGGGCATGTCCGGGGAGCGCAGGACCACAAAATTCGCTTTCTCGACATGACCGGTGTGCAGCGGGTTGACCCGGCCCAGTGCCTGCAAAACCCCCTCGGCCACTTCCTGGCTGGCCTGACGGGTCGCACTCTGCGACAAGTCCAGCAGCACCGTGGCCAACAGGTCATCCTTTTCATCCAGGCGGACGCCGCCGATCAGGTCGGCATCATTTTCCTTGCGCGCCAGCCAGCGGGCCGCCTCCGAACTGGCTCCCTTGGGTGAAAGGACAAACACCGAGCTGCCCTTGACCTTACGGTTGTAGAAGGCATCGGCGTGAATGGAGATGAATAGATCCGCGCCACGTTGCCGCGCAATCTGATAGCGTTTTTTCAGCGGGATGTAGTAATCACCCTTGCGTACCAGGAAGGCGCGCATGCCGGGTTGTTCGTTGATCTGCCGCACCAGTTCGCGGGCGATGGCCAGTGTGACCTGCTTTTCACGTGTGCCTTTGGCACCGATGGCACCGGCATCCTCTCCTCCATGACCGGCATCTACCGCAATGAGCACATCCCGCCCCTGTTCTTCTACCTTTTTTGCCGTTGATTTCGAGACGGATTCCCGTGTAGCGGCTCGTGTACCCGAAACGGGTTCCAGATCCAGCACCAAACGATGGGGATATTGTTGTTGAGGCGGTAGTACGAAACTCTTGGGACGTACCGGATGATTCAAATCCAGCACCAGTCGCAAGCCGTCATGGCCACGCTTGCCATGACGCAGTGCCGTGACCCAGTCATTTTTCGGCAGTTTCAAGTCGGCATCCAGCCGGGCGGCTTCCAGGTCCACCACCACCCGTTCCGGGGCCTTCAGGGTAAACAGGCGATAATCCGGCTTGCCATTCAGATCCAGCACCACCCGCACACGCTCCGGTGATTGCCACAGGCGCACGCCTTGCACACGCACGGCTTCAGCGTGCAGCCAGCCCGGCAACAGCCACAGGAGACACAGGAATGTACGAAAAACAGCCATTTCACAAACATAACACAGGCTGTTTCTAGAAAAAAGCACTAATCCCCTGATATTCAAGGAGTAAATGCTAACAATGTTACCAACCTGCCACCCATTGGCCGGTCATGTGATTTCAGGACGGTGCTTCCATCTGCCGGCGGATGTGTTCCAGATCTTCTTCCGTATCCACTCCGGCGGGCACGGGTGCGGGCGCATCCGCCACGCCAATCCGGTAACCCGCTTCCATGAAACGCAGTTGTTCCAGTGATTCGGTCACTTCCAGATTGCCCGGCGGCAACTGTCCGCAGGCGCGTAGAAAGCCGGCCCGGTAGGCATACAGGCCCACATGACGAAAACAGGCCGGCCAATCCGGCAGGGCCGCCTGCGCATCCGAACCGTCCCGCCACCAGGGGATGGGCGCGCGGCTGAAGTACAGGGCCTGCTGCCGCTGGTCACGCACCACCTTGACCACATTGGGATTGTTCAATTCCTGTTGCGTGCGCACCGGCTCACAGAGGGTGGCAATGGTGAGCGCCTCGTCAGCCTCCAGCATTTCCGCCACCCGACGGATATTCTCCGGCGGCATCAGCGGCTCGTCACCCTGCAGATTGACCACGATGGTTTCATCCGCCCAGCCTTTCTTGCCAGCGATCTCTGCCACCCGGTCGGTGCCGGAACGATGGCAGCGGGAAGTCAGCTCCGCGCGAATGCCCTGCCCCAGACACCAGGTAAAAATGCTGTGATGGTCGGTGGCCACCAGCACCTCCTCCGCACCGGATTCCAGCGCGCGTTCCGCCACATGGCCGATCATGGGCTTGCCGGCAATCTCCAGCATGGGTTTGCCCGGCAGGCGGGTGGATTCAAAACGGGCGGGTATGACAACCTTGAATTCCGGCATCAGAGAAACACCTTTTTTCGTTTCGCAGGGTCGAGATGTTGCAGCCTGTCCAGCAGCTGCTCCGCGAAAGCCGCGCTGAAGCTGGCATGGACCGGCAGATAATACCAGTCTGGCCGTGCAAAGGCCTGGCACTTGACGGCATCCTTTTCGGTCATCACTACCGGCAAGGGCTCTTCAAAGGCAAAGTCGTTCTCGGCAAAGGCGTGGTGATCATCAAAGGGATGGCGAACCACCTCCAGCCCCAGCCGCTCCAGCCCGAGGAAGAAGCGCTCGGGATTACCAATGCCGGCCACGGCATGTACCCGCCGGCCCTGCCAGTCCACCAGCCGCTGCTGACGCTCGGGCTCGGCCACGGCACAGAGGTCACCAGCCACCAGGGTCATGAGATTGGCCATCACGCCGGCCACATGGGCGGAATTGCTGACCACTTCATCCGCCTGTTGCAGGCGGGCCGGCGGCTCCCGCAAGGGCCCGGCCGGCAACAGGCGGCCATTGCCCAGCCCGCGCAGACCATCCAGCAGGATGATTTCGAACTGACGGGGCAGGCGGTAGTGCTGCAGGCCGTCGTCACTGAGGATGAGATCCAGCGATTGCTGTTCGCAGAGCTTGCGAGCAGCGGCCAGGCGGTCCCGCCCTACCATGATGGGTGCCACGCCTCGGCGGGCCAGCAGCAACGGTTCATCGCCCACCACCGCGGGGTCATCCTCGGGCCGCACCACATGCAGCGCGCCCTGCCCGCCGGTACCACGCGATACCACGCCTACCCGCAGGCCGGCTTCTGTCAGCCGCTGCCACAGCCAGTGCACCATGGGTGTCTTGCCCGTACCACCAGCGGTGATATTGCCCACCACGACCACGGGCACCGGCAAACGGCCCTGCGGCAACAGGCCGCTACGATAGAGCAGGCGGCGCAACCAGGACAATGGACGGAACAGCCAGGACAGCGCAACCAGCACCGGCCCTGGCGCCTGTGATCCATACCAGATGGCGTGCAGATCCTGTTGCTTCATGTGCCGGAGAACTGCATCTCATACAACCGCGCATAGATGCCACCGGCCTCAAGCAGGGTTTCGTGGGTGCCGCGCTCGACGATTTCCCCCTGATCCAGCACCAGGATCTGGTCGGC
>WFUE01000134.1 GCA_015485125.1 Lysobacterales bacterium | reverse complement strand
TTCTCCCCAGACCCGGCCTCCCTGACCAAGGCGGCGAATTATACGCCCCATTCCCTCCCTGTCAACTCCTTCCGCTCCCTCCGCTTCCTGCAACTCCGACAGCTAGCACTCTCTCGTGCTCCAGCCGGCTGGGAGGGCGCATTATAGTCAGGCGAACAGTCAGGTCAAGCGCTTTTTCCGGCTGCCAGGCCCAGGCTTGAAAATCCGGGAACCGGCTACCATATCGTCTTGTACTGTGTTATATATTAGATCTTCCTAAATATTCAGCGGCACCGCCAAGCGCCAACACCAAGATCAACGGGAGAATTTCCATGGCTTTAGACGACGCAACCAGACAACGCATTGAACAGATCCTGGACAGCAAGCCGGTCGTGCTGTTCATGAAGGGCACGCCGCAGATGCCGCAATGCGGGTTTTCAGCCACGACCGCCGGTATTCTCGACACCCTGCTGGACGACTACGCACATGTGAATGTGCTGGCCGACCAGGAAATCCGAGAGGGCATCAAGGCCTATGCCAACTGGCCCACCATCCCCCAGCTCTACATCAACAAGGAGTTTGTTGGCGGCTGCGATATTGTCACCGAGCTGTACAATTCCGGTGAACTGCACGAGATGCTGGGCATGGAAAAACCGGATCGCACACCACCGGAAATCCAGATCAGCGACAAGGCTGCCGAAGCCATCAAGGCCGGCATCCAGGGCCAGCAAGGTGATCTGCACCTGAGCATCGACAAACACTGGCAGCACCAGTTCACCATCCAGCCGGCCAAACCACACGAGATCAAGGCCAGTGCCAACGGTATCGACATCTATATGGATGTGGCCACGGCACAGCGCGCCAAGGGCTTGTCCATCGACTGGGTGGACAGCTTCCAGGGCAGCGGCCTGAAGATCGACAACCCCAATGCGCCCAAGCCGGTAAACCAGTTGTCGGCCACGGAATTGAAGGCGATGATGGACCAGGGTGAACCCCTGCACCTCATTGATGTACGTCCGGAAAGCGAGCGGGCCATTGCGGTACTACCCAATGATGAACGCCTGGACGAGCAGAAAATCCTGAGCCTGCCCAAGGACACCACACTGGTGTTCTATTGCCGCACGGGCAACCGCAGCAATGGCGTGGCCGAACATTTTCGCCAGCAGGGCTTTACCAATGTGCATAACCTGGCCGGCGGCATTCATGGCTGGCACAACGAAGTGGACCCATCGGTTCGCAAGTACTGATTCTTCAGCCAGGCCGGGGCATGACCCCGGCTTTTTCTTGATGGATGCCCGCGCTTTGGGCTAGGCTTGCCGGACTTTCCTTCCGGAACCATTCGACATGCTCGATCTATTGCACGCGCTGTTTGGCCTGGCCTGCCTGATTATCATCGCCTGGCTGTTTTCCGAAAACCGCTCCGCCATTCGCTGGCAACAGGCTGCCGCCGGCATTGCCCTGCAACTGGTCTTTGCCGTACTCGTATTGATGACCCCCTGGGGCGAAGCGGTATTCAACGCCCTTTCCAAGGGCTTTGTAGCCATTATCAGCTTTACCGATGTCGGCAGCCGGATGATCTTTGGCAATCTGGTCGACCAGAAAAGCTTTGGCTTCATCTTTGCCTTTCAGGTTTTGCCGACAGTGATCTTTTTCTCGGCACTGATGTCCGTGCTCTATCACCTGGGCATCATGCAGCGGGTGGTGGCCTTCATGGCGCGGATCATGGTACGGGTACTGAACATTTCCGGCTCCGAAGCCCTGTCGGTGGCCGCCAATGTCTTTATCGGCCAGACCGAAGCACCACTGGTGGTCCGCCCCTATGTCTCGCGCATGACCCAATCAGAACTGCTCACACTGATGGTGGGCGGCATGGCCACCATTGCCGGTGGCGTGCTGGCCGCCTATGTAGGCATGCTGGGTGGGGGTGACCCGGCCCAGCAGGTGTTCTACGCCAAGCATCTGCTTTCCGCCAGCATCATGGCCGCGCCGGCCACCATCGTCATTGCCAAGATCCTGCTGCCGGAAACCCAGGAATCCCTCACCCGGGGTGAAGTACGCATGACAGTGGAAAAAACCAGCCATAACGTCATCGAAGCCGCAGCCAATGGTGCGGGTGACGGGCTGAAACTGGCCCTGAACATCGCCGCCATGTTGCTGGCCTTTCTCGCCCTGATCGCCATGATCAATGCACCACTGGAATGGCTGGGGCAGGTTACCGGCCTGGAAGACTCCCTGGGCAAACCCCTGAACCTTTCCCTGATCCTGGGTTACCTGCTGTCCCCCATCGCCTGGGCCATTGGCGTGCCCTGGCAGGATGCCACCGCCGTGGGCGGCCTGATTGGTGAAAAGGTCGTCATCAACGAATTCGTGGCCTATCTCAGCCTCAACGATCTGAAAGCCACCCTGAGTGACAAGGCGGTATTGATTTCCACCTATGCCCTGTGCGGTTTTGCCAACTTTGCCTCCATTGCCATCCAGATCGGCGGCATCGGCGGCATTGCGCCGGATCGCAAGACCGATCTGGCCCGTTTTGGCCTGCGTGCCGTGCTGGGCGGCTCCCTGGCCACCTTGATGACGGCTACCATTGCCGGCTTTTTGCTCTCATTCGGAATTTGAACATGACCCCATCCGCACCGGCGCAACAATGCCAGAAGGCGCTGACACAAATCGCCGCCCTCATCCAGCAAAAACACTATGCGCAGGCACTGCAAAGCCTGCAGCAACTGCGTGGATGCGAACAAAGCCCCACCTATTGGCAACTGGCTTCCGAAGCCCTGCTGGGCACCAAGCGCCCCATTGATGCACGCAATGCCATCCGACGGGGGCTGAAACTGGACCCCAACAACCTGAACAGCAAGATGGCCCTGGCCCAGTGCGAACTCAAACTGGAACATGAGGCCAGAGCCGTTGAAATTCTACGGGAGGTTCTCGCGCAAAAACCCGATCACTGGCATGCCACGCACCAACTGCTGACCGCCCTTTCCCGTCTGGGCGACATGGAGGCCGCCCGGGCCGTTATCGAACAGGGGCTGGAACATTTTCCCGATGACGCGGCCTTGCTGTTCCAGGCCACCATTTTGAAAATGTTCGACCTGCCACAGCTGCAACCGGCATATATCGAGGCACTGCTGGAGAAAGACCTGCCCATTCATGACCGCTTCACCCTGCTTTTCGTGCTGTCGCGCCTGCAGGCCCGGGAAAAGGACTATGCCCAGGCCGCCGAGAGCCTGAAAGCCGCCAACCGGTTGAAACGCAGCCATGTGCCGAGAAAAATCCAGCTGATCGAAAGTACCCGTACCGTGATCGAGGATTTTACCCGTGAGCGCATCGAACCGCTGCTCAAGGCCGGCCACCCCAGCGACTGCCCGATTTTCATCGTGGGCATGCCCCGCTCCGGCACCACCCTGACCGAGCAGGTTCTCAACCAGCATCCACAAGTGGTCGGCGTGGGCGAACGCAATGTCATCGGCACGCTGGTCGGCCAGCACATTCGCCAGCTGCCGGCAGGCGGCTCGGTGATGGCGCAGCTGGCACGCAAACCCAAGGTCTGGAAGGCCATGGGCGAGGACTATCTGACCTTTGTGCGCAAGCTGATCGGCAAGGCCCGGCACAGTGCCGACAAGATGCCCCTGAACGCCAACATGGTGGGTTTTATCCAGCTGATCTTCCCCAATGCGAAAATCGTACATTGCCGCCGGGACCCCTACGACACCCTGCTCTCCTGCCTGCAGGCGCATTTCAACGAGGAACGGCTGGTGTTCTCGCCGGAAGAATGGGGGCAGGTCTACGCCAGTTACGAAGCCCTGATGAAACACTGGGACCGCCTCTTTCCCGGCAGCATCATCCATCTCGACTATGAACAACTGGTCAGTCAGCCGGAAGAGACCATCCCGGCCCTGCTGGACAAGCTGGCACTGCCGCACCACCCCGACTGTCTGCACCCGGAACGCAGCAAGGCCACCATCCGCACCGCCAGCATCGCCCAGGTGCGCAGCCCTATCAACGCAGGCAGCGTGGGGCGTTCCCGTGCCTGGATGCCCTGGCTGAAAGAAGTGGAAGAAAGCCTGCAACAGGGCCGGGCACAGCTGCAGGATCTGTTTGACGAGCCGGCATGATGCAAAGCACGGGCTAACACAGTAAACTACCGCGTTTGCCTGAATCCGGATCAGCACCCATGCTGTTTGAAAACGTAGTCATCGCCGGGCTGGCGCATGTGGAGCCGCCCCATCGCATCACCTCCGAAGAACTATGCCAGAAACTGGCACCCCTGCTGAAAAGGCTGGGTGCGCCCATGAGCCTGCTGGAAGATTTGACCGGCATCACCGCCCGCCGTTGGTGGGACGACGGCTTTCGCCCTTCCGATGCCGCCACCCTGGCCGGGCACAAGGTACTGAAACAAACGGGCATCGACCCGAAAAACATCGGCATCATGGTCAATACCTCCGTTTCGCGGGATTATCTCGAGCCTTCCACCGCCTGCTTCGTACATCGCAACCTGGGCCTGCCGGAAGACTGCATCAACTACGATGTCGGCAACGCCTGCCTGGCCTTTCTCAACGGCATGGACATCGTCGGCAACATGATCGAGCGCGGCCAACTCGACTACGGCATGGTGGTGGATGGCGAATCCAGCCGCTACATCATCGAGCAGACCATCCAGCGCATGCTGGCCGGCGAAACTTCCATGGCCGACCTCAAGGAACAGTTCGCCTCGCTGACCCTGGGCTCGGGCGCGGCCGCCATGATCCTCGCACACCGGGATCAGGTACCGGAAGGTCACACCTACCGCGGTGGCGTGACCCTGGCGGCCACGGAACACAACCAGCTCTGCCTGGGCCATGACCATGAAATGCTCACCGACAGCAAGAACCTGCTGAAAGAAGGCCTGCGCCTGGCACAGCGCACCTACGAAAAGGCGCGGGAAAAACTGGGCTGGGCCATCCATGAAATGGACGCCATCGTCATGCACCAGATCAGCAAGGTACATACAGAAAAAATGGCCAAAATGTTCGGGGTGGAACTGGACAAGGTACACCGCATCTTCCCGGAATTCGGCAACATCGGCCCGGCCTCGGTACCCATGGTGCTTTCACGCATCGCCAGCGAAGGCAAGCTGAAAAAAGGAGATCGCATCGCCCTGATGGGCATCGGTTCCGGGCTGAACTGCTCCATGGCGGAAGTCATCTGGTAGGCCCGTGCTCGCCTCCCTAGACCGCAGCCTCTACCCCTTCGAATCCCACTGGTTCGAACATGTTCACGGCCAGCGGCAACACTATCTGGACGAGGGGCCGAAAGACGCACCCGTGCTGCTCATGGTCCATGGCAACCCCAGCTGGTCCTTCTACTGGCGCGATCTGGTGCGCCGCTACCGCGCGCACTACCGCTGCATCGTGCCCGACCACATCGGTTGCGGGCTGTCCGACAAGCCGGAGGATGCCCGCTATCGCTACACATTGCAGCAGCGCATCGATGACCTGAATGCCCTGCTGGAGAACCTGGCCATCGACCAACCCGTTACCCTGCTGTTGCATGACTGGGGCGGCGCCATCGGCATGGGCTGGGCGGTGGAACACCCCGAACAGGTGGCCCGTATCGTGCTGTTCAATACCGCCGCCTTCAACATTCCCGCCGACAAGCGCCTGCCCGCCACCCTGGGGCTGGTTCGCAACAGCCGGCTGGGCAGCTGGCTGGTTCGCCGACTGAACGCCTTTGCGGCAGGCGCGGCCTGGATCGGCTTCCGCCAGCCGGTGACACCGGCCGTGCGCAAGGGCATGACCGCGCCCTATGACAGCCCGGCCCATCGCATCGCCACCCTGCGCTTCGTGCAGGACATCGCCCTGTCGCCGCAAGACCCGGCCTGGCCGGTGCTGGAACACATCCACAACCGGCTGCACCACTTTGCCCGAACTCCCGTATTCATCGGCTGGGGGCTGAAGGATTTTGTCTTTGACGAAACCATCCTCAACCACTGGCGGCGCATCTGGCCACAGGCACAAATCCACGCCTGGGAAGACTGCGGCCACTATGTGGTGGAAGACGCCCGCGCCCGCCTGCCGGGCCTGCTGGATGACTTTCTCGAGTGCGAACAAACCGGCGAACAAGCCAATATCGCCCGCCATCTGGCAGTACACGCACAGGCACAACCGGGGCAGATTGCCGTGGCCGCACCGGTGAAGCGACGGGCCGATGGCAACTATGAGTACACGCATTACACCTATCGCCAGCTGGACAAGGCCGCCGGAGAACTGGCCGCCGGCCTGCGGGCCATCGGCATCGACGCCGGTACACGGGTGGCGTTGATGGTCAGCCCCGGCCTGGATTTTTTCGCCCTGACCTTTGCCTTGTTCCGCATGAAGGCCGTGCCCGTGCTCATCGACCCCGGCATCGGCCTGAAAAACCTCAAGGCCTGCCTGGCCGAAGCACAGCCACAAGCCTTCATCGGCATTCCCAAGGCTCATCTGGCCCGCAAGTGGTTGCGTTGGGCCCCCGCGCATATCCGCACCACGGTCATCACCGGCCAACACCGCCTGGGGCTGGCCCGGTGGTCTCTGGCGCAACTGCGCAAACTCGGGAAAGATGCCCGCTGGCAGGATCCACCCACACAGGCCGATGACCTGGCCGCCATCCTGTTCACCTCCGGCTCCACCGGCGTGCCCAAGGGGGTGATCTATCAGCACCGGCAATTCAACGCGCAGGTGGCGCTGCAACGCGAACTCTATGACATCCAGCCCGGCGAATGGGACATGCCCACCTTCCCGCTCTTCGCCCTGTTCGCGCCGGCGCTGGGCATGTCCTGCGCGCTGCCTGACATGAACCCCACCCGTCCGGTGCGGGCCCGGCCGGAGCGGCTGTTGCGCATCATCGACGATTACGCCGTCAACAGCCTGTTCGCCTCACCGGCGGTGCTGCGCCGTTTGACCGAAGGCCCGGATACCCCCCTGCCCAGCCTGCGGCGGGTCATTTCCGCCGGAGCCACCGTGCCACCGGCGGTACTGGCCGCCATGCAGTCCCGCCTGCGCCCGCCGGCCCAGGTCTACACCCCCTATGGCGCCACCGAGTGCCTGCCGGTGAGCAACATATCCGCAGACGAGCTGGCCACCACCCGTGAGGCCACCGAACAGGGTGCCGGCATCTGCGTCGGCCAGCCGCTGCCAGCCAACCGGGTGCGCATCATTGCCATCGACGACGGCGAGCTGCCCCACTGGGAGTCGGTGCGGGAACTGCCCGCAGGCGAGATCGGCGAGATCACCGTGGCCGGTCCCACGGTGACCGAAGGGTATTACAACCGCCCCCAGGCCACCGCGCTGGCCAAGATTCGCGAAGGCGAACATCTCGTGCACCGCATGGGTGATGTGGGCTATCTGGATGAACAAGGCCGGCTGTGGTTCTGCGGGCGCATGAGCCAGCGGGTGGAAACCGCCGACGGACCGCTATTCACCGACCAGTGCGAAGCCGTGTTCAACGCCATCGACGGCCTGCAACGCACGGCGCTGGTGGGCGTCGGCCCCAGGGGCCGGCAACGGCCGGTACTGATCGTGGAGACGGCCACCGCCACGGCCAGCTGGAAAGACCTGCTGCCCCGGCTGCAAGCCCGCGCCGAGGCCGTGCCGCTGGTGCAACCGGTGCAGACCTTTCTGTTCAAGGCGCACTTTCCGGTGGATATCCGCCATAATGCCAAGATTCGTCGCGAGCAACTGGCTGGATGGGCAAGGCAAAAGATCTGACAGTACTGGTCACCGGTGGCGGCGGTTTTCTCGGCAAGGCGCTGATCCAGGCCCTGCTGGCGCGCGGGCACCGGGTACACACCCTCAACCGTGGCCGTTATGAAGACCTGCTGCAACAGGGCGTGGTCTGCTTCCGTGGTGATCTGGCCGACCCGCGGGCCGCGCTGATGGCCGCAGAGGGCTGCGATGCCGTCTTTCATGTGGCCGCCAAGGCCGGCTACTGGGGCAGATACCGCGACTACTACCGGGCCAATGTGACCGGCACACAGCATGTACTGGCCGCCTGCAAGGCCCATGGCATCGGCCAGCTGATCTACACCTCCACACCGTCGGTGGTGCACGCCGGTGGCGACCTCGAGGGCATCGACGAAAGCTGGCCCTACCCAAAGCATTTTTCCGCCCATTATCCGGCCACCAAGGCCGAGGCGGAACAGGCCGTGCTGGCGGCCAACGGCGATGCCCTGGCCACCGTGGCCCTGCGCCCGCACCTGATCTGGGGGCCGGGGGACAACCACCTGCTGCCACGGCTGGTGGCGCGGGCGGAAAGCGGGCGGCTGCGACTGATCGGTGACGGGCGGAAACGGATCGACACCATTTACATCGACAACGCGGTGGATGCCCATTTGAAGGCCTGGGACTGCCTGCGGAAAAAACCGGCCGCCTGTGCCGGCAAGGCCTATTTCATCTCCCAGGGCGACCCGCGACCGCAGGCGGAAATCATCAACAGCCTGCTGGCCACTCAGGGCGTGGACCCGGTGAACAAGACGGTACCACTACCCCTGGCACGGGCACTGGGGCATGGGATGGAGCTGGCCTGGGCACTATTGCCGCTGCCGGGAGAACCGCCGCTGACACCGTTTCTGGTGGAGCAGCTGTCCTCGGCGCACTGGTATGACATCAGTGCGGCCAGAAGGGACCTGGGCTACGAACCGGTCATCAGCATCGAAGAGGGCCTGTCTCGCCTGCGTCACGCCTGAGCGCTTTCCGGCTCGGGAATGCAACGCAGGATGCCGTGGCGCAGAGACTGGCTCAAAGCCAGCTTGCTCTTTTCCAGCACCTCGCCCAGCCGTTCATCGAATTCCAGCGCATTGTCGCTGTTGGGCCAGACTACCCCTTCACGGCGCAGGGTGGCGATAAAGGTGCGGAACAGGCTGCGCTCAAAGTATTCCGGGGCGGAGAACTCCTGCACCAGCGCGATCTTGCGCGCGGTTTCCTGGCTCAAACGCTCCAGTTCACTGGTGCTCAGGCGGCCACTGCCATGGCGCACCAGCACGGAAATCACCAGAAAATACCGCTCCAGCGTGCGCACCAGATTCTGGCTCAGGGTGGCCATGAACACGGCCTTGAACTGGCCGGCTTCCGCCCGCTCCAGCTGGCCGTCATCCGTGCGGGACAACAGACCTTCCCGCACAAAGACCTCCAGCGTCTGCCGCAACAGTCCGGCAAAATTCTCCACCGTCCAGGGCAGAAAATACTCCTCCGCCAGATAGGGGTAGACACGCCGGCCCAGTGTGATGATCTCTTCCGCCACAAAACGGCGGTTGTGAACAAAAAATCCGGCCACCCAGGCCGGCAGCACAAAGGCATGCAGGGTGTTGTTGCTGAAATAGCTCAACAGCAATGCCTGCTGTGGCGGCGTGCTGACCACATCGCCCAGTGGATGGGGCTGGCGCTGGATGAACCCCAGACGCTGGCACAGGTCCAGCATGTCCGGTACCGGCATTTCGGTGCAGAGTATGCCGGCCTGCCCCGGCGTTTCCTGCAGCAGCCGGCGGCTCCAGTGCAGGCTTTCGCGCATCTCGGCCTCATCCATGGTCTGCTTCGGCGTGGACAGCAGGGTCTGCGCCACCAGATTCACCGGGTTGACATGCGCGGCGGCGTTGATGTGCTCCATGATGCGGCGGGCCAGTTCATCCACCGTGGCCACCACCCAGTCCGGGCGCTCATCGGCGGACAGGGTCTGATCCCGCCAGCCCGGTTCATGCTTGTCCAGCAGGCGGTCCAGGGCAATGGGGTCGCCAAAACTGACATGCACCTGGCCAAAATAATCCTTCACCACCCGCCAGGTCTTCAGCAGGGAAAGCAGACTTTCTTTGGTCTTGGCCGCGCCGGAAAGCTCGCGGATGTAGCTGTTGCCCTCGGCCAGCTTCTCGTAGCCGATGTAGACCGGCTGGAATACCAGCGGCTTGTCGTGCTCGCGCAAATAACTGCGCACGGTCATCGACAACATGCCGGCCTTGGGTTGCAGCAGCTTGCCGGTACGGCTGCGGGTGCCCTCGACGAAATACTCCATGGCCACGCCACGACGGAGAATCTCGGCCACATACTGGTGGAACACCGCCGAATACAGGCGATTGTTGCGGAAACTGCGGCGGATGTAGAACGCGCCGCCCTTGCGCAGAAAGATGCCGATGATGGGCAGGTTGAGATTGATACCGGCGGCGATATGCGGCGGCACCAGCCCCTGCCGGAAAAGGATATAGGACATCAGCAAGTAGTCGAAATGGCTGCGATGGCAGGGCACATAGACCAGATTGTGCTCATGGGCCAGGCCGTGCAGCCGCTCCGCGTGGTGCACATCAATGCCGTCGTAGACCCGGTTCCAGAACCAGGTCAACAGCCGTTCACCCAGACGAACGACGGTATAGGAATAATCGGCGGCGATTTCCAGCGCGTAGTTGCGGGCCTCCTTGCGCGCCTTGTCCACGGCAATGCCCCGCTTCTCCGCCCGTGCCTGGATGGCCGCCTGTACCATGGGGCTGTCCAGCAGGGTGTTGACCAGCGTGCGCCGGTGGGAAAGGTCCGGGCCGATGGCCGCTTCGCGCATGTTGCGCAAGCGCTGACGCAACAACACCGTGGCCTTGCGCCGGCTGCGCTGGCCCACCTCTCCCTGCAACGCCTTCAACAACAGTGGCTGGCCGAATTGCACCTGGGTCTGCCGGCCATGCACCAGCAGGCTGAACAGGCGGCGAATGGGCCCGCCGATGGCCCAGTCTTCCGAAAACAGCACCTGCCACCATTTCCAGTCCCGCTCGGGCGCGCGGCCCACCAGAATACTCACCGGCAACAGCAGCACATCCTCGCCGCTGCTGGCCACCTGGGCATCCAGTGCCTCCAGTGTCTTGGACAGCCGGTGCGGGCTGGGCCGGCGAATCATCCAGCCGCGGGACTGACGCAGGGCGAAAAAGCGCTTGTCCGGCAGCTGTTCCGCCATGCCCTCTGGCCAGGGATCGAACGGGCCGGGCAGGCCCATGCGCGCGCAGGCTTCCATCAGCACATGACGCATGCTCAGGCCATCCCGCTCCAGCACATAGCAGAGGGTCTTGCCCTCGGGCAGCGCCAGCGACACCGGGTCTTCCGGAATGATCTGGATGGAAACCAGTTTGCGCAACAGGCGGGAAACCAGCCGCTGACGCCAGGAAGGTCTGTTCATGCCAAGCCTTGCGATTCGCCCCGAAGCGAGGCAATGTACTGGGCAGACTGCACAAAGGCAAGTGCCATGCCCCAGCCGACCTCGCCACTGCAAGCCATGCAAACCTGGGTGGAAACCTGGGTCATCGGCCAGAACCTCTGCCCTTTCGCCCGCCCGTCCGTGGAAAAGGGCGGCCTGCTGTTACGCCTGGCCCACGGAGCCGAAACGGAAGCACGCCTGCTGGAACTGATCCAGCTGGTGCGGGACATGGAGCAACAGCCGGAGAAGGAATCCGCCCTGCTGGTGCTGCCACAACTGGTTGATTTCGATGACTTTCTCGACGAACTGGCCCTGGCCGAAGCCCTGCTGGAAACCGAAGGGCTGCACCAACAATGGCAGCTGGCCAGTTTCCATCCTGACTACCGCTTCGAGGGCGAGGCGGCGGAAGATGCCAGCCACTACACCAACCGCTCGCCCTGCCCGGCCTGGCACTTGCTGCGGGAAAGCGTCATGAGCCGGGCCACGGTGCATATCGAAGACCCGCTGGCCATTCCGGAACGCAATATGCGCCGCATGCGCGCGCTGGGCGTGGAGCAGATTAAACGCATGCTGGCGCAACTGAATGATGAGAAGGACAGCGAATCAGCAGGGTAAACCCGTCTCCGTACCGACCGGAAACAGGGCCTGATCGAACTGCCGGAACAGGGTGTCCCGGCTGACCATGCCACGAATCTCCCACTGGCGGTTGATCTTCAGGCGGGGCAGTACCGGCTCCTCGTCACTGGCCAGCCACGCCTGCCGTTGCGCGTCGAGAATGCGAGCAATGCGCTCATCTTCCCGGGCCATGCGGATGCTTTCATCATCCATGCCCAGGCACAGGGCCAGTGAACGCAACACCTCCCAGCGGCTGATGTCCATATTCTCCTGGAACAGGGCCTGATAAATCATCTCGCCCAGTGCATGCTGCAACCCGTGTTCCTGGGCCACCAGCATCAACCGCCAGGCCGCGCCGGGGTGTGGCAGATGCCCCAAAGTCAACAGATTCAGGCTCAGATCCTCTCGCAAGGCGGAGAGCTGCAACTGGTTGAACACCTGTTGCGGGTTGTCGTACTCCTTGAAGTGCCGGCGTATCCAGTCACTGAAGGGCGCGCCGGCCGCGGGCAGATCCGGAAACAGCGGCTGCCAGTTCCACAGAATCTGTACCGGCGCGTAGAGGGAGGCCAGTACCTGATCCAGCCGGCGCTTGAACACATAGCACCAGGGACAGATCAGGTCGGTATGGAACTCCAGTTCCAGAGTACGCGGCGCTTCCTGTGGCAACGAGCGTTCGAAGGCCGATGCATGCGCCTCGCTCGCCCCGGCAGCCGGAAAGGAAAGTGAATCTTTCATGCTCCCGTTAACGGCCGCAATTCTCTGGACTTGAGCCACAAGCGCACATTTGGCCCGCATCCGTTTATGCGCTAGAATGGCCCAAGGGCCCTGCCCGTAAAAAATACAATGATCAACCAATCGGAGCACCGACGGATGCGCGCAAGAGGCTGGTTTTTCGCCGCGCTGCTGAGCCTGCCCCTGTTATCACAGGCGGCACCGCTGGGCTATGCCATCAACTCCGATGCTGCTGAAAACGCGGATAATCTACTGCAGATCGACCTGGCTACCGGTGAGTACACGGTCATCGGCAAACTGCAGGTACCCTATGTGGACACCGAAGGGCTGGCTCTGGCGGAAGACCGCACGCTCTATGCCGTCGACGACAATACCGATACCCTGCTTACGCTGAGCACCAATACCGGCGTCGCCCAGCCCGTCAGTGGTGAGCAAGGCAACCTGGGCATTTCCACCCCTTCCGGGGATTACGGCCTGACCTTCACCTGCAGCGGGCAGCTGGTCATGAGCTCCGACCAGACCCGCCTGGCCTATCGTATCGACCTTGCCAACGGGCGGGCCAGCCAGCGCAGCCTGAGCATCGACAGCGGCCTGACCGCACTGGCCACCTGGGGTGATCAGGTCTATGGCGTAGGCGTGGACGGGGACGAAAACCTCTATCTGCTCGACCCGGATAGTGGTGAGCTGAAACGCATCGGCGCCCTGGGCACCCCCACCTTCAACGATGCCGGCATGGCTTTTGATGAAGGCGGCCAGCTCTGGCTGATCACCGACGGCACGGTCACCAGTGACAGTCAGGTCCAGTACGGCCCCAGCAAAATCTACAAGGTAGACATCACAACGGGTCACGCCACTTTCGTGGCGGAAACCGCAGGTGGTGTGGAGTCACTGGCCATTGCCGCTGCCACTGGCTGCAATCGTGGCCCCGGCGCCACGGCCATCCCCGCCCTGGCTCCACTGAACAAAATTCTTCTCTCCCTGCTGCTAGCCTTGGTGGCCGTGGGCTTTCTGCCCCGCAAGGCACACTGAAACCGGAGTTTGAACCATGCGCAAAACCATCTGGGTACTGGCTGCCCTGCTTTTCAGCTTGCTGCTGCAACTGCCTGCCTGGGCCCAGGGCAAATACCTGAGCAAGACCGAAGACGCCATCGAGATTCTCAACCAGCTGACGGAAATCCCCGAAGACGGCATTCCGGAAAAATTGCTGCAATCGGCCGAAGGCATCGCCGTGATTCCTGATGTGGTCAAGGCCGGCCTCGTTTTCGGCGGCCGCTTTGGCAAGGGCCTGCTTTCGGTGCGGCGCGAGGACGGCAGCTGGAGCCATCCCATCTTCATCACCCTGGCCGGTGGCAGTATTGGTTTTCAGGCCGGCGTGCAATCCACCGATGTGATTCTGGTATTCAAGACCCGCCGCAGCATCGAGGGCATCGTCAAGGGCAAGTTCACCCTGGGTGCCGATGCCGCTGTTGCCGCCGGGCCGGTCGGGCGTAACGCACAGGCCGCCACCGATGCCCAGTTGAAGGCGGAAATCTATTCCTACTCCCGCTCCCGCGGCCTGTTTGCCGGCCTGTCCATCGACGGCTCGGTATTGCAAGTGGATTACGATGCCATCGAGGCTGTATACGGCGATGGTGTTACCCCAAGAAGGGTATTCAAGGGCAAAGTGCGTCACAAGCCGGGTATCATCACCGACTTTCGTGATACGCTCGAAGAACTCACCGCCAAGACGGAGAAATAATCATGGGCATCAGCGTGACGCAATTACTGATCGTACTGGCCATTGTGGCCTTGCTGTTTGGCACCAAGCGCCTGCGTAATATCGGCACCGATCTGGGTGCGGCCATCAAGGGCTTCAAGAAAGGCATGCAGGAAGAGGAGGGAGATCTCCCCAAGCTGGAGCAGGAAGAGACCACCAAGGAGAACCTGCGGGAGAAGCAGCAGGAAAAACAGGATTGAACCGTGTTCGATATCGGTTTTTCCGAAATCGCCCTGCTGTTGATCATCGGCCTGCTGGTACTCGGCCCGGAACGCCTGCCGAAAGTGGCGCGTACCCTGGGCATGTATGTGCGCAAGGCACGCCAGAGCTGGTATGCCGTCAAATCGGAAATCGACCGTGAACTGGCGGCGGAGGAAGTCAAGAAAACCCTGCTCGACCCCGCCAGCCTGCAACAACCGTTGAAGGAACTGCAGGAAGAACTGCAAAAGCCCATCGACAGCCCGCCCCGGCACGACCCTGACCAACACCAGCCATGAGCGAACCCCAAACCGAAGAAGGCCAGAGCTTCATTTCGCATCTGGTGGAACTGCGCAGCCGGCTGCTGCGCGCGGTGGTGGCCGTGCTGCTGTTGAGCGCCGCCCTGCTGCCCTTTTCCGACCAGCTCTACCATTTCGTCTCCGCGCCACTGCTGCAATTTCTGCCCGAAGGCAGCGGCATGATCGCCATTGATGTCGCCGCGCCCTTCTTCACCCCCATCAAGCTCACGTTGCTGACCGCCCTGTTTCTGGCCATGCCCGTAGTCATCTACCAATTGTGGGCCTTTGTGGCACCCGGCCTGTACAAGCATGAAAAACGCCTGGCCGTGCCCCTGCTGATCTCCGCGGTCATCCTGTTCTATCTCGGCGTGGCCTTCGCCTATTACGTGGTCTTTCCCCTGGCCTTTGCCTTTTTTGTCGGCACCACCCCCGAGGGTGTGGCCATGATGACCGACATCAGCCGCTATCTGGATTTTGTCCTGCTGCTGTTTTTTGCTTTCGGCATGGCCTTTGAGGTCCCCATTGCCACCATTTTGCTGGTTGCCACCGGTATCACGGATGCCGAGACCCTGGCCGGCAAGCGCGCCTATGTGATCGTCGGTGCCTTCGCCATCGGTATGATCCTGACACCGCCGGATGCCATCTCCCAGACCCTGCTGGCCGTACCCATGTGGCTGCTGTTTGAACTGGGCATCGTCTTCTCCCGCCTGCTGATCCGCAAACCGGCGGAGACGGAAACAGAAAGCGAGTAAACCATGCGCGTGCTCCTGCTGCAGACCGGCTCCACCCTGGATGAAATCCAGCAGGGGCCGGGTGATTTCGATCGTCTGTTCGCCCGTTACCTGCTGCCTGGCCAGACCCTGATCCGAGTCGATGTACAACAACAGCCGCCCCCGGAACCACAGGGGTTTGCCGCCGTCATCCTCTCCGGCTCTCCGGCCATGGTCACCGATAACGCACCCTGGTCATTGGCGGTGGAACAGTGGGTGCAGCGGCACGCCGACACCCTTCCCACGCTGGGCGTATGCTACGGCCATCAGCTTATCGCCCGTGCTCTGGGCGGGGCGGTCGGCGACAACCCCAACGGGCGACAGATCGGCACCCATACCATCGAACGCGTCGGTGGTGTGGATGACCCGCTCTTTGACACGCTGCCCACGCGTTTTCCCGCCCAGACCACCCATGTACAGTCGGTGCTCCGCCTGCCCAGCGATGCCGTGCTACTGGCCCGCACTCCGCTGGACCCACACCACGCCTTTCGCTGGGGCCGGCAGACCTGGGGCGTGCAGTTCCACCCGGAATTCGATGCCGACATCACCCGTGCCTATCTCCGCCAGCGCAAGGCCGATCTGCTGCGGGAAGGCCTGCCGCAGGCGAGCCTGCTCAAGGCATGCCGGCCCAGCCCGGAAGCCACCGCCGTGCTACACCATTTTTATCGTCAGGCCGCCGGGCAAGAGATACCGGCATGATCGAAACCGAGCGCACACGCATCGTTCTGCTGCAACCGGATCAGGCCCATCTGCTGGTGCAGTATTTTCTGGAAAACCGCGCTCATCTGGAGCCCTGGGAGCCGGTACGGCCCGATGATTTCTACCAGCTGGAGAGCATGCGCCAGCTGATTGCCAAGCAGTGGAATGATTTTCTGCACAACCGGGCGGCCAATTTCTGCGCCCTGAACCCGGAAGGGGACCGCATCCTCGCCAGCTGCTCCCTGCACCAGATCATCGGCGAGCCGGTGCATAAGGCACTTTTGGGCTATTCGGTCAGTGCGGATCAGGAAGGTACCGGGCTGATGTTCGAGGTGGCCGAGGCGGTGGTGGATTTCGCCTGGAAAAACCTGCAACTGCACCAGCTGGTAGCCAGCCACGCGGTGGACAACCGGCGCAGTTATCGCCTGCTGCAAAGGCTGGGCTTTCGGGAAGTGGGTGAACTGCCCCGCTATCTGCGCACCGCGCGCGGCTGGGAAGACCACCTGCTGCAGCACAAGCTCAACCCGCTGGAGGCCGGCAACCACGGCCTGCCCAGCCTGCTGGGTACGGACGGTGATTGAAAGTATTGAAACAGGCCGGAACGATTCAAGGGCCCATCAGGGTTCCGGGGCAATATCGGGCCGCTTCATGTCACAGGCCTGGGCCTGCACCTTCCATACCACCGGCTCCCAGTAGTTGCCCTCCGGGCCCACGTCCAGACGGTGCTTGCGGATGAAGCGCGCGGCCAGCTTGTAGGTATAGCCCGGCTCCACATCGATGCTCAGCGCCTTGGCGCGCTGGCGATAGGAAGGCTTGCGCCGCAACATGGGGTCGGTAATCAGCTCATGCATCTCCACCACATGCTTGCCCGGCGAGACCCGAAAAATCTCCCGGGTATGCACCTTGCTGTTGCCATCGATGCGAAACAGCGCCACCGGGTACAAATCCCGAGACTCCGGCGGCGTATGAAAAATGGAAATACGGCCACATTCCGCAGCCTGCAGTGGGAGACTTGCGGCCAGTAGACACAGCGCCATCCACCTGATTTTCATGATATCCACCTCGCTTTTACCGGATATGCCCGCAGGATAACGTGCCTGGATGAATCCAGACTGAACAAGCCTCGCATCCACACAAACCCGTGCACTCGTCGCGTTTCGGTATAGAAAAAAAGTGCATAGCCGGTACAATGCACCGTCTGTTTTCAGTGAAGAAATCCACACGCCCATGGCCCTGAACGAAACGGAATGGTTTACCGAAATCCAGGACAAGACCGGCACGGCCTTCTCCCTGCGCATTCGCGAACGGCTGCACAGTGAAAAAAGCCCGTACCAGCAGATCGACATCTACGAAACCACGGATTTTGGCCGGCTGATGATTCTGGATGGCTGCACCATGGTCAGTGACCGGGACAACTTTCTCTACCACGAAATGATGACCCACCCGGCCCTGTTCACCCATCCGGCCGCGCGGCAGGTGGCCATCATCGGTGGCGGCGACTGTGGCACCCTGCGGGAAGTACTCCGCCACGACAGCGTGGAACAGGCCTGGCAGATCGAAATCGACGAACGGGTCACCCGCCTGTCGGAGCAATACTTTCCCGCCCTGTGCGAGGCCAACGACGATCCGCGTGCCGAACTGCTGTTCGAAGACGGCATTGCCTGGATGAAGCAGCGGCCGGAAAACAGCCTGGACCTCATCATCATCGACAGCACCGACCCGGTAGGCCCGGCCGAAGGGCTGTTCGGTCTGCCCTTCTACCTGAGCTGTCTGGCTGCGCTCAAGCCCGGCGGGCTGCTGATCCAGCAGACCGAATCCCCGCTGTTGCACCAGGAACTGATCCGCGATGTGCATCAAACCTTGCGCGAGGCTGGCTTCCAGGCCGTTCGCCCCCTGCTGTTTCCCCAGCCCATCTACCCCTCGGGCTGGTGGAGCGCCACCATGGCGCGCAAGTCGGCTGACCTGAACGGCTTTCGGGAAATGGGCGCGGCCAGCAAAGGCTTTGCCACCCGCTACTACAGCGTGGACACCCACAAGGCCGCGCTGGCCATTCCGCCCTTCCTGCAACAGTTGCTGGCAACCCCGGACGCCTCATGAGCCGCAAGAAACCACCTGCGCCGGTTTTCCAAACCCCCATCTACGAAACCCACTGCCATCTGGACCGGCTGAAACAGGCCCCCCTGCCCGCATTGCTGCAACAGGCCGAAACCGCGGGTGTGGAACGCATCCTCACCATCGCGGTGGAACCGGAAGACCAGCAGACCGTACTGGATCTGGCTGATGCCTATCCGCAGGTGTTTGCCACCCAGGGCATCCACCCCCACGATGCCGAGAAGATGGATGCGGCGGTACTGGAACAGATGTGCCAGAGCCTGGCCCACCCCAAGGTGCTGGCGGTAGGGGAAATCGGGCTGGATTACTATTATGACCACGCCGACCGGGCCGTGCAGCGGCAGGTGTTCAGCACCCAGCTTGCGCGGGCGGCGGAACGGGATCTGCCGGTGGTCATCCACACCCGCGAGGCCGACGACGACACCCGCGCCATCCTGGCCGAGCACGCGCCCGAACTGAGGCGCAAGGGTGTCATCCACAGCTTCACCTCCTCCCAGGCGCTGGCGGATTTTTGTCTGGATGCCGGCTTCCTGCTCGGCTTCAACGGCATCATCACCTTCAACAAGGCCGATAATGTACGTGCCGTGCTGCGCAACACCCCCGCCGACCGCCTGTTGTGCGAAACCGACGCCCCCTATCTCACGCCCGTGCCCTGGCGCGGGCATGAAAACGCGCCTCACCATCTGCCCTGGGTGCTGCAACGCATGGCCGACGAACTGCAACTGGCAGCGGAGACCCTGGCCGAACATTGCCGAGCCAATGCCTGGCGGCTGTTTCATCAGCAGGAACCGCCGGCAGCGGCCTGAAACAACAGTCAGAACGGATCCTGCGGGTCCACATCCACCCACCAGCGCAAGCCCTTGCGCCGGCGGATCTGCTCGGCGCCAGCCAGCAGGGCCTGCAAGCACGCCTGGCGCTGAGCCCGGGTCTCGGCCTGCACCACCAGCAGGTAACGAAAGAACCCGGCCTTGCGCTGCATCAGCGAGGGCAGCGGCCCGCTGACCTTCGCTTGCAGAGGGGCGGGCAGCCCCGCCTTGACCTGCAACAAAAAGCCCTCGCACAGCTCCCGGTCCCGCGCTTCCGCCCGCAACAGGGCCATGTGCCCGGCTGGAGGCAGGCCCAGCAACTGTCGTTCCTTCAGCCACTGTTCGGCCAGTGCGTCGTACCCCCGCTGCAACAACGTGACAAAAAACGGATGTTCCGGCAGCCAGGTCTGGATCAGCACTTCCCCCGCCTGCCGGCCCCGTCCGGCCCGGCCCGCCACCTGCAGCAGCAACTGGGCCAGATGTTCCTGGGCACGGAAATCCAGCGAATACAGGCTCTGGTCGGCCTGCAACACACCCACCAGGCCGATATTCGGGTAATCATGCCCCTTGGCCAGCATCTGGGTACCCACCAGCACGCAGGGCCGCCCGTCACGCACCGGCTTCAGCAGTTGCTGAAAAGTCTGTACATTGCGGCTGCTGTCCCGATCCACCCGGATCACCGGCACATCAGGGAAAAGTTGCTCCACCCGCTCGGCCACCCGCTGGGTACCCGTGCCCACATGCACCAGCGCGCCGTGGCCACAATCCGGGCAGGTAGCGGGCAGGCGCTCCTGCCGCCGGCAATGATGGCAACGCAACCAACCGGCCTTGCGATGCACGATCATCGGCCGGTCGCAATCCGGGCAATGGCCCTGCCAGCCACATTGCGGGCAGAACTGTACCGGCGCGTAGCCACGCTGGTTGATGAACAGCAACACCTGCCGGCCCGCCTCCAGCATCGCCCGCACCGCCGCTTTCATTCGTTCACTGATGCCATGCTCGCCCTGCTCCACCCGCAAATCCAGCAGGCGCAGTTGCGGCAGCGCCGCGCCGGCGGCACGCGTTTTCAGCCGTAAATGCCGGTAGCGCCCACGGACCGCATTCCACAGGCTTTCCAGGGAAGGAGTGGCGCTGCCCAGTACCACGGGAATATCCAGCTTGCGCCCCCGCGCCACCGCCAGATCGCGGGCGTGGTAGCGGAAGCCCTCCTGCTGCTTGTAGGAACCATCATGTTCCTCATCCACCACGATCAGGCCCAGATCGGCAAAGGGCGTGAATACCGCCGAGCGGGTACCCACCACCACGGCGGCGGTCCCCTGCCGGGCCTGCCAGTGTACCCGCTGCCGTTCGCGGTCGCTCAGGCCGGAATGCAGCGCCGTCACCGGCCAGCCGGTGCCCTGCTCCAGCCGTTGCAGCAATTGTGGGGTCAGCCCAATCTCGGGCACCAGCACCAGCACCTGCCGCCCCGCTCGCAATACCTGTTCCATCATCGCCATGTAGACTTCGGTCTTGCCGCTGCCGGTCACCCCCTGTAACAGCGTGGTGCTGAAACCTTGCAGGGCGACCGCATCCACCACCTGTTGCTGGGCGGCATTGAGTGCGTGCCTCGCGGCTGTACCGCTCGCCTGTGCCAGCGGCGAAGGCACGCTTTCCACCCAGGCCTGCTGCTGCAACAGGCGAAGATGCCGACGCCAATGCTTGTGAAAGGCACGCAGTGCCGCCACGGACCGTGGCTGCAAGAGAAATTCCATCAAGGCCTGACGCACGGGTGCACGCTGGAATTGCCCGGCTTCCAGGGCCTGCCGGCCGGATTCCGTGGCCTGCCAGCAACCGTCATCCGCCGGTTGTGGCGGCCTGCCTTCCCGCAGGGGAGCCGGTAGCGCGGTGAACAGCACCTCCCCCGGCGGGTGCTGGTAATAACCAGCCGCCCAGTTCAACAACCACCACAGATCCGATGGATAGACAGGCTCGTCGTCCAGCACGGCCTCGATGGCTGAAACACGATCGGCCGGCAGTTCGCATTGCTCGCACACGGCCACCACCACACCGATGGCCTTGCGGTGAGCAAAGGGCACCCGCACCCGGCAACCGGGCCGGGGCACAGGCCACCCTGCCGGCAGGGCATAGGTAAAGCTTCGATACAATGGCAGCGGCAGGGCCACTTGCAACCACATGGTGCGCCATCCATGCTCAGGAAAATCGGGCCATCATCTTACCCCAGCCACGGCCACATCACCGGATTCCAGCGGATTGGGGCAAAAAACGTCCCCACAATCGCCGTCCGGCCTTGCATTGTGCCGACACTGGTCATAGAATGTGCGGCTCTTTTCAGCCCAGTCGATTACGGAGTATCTATGCCCAGCGTGAAAGTTCGTGAAAACGAGCCCTTTGAATACGCTCTGCGTCGTTTCAAGCGTTCTTGTGAAAAAGCCGGTGTGCTGGCCGAAACCCGCCGCCGCGAGTTCTACGAAAAGCCCACACAGGAACGCAAGCGCAAGAAAGCCGCTGCCGTCAAGCGCCACTTGCGCCGCATGTCCCGCGACATCACCCGCCGCACACGCATGTACTGAGGCCAGCCATGGCCCTCTTGCAGCAGCTGCAGGATGACATGAAAACCGCCCTCAAGGCGGGCGACAAGCCCCGTCTGGGCGTGATTCGCATGGCCATTGCCGCCATCAAGCAACGCCAGATCGACGACCAGAAAACCCTGGACGACAATGGCGTGCTGGCGGTGATCGAGAAAATGGTCAAGCAACGCAAGGATTCCGAAAGCCAGTACCGGCAAGCCGGTCGTGACGAACTGGCCGATCAGGAAGCCTTCGAGATCGAAATTCTCCAAACCTACCTGCCCCAGCCGCTTTCCGAGGCGGAGCTGGATGCGCTCATTGCCCAATGCCTGGAAGAATCCGGCGCCAGCAGCATGAAGGACATGGGCAAGGTCATGGGGCTGGTCAAGCAGAAGGCACAGGGCCGGGCCGACATGCAGCAGGTCAGCGCGAGGGTGAAAGCTGCCCTGGGCAGCTGACCGACACCCTGCTGGTATCCCCATGGCCGGCAAGATTCCAGAAGCCTTTATTCAGCAACTGCTGGATCGGGTGGATATTGTCGATGTCATCCAGCCACGGGTCAGCCTGAAACGCGCCGGTCGTGAATTTCAGGCCTGCTGCCCCTTCCACAACGAAAAGACCCCGTCTTTCACCGTCAGCCCGGAAAAACAGTTCTACCACTGCTTCGGCTGTGGCGCCCATGGCAGCGCCATCGGCTTCCTCATGCAGTTCGACGGCCTGGAATTCACCGATGCGGTGGAAGAACTGGCCGCCATGGTCAACATGGAAGTACCCAGGGAAGGCCATTACCAGGGGCCGCGCCGTGAGGTACGCGACCTGCAGGATCTGATGCAGCAGGTTACCCGCTGGTATCGCCAGCAGCTGCACGCCAGCGATACCGCCCGCGACTATCTGCAACAGCGCGGTCTCGAGCAGCGCATCATCGACCAGTACGAACTGGGTTATGCGCCGGAACACTGGGATGGCCTGCTGCGCGCCTTCCCGCAACAAAAGGCCCTGTTGCAGCAGGGCGGGTTGCTTTCCAGCAACGAACAGGGCCGGCAATACGACCGCTTCCGCCAGCGCATTCTCTTTCCCATTCACAACCGCCGTGGGCAGGTAATCGGCTTCGGTGGCCGCCTGTTGCAAGGGGATGGCCCCAAATACCTCAACTCACCGGAAACGCCCCTGTTCCACAAGGGGCGTGAACTCTACGGCCTGTGGCAGGCGCGCAAGCACGAGCACACACGCGAACAAATCCTGGTCGTCGAAGGCTACATGGATGTGCTGGCGCTGGTGCAGGCCGGCTTCGGCAATACCGTCGCCACCCTGGGCACGGCCACCACGCCCGAACAGGTGCAACTGCTGTTCCGGGCCAGCCGGCACATCCTCTACTGCTTCGACGGCGACCGGGCCGGGCGGGAAGCGGCATGGAAGGCCCTGCGCAACACCCTGCCACAGATGCAGGATGGCCGCCAGGTGAGTTTTCTGTTCCTGCCCCAGGGCGAAGACCCGGATTCCATCGTCCAGTCGCAGGGCCAGGCCGGTTTTGCGCAACACATCCAGCAGGCCCTGCCGCTGGAACGCTACCTGCTGGAACAGCTCACCGCCGGGAAAGACCTCAGCCGCCTGGACAGCCGCGCGCAAGTGGCCGCCGAAGCGGAAAAACTGCTGGAAACCCTGCCGGAAAGCCACTATCGCCAGCTGATCGGCGAACAAATCGAACAGCAGTTGCGGGTCAGCCTGCACACGCGTCACGCGGCACCAGCCGCCGAGCACCCGCGCCCCAAAACCTCCAGCCTGCACACCCCCTTGCGCACCGCCATCGCCCTGCTGCTGGACCAGCCCAAACTGGCGTTTCTGCAGGCTACTCGCTCCATTCCGATCGAAGCCGACAATCCCGGCACGCGACTGCTGTCACAATTGTTGCAGCAAATCACCCGGCAGCCTGAAATCACCACCGCCCAGCTGCTGGAGAGCTGGCGTGACCGCCCGGAAGGCGAACACCTCAACCGGCTGGTGGCCAGCCGCCTGCCCAAGGAGCACCGGGAAGAAGTCTTTACCGACGCCCTGCGCAAGATCCGCCTGCAGCAGGTCAGTGAACGCATCCAGCAACTGCAAGCACAGCTGCAACAATCGGTACCAGACAACCTGGCCTTGCAGCAACTGCAAGCCCTGCTACAGGAAAAACGCCAGCTTGGTGAAAAAAACGGATAATGGCTGGAACTCTTGCGCCCATGCATGGTCTAATGCGCCACGACTGCCCGCCCGGCAGCCCGGCAAACCGCAGGACCTGCACGACGGCAGGCCAGCCAACCCAAGCCCCTGACATGCGAATGTGCGTCGCAGCCTTCAGGCCACGCGCGTTACGCAATCGGCAACCGTTTCCATGCGGTTATTTTTTGCACAATCACTTCTAAGCAATACCTGAATCAGGTAAACTGTAGGTTTTGCTTTTTGGCGGGAATTGAGCCGTACATGAACCAGGAACAGCAATCCAACATCAAGGCCCTGATCTCCAAAGGCAAGGAACAGGGCTACCTCACCTATAGCGAAATCAACGACCATCTGCCCAGCGACATCGTCGAACTGGACCAGATCGAGGAAATCTACGCCCTGCTGGAAGACCTGGGCATCAAGGTCTCCGAGGAAATCCCGGATGACGACGCCATCACGCCGGCGGAAAGCACCGCCGATGACGAAGCCGTGGAAGAAGCCGCAGCCACGCTGGCGGCCGATACCGAAATCGGCCGCACCACCGACCCGGTACGCATGTACATGCGCGAAATGGGCACCGTGGAGTTGCTCACCCGCGAAGGCGAGATCGCCATTGCCAAACGCATCGAAGAAGGTCTGAATCAGGTGCTGGATGCTTTCGTTAACTTCCCCGGCGCCGTGCACCTGCTGCTGGACGAATACCAGCAATACAAGGATGACCAGCAACGTCTCAACGAGCTGATCATCGGCTTCCGCGAGGAAATCCCTGATGAAATCCCGCAACCGGCCAAGGTCACCGCCGCGGAAAAGGCCGCGGAAAGCGAAGACGATGACGAAGAAGCCGTCATCGAAGACACCGGCCCCGATCTGGAAGAAGTGGAAGCCCGCATGAAGCAGCTGGAGAAACTCTACGAGAAGTTTCTCAAGACCTGCGAGAAAAAGGGCGTGGGCGACAAGGCCACCATCAAGATCCGCAATGAAATGGCCGAAATCCTCTCCGGCTTCAAGTTCAGCCCGCGCATCGTCAACCTGTTTACCGAATCCGTACGCCAGGCCATCAACAAGATTCGCCAGCAGGAACGCATCATCATGGACACCTGCATCCGCGACTGCGGCGTGCCCCGTGACCTGTTCATGAAAACCTTCGCCCGCAACGAGACCGACCCCGCCTGGCTGGACAAGCTGCTGGCCAGCAAGAAGCCCTACGCGGAAAAGCTCAAGGCGGTCGAGGACAAGATTCGCGCCGCCCAGGATGTGCTCAAGGAATACGAGGCCATCACCCTGGTCTCCACCGCCGACCTGAAGGAAATCTACCGGCAGATGTCCATCGGTGAAGCCAAGGCACGCCGGGCCAAGAAGGAAATGGTGGAAGCCAACCTGCGAC
>WFUE01000133.1 GCA_015485125.1 Lysobacterales bacterium | reverse complement strand
CCCTGCCGCTGTCGCATGGGCTGGCTCCGCCCGACGCCTGGGCACTCTTGCGACAGCCATGAACGCCTTGCAGGCCCTCCGCGAGCATTGGCAGGGCTTGCAGCTGGCCTGGCCGCAGGCCGCCGGTTTTGAGCAGAAACTGGCGGATGCACTGGCCTTCAGCCCCTTTGTCTCCCATGAACTGAAGGCGCAGGCGGCCGCCTTTGCCGCCGAGCCGGCGGCGTTGTGCAGCGAGGATTTCCAGCCGGACTATGCCAGCGCGTGGAACCAGTGGCTGCCGGAGCAGCCCATGGATATCCGCCTGCGCCGTTTTCGCCGCTTCCACACTGCGCTGCTGGCCTGGCGCGATTTGAACGGCCTGGATGATGTACCGAAAACCCTGGCCTGCCTGTCGGCGCTGGCGGAGTGCTGCATCGAACAGGCCCTGCGGCATTGCGAGCAGCAAATGATCCAGCGTTTCGGCCTGCCACGAACTGCCAACGGAGATCCGCAGCGGCTGACAGTGCTGGGCATGGGCAAGCTGGGGGGGAGCGAACTGAACTTCTCCTCCGATATCGACCTGATCTTCTGTTTCGCCGAACAGGGCCAGAGCGACGGCCCGCGGCCACTGGACAACGAACAATGGTTCATCCGCCTGGGCCAGCAGCTGATCCAGCTGCTGGACGCGGTCACCGATGAAGGCTTTGTCTACCGGGTGGACATGCGCCTGCGCCCCTATGGCAAGGCGGGCCGGCTGGCGCTGAGCCACGCGGCCATGGAAACCTATTACGAAACGCAGGGGCGCATGTGGGAACGCTACGCCCTGATCAAGGCCCGTGCCGTGGCCGGCGACCGCGCCGCCGGGCAGGCTCTGCTGCAGCGGTTGCAGCCGTTCATCTACCGCCGTTATCTGGATTACACCGCCTTCGACGAGCTGGCGGAGATGAAACAGAGCATCCACGCCCAGTACCAGAACACCCGTCTGGCCGACAACATCAAACTGGGGCCGGGGGGCATTCGCGAGGTGGAATTCATCGTGCAATCCTTCCAGTTGATCTGGGGCGGCCGCATCGCCAGCTTGCGCCAGCCGCCGCTGGAACCGGCCCTGAGTGCACTGGCCGAGCATCAACTGCTGGAAAAGCCGGTGGTGAATGCCCTGCGGCAGGCCTATCGCTACCTGCGCCGGCTGGAAAACCACCTGCAGGCCCGGGAAGACAGCCAGACCCAGACCCTGCCGACCGGGAACGAAGCCTTGCAGGCACTGGCCTTCAGCATGGGGCACGCGCAGTTGTCCGACTTTCTCGAGACCCTCAACCAGCACCGTCAGGCCGTCAGCCGGGCCTTCCAGCAGATCTTTCAACCACAGGAAGCACGTGCCGATGACTGGCAGGCGATGGCCAGCCGTCTGTGGCTGCAACTGGAGGCAGGGGAGGACCCGACGGCCCTGCTGGAGCAGGCCGGTTTTCAACCGGCCACCGAGCCGGCGACGGGATTGCAACGCTGGTGGGCCAGCCCGGATTTCCGTCAGATCGGTGCCCGGGGCCGCCGGCGATTGCAGGCACTGTTGCCACAGTTGCTGCGGGCAGCCGCCGCCTCGTTACAGCCGGCGGAGGCACTGCAGGCCCTGCTGGAACTGGTCCGGGCCGTGGCCCGGCGCAGTGCCTATCTGGCCCTGCTGCAAAGCCATCATCAGGCGCTGCACTGGCTGGTGGAACAACTGCTGGCCAGCCGCTGGGTGCGCAAGCAATTGCTGGAATACCCCCTTTTGCTGGATGAAATGCTGGAATGGCAGACCCATGCCCGTCTCGATCCGCCGGCGCAATGGCGGGCCGACCTGCAACGCATGCTGGCCGCGTTGCCCGCCGAAGACGAGGAACAGGCCATGGTGCTGTTGCGCCAGTTTACCCTCTCGCGCAAGTTACAAATCGCCCTGCTGGAGCTGCAGGGCCAGCTTTCGGCGCTGGAAGCCGCCGCCCAGCTGACCCGGCTGGCGGAAGTGGTGCTGCTGGAGACCCTGACACTGGCCCGGCAGCAGATAGGCCAGCGTTTCGGGAAATTGCCCGGCGAAGGCCCCTTGCGCCTGCTGGCCTATGGCTCCCTGGCGGCGGAAAACCTGAGTTATGACTCCGATCTGGATCTGGTCTTCATCTATCGCGGCCACGACGAGCAGGCCATGAGTGACGGGCCACGCGCCCTGCCCACGGCGGTCTATCAGGTGCGCCTGGCCCAGCGCTTCGTGCATCTGCTCACCACCCGCACCACCGCCGGCCAGTTGTACGAGCTGGACCTGCGTCTCCGGCCCAACGGCAATGCCGGCCTGCTGGTCACCACCTTTCAGGCCTTCGCCCGCTACCAGCGGGAAAAGAGCTGGACCTGGGAACAACAGGCACTGGTCAAGACGCGCCTGCTGGGTGAGGCGCCGGAGCTGGCGGAAGATTTCGAAGCCCTGCGGGCGGAAGTGCTGGCCCGCCCACGGGACCGGGCCGTTCTGCGGGCGGAAATCTGCGACATGCGCCAGCGCATGCGCCGCGAAAAGCCGCCACCGGCCAGCGGCTTTCATCTGAAAAACAGCGCCGGCGGGCTGGTGGACCTGGATTTCATCCTGCAGTATGCGGTGCTGGCCCACGGCCATGCCCATCCGGCTCTGCTGCAACCTCGCAGCCTGTACGGACTGCTCAGTGCCTGTGAAGAAAGCGGCCTGCTGCAAGCGGATACGCGCCGCCCGTTGCAGGCGGCGCTGGAATGTTTTCTGGCTCGGGCGCATCAATCCCATCTGAACGGTGACGGCTTGTTGCTGAATACGGCCCCGGAGCCCGCGGCGGTGGTACAGACCCTGTGGCGGCAGTGGCTGGGTTGTTGATCGAGGGCAATCAAAACGCAAATGAGCGGGCAGTTTGTTCATTTCAAGGTAACAAGCCGGTACCATGCTCTTCCCCTGGTATTGAACCATCAATCAAGAAGCACAACATGAATCAGAAAGTGATCCTCTACGACGACGGCCACCACCGCTGCATCAGCTTCACCGGGCTGGTACAGGGCGAAGGCATCCAGTCCAACCAGTTTCTCATTCTCCATGGCGAGCACGCGGCGGTAATCGACCCCGGCGGCGAGCTGACCTATGTGCCACTGACCATGGCGCTGAGCCGCTATGTCAAACCGGAGAATCTGGATCTGATTCTGGCCTCGCACCAGGACCCGGACATCATCTCCGCCCTGGGCAACTGGGTGAAGCGCACCCCGGCGAAGGTGGCCATTTCCCGCCTGTGGTCGCGTTTCGTGCCCCATCTGGCCTCGGCTTTCGCCCAGAGCCGGGAAGGCAGCAATATCTTCGATCGGGTGCTGCCCATCGACGATGCCGGCGGGTTGATTCCACTGGGTGACATGCATATTCATGCCATTCCGGCACATTTCCTCCATTCGGTGGGCAACTTCCAGTTCTACGACCCGGTGAGCAAGATCCTGTTCTCCGGCGACATGGGTGCCTCGGTGGTGGAGGGCGTCAACGGCCCGGTCAGCGACTTCCAGGCCCACATTCCGCACATGGAAGGCTTCCACCGCCGCTACATGGCCGGCAACAAGGTCTGCCGCCTGTGGGCCGACATGGTGCGCGGGCTGGACATCGACAAGATGGTGCCCCAGCACGGCCCCTGCTTCACCGGCGAACAGGTGGGCCAGTTTCTGGACTGGATCAGCCAGCTGGAATGCGGCGTGGATTTGCTGGACCAGCAGCATTTCACCCTGCCCAAGCAGCCGGT
>WFUE01000132.1 GCA_015485125.1 Lysobacterales bacterium | reverse complement strand
GTGGAAGACCGCCAGCCGCGGGCCGGGCAGTTCCAGCTCGGCCTGCCATTGCTGTGCCAGCCATTGCAGCGTGCCATCGCTGAAGAAGGCGATGTGGGTGGGGTCGCGGATGTAGTGCCACTGAGCGAAATGGGGCTGATCCTGCACCCGGTCGGTCATGATTACCAGCCAGCCGCCCGGTGCCAGCCATTGCCAGAGTTGCCGCAGGGTTTCGGCTGGCTGGCGCAGATGTTCCACCACCTCGGTGGCGGTGATGGCCTTATAGTGCTTTTCCCGCAACAGGGCGGGGTCGTCGCGGTAAAGTGGATCATACGCCTGGGCGCGGTAGCCGGCTTCCTCCAGCATGGCCCGTAGCACCGGGCCGGGGCCGCAGCCGAAATCCAGCACTTCGGCGCCGGCGGCCACCCGCTGGCGCACGGCATCCAGCGCCGGTTGCAGGAAATCACGATAGGCGGGCGTGTCCCGGTTGTCATGCAGGTCGTACTGCGCCTTTTCTTCCACCGGGCTCAGGTGGTGGCTTTCGGGCACAAAGACCAGCAAACAGCGGTAACAGCGCAGATAGGGGCGCTCATCGTCCTGATGGAAATGAAACACCAGCTTGCCGTGACAGAGCGGACAGGTTTGATCTTTGGCGCGTTTGAGCAAGGCCATGGTAGTGGACGCAATCTTCCCGGTAGGCGATGATGAAAAGCCTAACAGAAAAGCGGAAGCGGCAGCGATGAAAACCGTTCTCTCGATCCTGCTGGCACTGGCGCTGGCCATGGTGGGGCTGTACCTCATGGGGCGGTCGCCCCAGTACCGGCAGCTGAACAGCTCTCCCTGGGATATTCAGACTACAGAGAAGGGGTTACGGGTCTTTGGTGTAACCCTGGGCCATACCCCCTTGTTGCAGGCCACCGCACAACTGGGCCAGCCGGAGAAGGTGGTGGTGTTCGTGGATGGTAATGGGCAGCGCAGCGCGGAAGCCTTTTTCGGCAAGGTGGAAGCCCGCGGCATCACCGGCAAGCTGATCGCGCGCCTGGCCCTGCCACCGGCGCTGGATTTGACCGGTGTGCGCAAGAAACCGGCCCGGCAGGGTGGCTGGAAATATACCCTCAACCCCTGGCAGGGCGGGCCACTGGCCGACAGCGCGGTGGAGGGCATCAGTTTTCTGCCGGATGCCCGTGGCATTCCCGATGAAGTACTGGCCCGCCGTTTCGGCCGGCAGCCGGAAATCCGTGATGGTATCGATGGCAACCGCATCCTCTGGTTTCCTTCCCTGCGCTTGCGCATTCTGGTGACCGGCCGGGGCAAGATGGTACTGGAATATGGGGTGGCCCCGGAAAACGCCCTCCCACAAGAGCAGCTCGACACGCCCGCGCAAACCGGCTAGATTCGCTGGCATTCCCCGTTTTTTTGGCCTCGACATGCCCCATAACATCCCCGTCAGCCGTGCCCTCAAGGGTGTGAAATACGAAATCCGCGGCGAATTGTCGCGCATGGCCCAGCAGCTGGAACGCCAGGGTTATGAAATCATCCGCCTGAACATCGGCAACCCGGGCCGCTTCGGTTTCCGCACGCCGGAGACCATGCGTCTGGCCATGATCGAGAACCTGGGCGCGGCCGAGCCCTACGCCCACCAAAAGGGCATCTTCCCGGCGCGGGAAGCGGTGGTGATGCAACAGCAGAGCCGCGGGGTGATGGATGTCAACGCCGAGCAGGTATTCATAGGCAACGGCGTCAGCGAACTGATCGATCTGACCCTGCGGGCCATGATCAACCCCGGCGATGAAGTGCTGGTACCCAGCCCGGACTACCCGCTGTGGACGGCGGCGGTCATTCTCAACGGGGGCAAGGCCGTGCACTATCCCTGCCCGGTGGAAAAGGGTTTCGAACCGGATCTGGCCGCCATCGAGGCGCGCATCACCAGGCACACCCGCGCCATCGTGGTCATCAACCCCAACAACCCCACCGGCGCGGTCTACAGCCGTCAGACTCTGGAGGCACTGGCGGAACTGGCCGAGCGCCACGGGCTGGTCATGATGGCGGATGAAATCTACGACCAGGTGCTTTACGACGAGGTGGAGTTCGTGCCCATGGCCACGCTGGTCAAGGACACGCTGTGCATCTCCTACAGCGGCCTGTCCAAGGCCTATCGCGCCTGCGGCTACCGGGTGGGCTGGGCGGTGCTCAATGGCACGGTGGACCGGGCCGAGCAATATCTGCACAGCCTGGATCTGCTGGCCTCCCTGCGCCTGTGCAGCAATGTACCGGGGCAATGGGCGGTGCAGACGGCTCTGGGCGGCTATCAGAGCATCCGGGATCTGGTCAGCCCCGGCGGCCGCCTGTACGAGGCACGCCAGGCGGCGGTGGAAGCGGTGGCCGAAAGCCGCTACCTGCACATGGTCACCCCCAAAGGGGCCATGTATGCCTTCCCCCAGGTGGATGCCGATGCGCTGCCGGCGTTCGACGACCAGCAGTTCGCGCTGGACCTGTTGCAGAAACAGCACATCCTCATCGTGCCTGGCTCCAGTTTCAACTTCGACTCCAACCGCTTCTTCCGCACCACCCTGCTGCCGGAACCACCCCTGCTCAAGCAGGTTTTCCAGCGCATGGAAGAGGTACTGGATGACTACCGCTGAACCTGTCGCCCTCTGGCGTGGCTTTGCCGAGCTGAACGTAGACCAGCTCTATGACCTGCTGCAACTGCGGGTGGATGTGTTCGTGGTGGAGCAGACCTGCCCCTATCCGGAACTGGACGGCCTCGACCGCCAGGCCGTGCATGGCCTGTGGTACCGGGGCGATGTGCTGGCCGGCTGCGTGCGTCTTTTGCCACCGGGTGAGCGCTTTCCCGGCCCATCCATCGGCCGGGTGGCCACCGCAGGTACTTTCCGTGGCCAGGGGCTGGGCCATGTCATGATGCGCGCGGCCCTGACCGAATGTGAACGCCGCTGGCCGGGGCAGACGCTGTGGCTGGCGGCCCAGGCGCATCTGCAAGCTTATTACGGCGCGCACGGCTTTCGACCCCATGGCACCGTCTATGACGAAGACGGCATTCCCCATATCGACATGCGCCGGTCTGCCTGAGCAAAGCAAAAACACACGGGAAAAACCCGGGCCTTTCCGGTAGACTGGCGCGCCCGAGACGCACGAGTGGACGATCATGTGGTTCAAGAACCTGACCCTGTTTGAAATCGAGCCGGACGGCCTGCCCGACGAGGAAACCCTGTCCGAGGCCCTGGCCGAATACCCCTTGCAGGACTGTGGCGCGCTGGAACTGAGCCGTACCGGCTGGGTTTCACCCTTCGGCCCGGATGAGGAGATGCTGCTGCATGTGCTGGACGATGCCGCCTATATCACCCTGGGCGTCAGCGAGAAGCTGCTGCCGGCCGGCGTGGTGCATCAGGCCGTGGGCGAGCGGGTGCAGCAGATCGAACAGCGGGAAGGCCGCCCGGTGCAGCGCAAGGAGCGCATGGCGCTGAAGGATGCCGTGTTGCAGGAACTGCTGCCACAGGCCTTCGTGCAAACCCGGCAGCTGCAGGCCATCGTGGATTTCCGCAACCACCGCTTGCTGGTGGACAGCGCCAGCAGCAAGCAGGCCGAACGGGTCTGCGATGCCCTACGCCACGTACTGGGCAGCTTTCCCGTCCAGCCGGTGGCCGAACAGGCCAGCCATGTGCAAACCCTCAGCCACTGGTTGCGCCACGGAGAGTGCGAACCCGGCTTTCAACTGGGCGAGGAATGCGACCTGCGCGAAAGCGAACAGGGCGCGGTGGTGCGTTGCCGCAAGCTGGAGCTACCCTCCGAGGAAGTCAACCGCCTGCTGGATCAGGGCATGGTGGCGGAAAAGCTGGCCCTGCAATGGGACGAGCGGCTGGAGTTTGTACTGCAAAACGGCCTGATCATTCGTCGCCTGCGCTTTACCGATCAGGTCACCGACCAACTGGATGATTTCGATGGGGTCGACCTCAAGGCCGAGCTGGATGGCCTGCGCGCCCTGCAACTGGGGGAACTGCGCAGCCTGCTGGCCGCGCTGGAGAAGCATTTTGCCTTTGGCTGAAAGCGGTCAGCTGAATAGGCCGCCCATGCCCAGCAGCCAGATGCCGACGGCCATCATCAGCAAGGGGGTGATCAGCGGCGTGAAGTGATACAGGCCGGCACCGGGTATGAGTACGCTTTCGGCGGGGTTCTCCGGATTGTAATAGACATCCACCCGCTTGCCCGGCGGGAATTGCTCCACCCGCCGCTGCAACTGGCGGCCTGTCTTGACCACTTTATCGGACAGTGTCACCCGGGTGCCGGTGTAGGCTTGCCGGTGAACCGTGTAGTCATAGCGAAAATCCAGCACGGTGGTTTCCACCTTGTCCGCGGGGTGGCTGGGGCTGGCATAGAACACCTTGCGCCGGGTATCGCTCTGGCGGATGACGCCGCGCACCCGTGGCCACTGGCGGCTGTGCCAGGCCCGGCGCAGCTGGCGCAGAAGAAAAAACAGGATTACCGCCCCCGCGGCCAGAAAAACCACGCCAAAGAAGGTATAGGCCGCTTCCGTACTCATGGCGCTTCTTTCCCCGTGCAAGGCTGGTTGACGGGCAGCCAGATGCGGAAAGTGGTGCCCCGGCCTTCCTCGCTTTCCAGCTCGATGCGGCCATGGTGGTCGCGGATGATGCCGTAACTGAGGGAAAGACCCAGGCCGGTGCCGGTACCGATTTCCTTGGTGGTGAAAAAGGGCTCGAAGATGCGCTGCTGCACCTCCGGGCTCATGCCCTTGCCGTCGTCCTCGATCTCGATCCACACCTCGTCGCCCTTCCGCCCGGTGCGGAGGGTGATGGTACCCTTCTTCTCGATGGCATGGCCGGCGTTGACCAGCAGGTTCATGAACACCTGGTTGAGCTTGCCCGGCATGCCCTGGATCAGTGGCAGCTCGCCATATTCCCGGCGGATGGCGGCCTTGTATTTCAGCTCGTTGTAGATGATATTCAGGGTGGAATCCAGCAGCTTGTGCACATCCACCCGTTCGCACTCACTCTTGCCGGAGTGGGAAAAATCCTTGAGGTCCTGCACGATGCGGCGTACCCGCTCCAGCCCGTCACGGGTCTCGTTCAGCAGTTCCGGCAGGTCTTCCTGGATGTAGTGCAGGTCGATCTCGTCCTTCAGCTGGCGGATTTCCTGCAACAGCGGGTCGTCATCCGGCAGCTTTTTCTCCAGCCGTTCATAGCGCTTGATCAGCTTGAGCAGGGCGCGGCTGTCCCGGCTCAGGTGGTCGAGATTGGCACTGACGAAACCCACGGGGTTGTTGATCTCGTGCGCCACCCCGGCGGCCAGTTGACCAATAGAGGCCATCTTGTCGGCCTGCAGCAGCTTCTGCCGGGTCTGGTCCAGCTCGCGCACCTTCTCTTCCACCCGTTCTTCCAGCGTATGGTTGACGGCGGACAGCTCCCGCACCTTCTGCTCCAATTCCTGCACCAGCTTGGCGCTGAACTCGCGCAGGTAGCTTTCCCGTTCTGCATCGTCGATCTGCTCCTTGCGGCCATCCAGATAGGCTTGCAACTGGCCCGGCAACTCGCGGATCTGGATGGGCTTGGCGATATAGCCGTCACAACCGGCGGCCAGGGTGCGCTCCCGGTCGCCCTCCATGCTGTGGCCGGTCAGGGCGACGACGACCGTATCGGTCAGCTCCGGCATGGACTTGATGCGGGTGGTGGCGGCGTAGCCATCCAGATCCGGCAGGTTCATGTCCATCAGAATCAGGTCCGGCCGCAGTTGCCGCGCCTGTTCCAGCCCTTCCAGCCCGGTGGCCGCCTCATGGTAGTCGAAACCGGCCTTCTGCAGGATCTTGCCCACCAGCATGCGATTGCCGGCCTCGTCGTCGATATAGAGAATGCGCGCGCCCATGTTTCTTGTCTATTGTGTCTATTGCAGGCAACATTGCCACTTTTCCCGGAGATTGAAAAGCACATGGCCGCATTGGTGGTAGTGGGGTCCTTGAATCAGGACCTGATTTTCCGGACCGGCCAGTTTCCCGCGCCGGGTGAAACGCGGCTGGGCCAGTACAGCACCTGCCTCGGTGGCAAGGGCCTCAACCAGGCCGTGGCCGCGGCGCGCATGGGGGTGGAAACCGCCATGATCGGTGCCATCGGGCCGGACAGTCACGGCGAAACGGCCCGGAATTTTCTGCAACAGGAGGGCATAGCCGCCCATCTGCAGCGGGTGGAAGACAGTCATACCGGCGTGGCCAGCATCACCGTGGACGACAGCGGTGAAAACCTGATCGTGGTGGCCGCCGGTGCCAATGCCGCACTTTCGGAGGCCCACGTACAATCACTGGAAAGCACCATTGCCGAAGCCAGGGTGCTATTGGTGCAGATGGAAGTGAATCCAGCCGCCGTGCTGGCCGCGCTGCAACTGGCGCGCGAGCACGGGGTGTTCACCGTCCTCAATCCCGCCCCCCTGCGCGAGGACATACCGGAAGAAATCTGGCAATGGGCCGACCTCATCACCCCCAATGAAACCGAATTTGCCTGGTATCTCAAACAGCACCGCCAGCTGGAACTGCACCCGGACTACTGGATGGAGGCGGAAGCGCAACTGCACGCCTTCTCGCGCACCCTCAGCCCGGCTGCCTGCATTCTCACACTGGGGCAGATGGGGGCGCTGGCCGCCGTGGATGACGATGCCGAACAGGCCTTTCGCGTGCTACCCGAAGCAGTGGAGGCAGTGGATACCACCGGCGCGGGTGATGCCTTCAGCGGTGCCCTGGCCGCTGGCCTGGCCGAACAGCTGGATCACGGGCTGACACCGGACTGGCCCGCCCTGCTGCAACGGGCCAGCCAGGTGGCGGCCCTGGCGGTGGAAAGGCCCGGTACCACCACCGCCTTTCCAACCCGCGAGCAAGTTCAACAACGTTTTGGAGCATGACATGCCCTACATTCCCCTGAAAGATCGTGGCCAGTACATCGAGGCCATCGAAACCCTCGCCCGGCTGGTGCCGGAAGACCGCATGGCCCGCCCCGGCCATCTCAACTACATCGTCAGCATGCTCATCGACCGCATCTACGGGCAGGAAATGCGCTATGCCGACCACAACGAAGTAATGGGTGTGCTGCACTGCGTGGCGGCGGAGTTCTACCGGCGCAAGACCGCACCCTACGAGGATGAAAAGATCGCCTCGGACGGAGATCTGGACCGCTGGTAAGGGAACCCCGGCCCGTCTTCGCAGTCCACAAAAGATACAGACGGGAAAACCGCGGGAGGGTGAAATGAAGCGCTATCTGTTGGCTTTGGCACTGTTGTTGACCTGTATCGGTCTGCCGTTACAGGCAGCGGAACAGGCCTCGGAAAAAACGGGCCGTTTTCTGGGTGCGGCCCAGGCCGAGCACCCGGACTGGTTTCGCCATTCCTTTCTGGAACTGCCGGAGGATGTGGCCGAACTGGCGGCGGAAAACCGCCGTCTGCTGCTCTATTTCTACCAGAACGGCTGCCCCTACTGCGCCAAGCTGGTCAACGAAACCCTGGCCGACGAGCAGGTGAAAACCGAACTGCTCAAACGCTTCGACCTGCTGGATATCAACATGTGGGGTGATCGGGAGGTCATCGGCCTGGATCAGCAGCCCTACACCGAAAAGACCCTGGCCGCCGCCTACCGGGTGCAATTCACCCCCACCCTGATCTTTCTCGACCAGAGCGGCAAGCCGGCGTTGCGGGTCAACGGTTATCGCGATCCGCAAGCCTTTTTGCAGATCCTGCGTTATCTGGATGAACACCCTTCCGGTGAAATGCCCTTCGGCCGCTGGCTGAAGGCGCAAAAGCTGCTGCAAGCCGAAAAGGCCACCATGGTGGCCGAGCCATTCCTGATGAAACCACCCTACATGCTCGATCGCAGCCGCATCCCGGCCCAGCGGCCTCTGCTGGTGATGTTCGAATACCCCGGCTGCCAGCGTTGCGAGCAATGGCATGCCGACCTGCTCAAGCGGCCGGAAATCCGCCAGCGGGTGGAAAAAATGGACGTAGTGCAGCTGGACGCCACCGCCGACACCCCGGTCATCACCCCCGCCGGGCAGCGCACCACCGCCCGTGCCTGGGCCGAACAGCTCAATGTCAATGATTTTCCCACTCTGGCTCTGTTCGATATCAACGGCCAGGAAATCATCCGTACCGACGGCATGCTCAAGGGCTTTCACACCATGGCCGTGCTGGAATACGCCCTGAGTGGTGCCTGGAAAGCCCAGCCCAGCTTTCAGCGCTTCATCGAACAGTTGGCGGATGAGATCAGGGCGGGTGGAGAGGATGTCAACATTTGGCATTGAGCGGTTTTGAGCGGCTTGTTTTTCGCCATGCCGCGTTGGAGGGGGCGCACTCGTCGGTCACATACT